>URYG01000050.1 GCA_900551985.1 uncultured Prevotella sp. | reverse complement strand
AGCCAGTGTGGCTGCCGTGATGTACAACAAGGTGCCGGTGAAGGGCAAGAAGACCATCTGCGTAGTAAGCGGCGGTAACATCGACGTAACCATCCTCAATCGTGTCATCAACCGCGGATTGGTAAAGAGCGGACGTCTCTGCACCATCGAGATGGAACTGGACGACAAGCCGGGCGAGTTGGTAGAGGTAGCCTCCGTCATCGCAAGCCTGGGCGGCAACATCACGGGAGTTCATCACGACCGTTCTTCCAACCGCAACAAGGTGAATGCCTGCGTGCTCCGTGTCACCATGGAGACCCGCGACGCTGCCCACGTCAAGGAGATCAAGAGTGCCCTGGAGCAGAAGGGCTTCCATCTCTGGATCATCTAAGTGAAGAAACTTACAAAATCCATAAGATAAGAAACTTACAAAAAATCCATAAGATATAAAAAGAGGGTGCGCTATCAACAAACGGCGCACCCTCTTTTTTTTATCTCATTAAACTCTTTATTATCATCAAGCTCTTTTATGATTGAGCTTTATCTTTGATAGAACTACTTTACTTCCTTGAGCAAGCAAGGGCGAACCTTCTCGGTTACACCAGCTTCCTCAGTAATCACGGTAGTAAGAGGCTTGAGGTCGGCAGCATTCTTTGCCACCATCACCTTGTAATCACCAGCCTCAACCTGCCACTGACTATCAACCTCATTGAAAGAAGCCAAGTTCTTGTATGGAATATCGATAGAAACAGTCTCCGACTCACCAGGCTGCAAATTCTTAGTCTTGGCGAAACCACGGAGTTCCTTGGCTGGTTTATCCATATCCTTGCCAGGAGCTGCCACATATACCTGAACTACTTCCTTACCAGCTACCTTACCAGCATTCTTCACAGTCACCTGGACCTTGATATTGCCCTGTGCATCCTTCGTTACCACAGGTTTGCCATACTTAAAGGTAGTATAGCTCATACCATAACCAAAAGGAAAAGATACAGGCACATTCTTAGTCTGGTAATAACGATAACCTACATAAACACCATCGTTATACTCGGTGTAATCCACATTCTTCACGTCACCCTTGCTACCGATGCCCTTGCCCATAAACATACCTATCACATCGTCAACCTTGACAGTCTCAGGGTTAGGGAAATCAGCCTTAGAAGGAACATCGTTATAACTTACAGGCCATGTCATAGGAAGACGACCAGAAGGATTCTCCTTACCCGACAAGATGTCGGCAACACAGTTACCACCCTCCTGACCAGGCAACCAAGACAACAATACAGCATCAGGACCACCAATCCAACTCTTGGTCTCAACAACGCCACAAACATTCAAGATGACAACCACCTTCTTACCTGCCTTATGGAAAGCGTTGCAAACGCCAGAAATCATATCCTTCTCCTCCTTGGTGAGATTGAAGCTATCAGAAATCTTGCGATCCAGGAACTCACCAGACGACTTACCAATAGTGATGATTGCCATATCGTTGTTCTTGACGGCAGCAGACATATTCAATTCAGCAAGGCTCATCTCAGGGATGAAGTGACCAGGCAAGAAAGCCTCCAAAGGATTCTTTGGCTTTGGCAAGTTTGCCTTTGCCTTTGGAGCATACTCTATGTATGCCTTCTGGATGTCGCCATCCACCTGATAGCCAGCATTCTTCAAACCATCCAACAAACTTACCACATAAGCATGGTTAACATTGCCAGAACCAGTACCACCAGCTATGAAATCATAAGAAGTATTGCCGAAGAGGGCAATGTTCTTAATCTTCTGAACGAGTGGCAATACATTCTTGTTGTTCTTCAACAACACCATTCCCTCGGTAGCGGCATTGCGAGCCACCAAAGCATGTCCCTTCAAATCAGGGTTGTTGTCGGCAACATACTGCTTGAAACGAGGAGTCAGCATGATATACTCCAAGATATGGCGTACATTGCGGTCGAGGATTTCCATCGACAGGCGACCATTGAGCACAGCCTTGCGAATCTCCTTCACCTGGTCTGCCTTACCTGGCATCAACAGGTCGTTACCCGCTTCCATCTGGGCAGCTGCGCTAAGACCACCAAACCAGTCGGTCATCACCATACCCTTGAATCCCCACTCATGGCGAAGAATCTCTGTTATCAAGTCACAACGCTCGCTAGACATCGTACCATTGATGAGATTGTAAGAAGTCATCACCGTCCAAGGCTGAGCCTCCTTGATAACGATTTCGAAAGGTTTCAGGTAAATCTCACGGAAAGTACGTGGATTACCGATAACATTGTTACGAGTACGATTGGTCTCCTGGTTGTTCAGTGCGAAGTGCTTCAACGAAGTACCTACATCGTTGCTCTCGATACCATTCACCATAGCAGCACAAATGGTACCAGCCAACAATGGATCTTCTGAATAATACTCAAAGTTACGACCACAAAGAGGATTACGCATAATATTGGTAGCAGGTGCCAACAAGACATCTACGCCATAATGCTTCACCTCGTCTCCCATAGAGGTACCTACGGAATACACCAAGTCTTTGTTCCAGGTAGAGCTCATCACTGTAGCCACAGGGAAATGGGTACAGTAGAACGTCTTGTCGGTATCCTTGCGCTTAGGGTCGATACGAAGACCTGCAGGACCATCGGCTACAACCGTAGCAGGAATGCCCAGACGCTCAATACCATTCACCTGACCTGCGGCACCCTGTACCAACTGACCTTGGTTACCAATGGTAGCCTCCATCTGGCTCTCATACTTACCCGTAGAACCTACCACCAACTGAATCTTCTCATCGAGAGTCATCGCATTGATGACATCCTGGATAGGAGACACACCCAACTTTGGGTTCTGTGCTTGCACTACGAAAGTCGCAGAAAAAAGCACACATGAAGAAACTAAAATTTGTTTTATCATTGTCTATACCTTATTTTATGAAATAATATTTTTTAAAAACTATTACTTGAAAAACTTATTCTATCATTTGAAAATCTTCTGTGCGAACTCTGTAAGATACACACGCCAATTACGCCAGATGTGTCCACCTTCCGTCTCCAAATAGGTATATTTATACCCCTTCTCATCGAAGTAGCGACGCAAGTCTGCACTGCTCTTGTAGAGGAAATCTGTCTTGCCCATACCAATCCAATACAACTTTGGCTTGTTCTTAAACAGAGTAGCCAACTGTGTCTTAGCCTCTTCATTACCCTGCAACTGCTTGTAGAAGTCACTACGGAAATCGCCAGTAGTACCCACATGCAAACCAGCAGAGAAGAGTCCGATGTAATCAAACTTGGTAGGGAAACGACGAGAGATATCGAAAGAATGACCACCGCCCATAGAGAGTCCACAGATGGCACGATGAGCCTTGTCTTTAGCAACCTTGTAGTGGCTCTCCACATAATTCATCACATCAGGGAAACTCTCATCCATGGTGGCAGCTGGCTTGGCACCCTGATAGCCATAGAAAGAAGGAATGTATTGACCTGCCGACCACTCACCTGGAGCAGCCTGGCAATTAGGATTGCCATTGGTCATCACCACGACCATAGGCTTAGCCTTACCTGTGGCAATCAAATTATCAAGAATATGCTGCGCACGTCCTAAAGTAGTCCAGGCATCCTCGTCGCCACCTGCGCCATGGAGCAGATAGAGTACAGGATAATCCTTGCCCTTGTCATAACCTGCTGGAGTATAGACCGTCATACGGCGCTGCATCTTGAGCGTAGGACTATCATACCAAACCTTAGACACATTTCCGTGAGGCACTTCGTTAACGGTATAGAGGTCACCACAATCACCTTTCTTGTCTGAAAGAATGAATATATTGGTTTCTGAGGTAATATCACGAGTGATATACACGCTTCCCGGGTCAACGATCTTCACTCCATCCAAAAGTAAATTGTAAGAATACAACTCAGGTGAAAGCATTTGGCTGGTAAAAGTCCAAACACCCTTTTCATCTTTTGTCATATCAGCTACTCCAGGAGCATCATACTTTCCCATTGGTGTATCAATGGTTTTCGGTGCCAGGAAATCACCAGTAACCTGCACCTTCTGGGCATTAGGAGCCTTCAAGCGGAATGTTACGGTATGGTTGGCGTTCACCTCAGGTGAGATAACAGGAACATTGTCAAACAAAGCCTGCTGAGCAAAACTGCCAAGACTCATCAGCAAGGCAGTTGCCAAGAATGTAATTTTCTTCATTGTTATCAATTTTTTGATTATTGTTAGTCTCATTCCATAGAAGGTCTCCTAAGATTTAGAAGACCTTCCTGCTAATTATTAGAATATTTTTTGAACAAATTCGGTGAGATAGATTCTCCAATTTCGCCAAATATGTCCCCCATCAGTTTCCATATAGGTATATTTGTATCCCTTGCTATCCAGTTTCTCTCGCAAAGCGGTGTTGTCCTTGTAGAGGAAATCGGAATTACCTATGCCAATCCAGAAGAGCTTTGGCTTGGCTGCAAAGAGGTTAGCCAACTTATCATCCACATTGTCGTAGATATACTCATTGGCGCCACCGCTCCTCTGCTCCTTACCGATGGCTGCAGAGAATAAACCTACATAACCAAAGGTCTTAGGATTGTTGATAGAAATATAGAACGAGTGGAAACCACCCATCGAAAGACCTGCAATGGCACGACCTTGAGTATTGGCGATGGTACGATAGCGACTATCCACAAACTTCACTACCTCAGGGAAAGATACCTCGAAAGATCCCTCCATGGTCTTAGGCAATCCCAATGTAGGGACTATCAGATTATCCGATGTCTGTCCTGGAGCAGCCTCCTGAGAGATATTGCCATTGGTCATAACGACGATCATTGGCTTCGCCTTGCCTTGCGCAATGAGGTTATCGAGAATTTGCGAAGCACGTCCCAAATCCATCCACGCTTCCTCGTCGCCACCGATGCCATGCAAGAGATAAAGCACAGGATATTTCTGCTTGCTGGTCTCGTAACCTGCAGGAGTATATACTGTCATACGGCGAGTAAGGCCAGCTTTGGCATCATCATACCAGACCTTTGATACGGTTCCATGCGCTACCTTGTTGACCTTGTAGAGATCTGCCTTTCCACCGCCTACCAGGAAATAGTTGGAAACGTTGGCGATGTCACGCACGGTATAGACGTTGAGATGGTCGGTAACACTGGCGCCATCCACCATCATAGTGTAGCTATAAAGCTCTGGTGCCAAAGGAGCAGTGGTTGTAAAAGACCACACCCCCTTCTCATCCTTCTTCAAATCGGCTACTCCTGGCATATCATACTTACCCATCGGGGTATCAATTTTCTTGGTTGGCAGGAAGTCACCAGTTATCTGTACTTTTTGAGCCCCTGGTGCCATGCAGCGGAATGTAACGGTCTTGTCTGCATGAATCTCAGGAGAAAGAGGCATCTGTCCTCCGAACAAGGCTTGCTGTCCGAAGGCAGAGCCACAAACAGCACACAATGTTATTGCTAATATCGAAAATCTTTTCATTGAATATAACGTTTTATTTTTTATATTTATTACTTGGCGATGGCAGCAAACTTAATCTTAAATGATCCTTTACCAGCCGATCCATCCACACCACTCTGAGTCTCAAGGTCAGCGCCCTCGAATGAGAATAAGTCCTGTCCCTCTGCATCCTTAGCGGTAGAGATGATGATCTTACCAGCTGTGATGTATTGTGCAACACCAGCCTCATCCACGAAGAAGCTACCACCCATGAAACCATATTGAGGGAAAGCATAGCCATTGCCCATCAACCAAGGCTCTGAAGCTTTTTCCTGAATGGTATATTCACCAGCCAAGTCTGTATTACCGAGCTGATTGGCATTCACAGCTTCCAGATAAGCAGCAGGCTGACCTGCCGGATTGTTGATAGAGATGATATACTTGGTAGCATCAGGATTCACGACGACAGGAGCACCTGTTGACCAATCGACAATCTGAGTTGGAGCGATAGTAAGAGTATAGCCCGATGCCTCTGGGTCATCCTGTCCCACGATGAAGGCAAGCTCTCCTACATAATTCAACTTCACTCGCTGACCAGCGGCATTGGCAAACAAACCATTCAGGTAATACTTGCCCCCGATAAGAGATACGTCGATGTCGCCACTCTTCATTGCCTCACCATTCACCTTGACCACACAGGTTTTGTCAGTCACGGTCTCAGCTACGGTATAAGAGGCAGCGGGAAGAATCCACTCGGTACTACCAAAACTAATCTGAATGGCAGTTCCCTTTACATCTTTTATATCTACATTGAGCGACTTCACACCTTTCTTTAACTTAGTGGTAGGCTGCACGGTAGCCTCTTGCGATGTATAACTCTGCATATCTGCATATACCCCCTGCATACCATCAAGAGCATCGTTATCGCAGGCTGTGAAACACAGCCCTGCAATAAACAAACTTAATATTGAACCTATATATTTTTTCATATCAATATCATTTAAATATCAGTTAATTAGAAGATTACCATCCCGTATTCTGCTGGATATTAGGATTCAATTCTCTTTCCTTCAAAGGAATAGGAAGCAACATGTGCTTGTCTTGGAATCCGAAAGTAGAATTGGAGAAATCCCAACTTACACCCTTGGAAGAGTAGTTAGGGATTTCCTTACCCTGTGAACCCAAGGCATTCTTGGCATCACCCCAACGTACCAAGTCCTGGAATCGGGTACTTTCCAAGCAGAGTTCCAAGCGCTTCTCCGTCTTGATGTCGTCCAAGGTAACGCTAGTCAATGGAGTTTCCTTGGCGCGGATACGAATCTCATTGATGTCTTTCAGCGCTACGTCTGTGTTGCCTGCCTCCAGGTTTGCCTCGGCAGCCAGGAGGAGAACTTCTGCATAACGCATAATCTTTCGGTCGGTATATTGTAATCCCTGGAAGTAGGAGGCATCCATGATGTTGTCACTCTTCAAGATGCGGTTCTTGAAGAAGAGGTAGCCTTCACATCCATAGATGTTCTGACCAGGATTCAACTTCACGCCGTATGCTGCCATCTGATCACTGTTGAGCAGGGTCTTCTGCAAACGGTATCCATTCTCGCCCTCTGCTTTTACAAATGCCTCATAGAGAGACTTGCGAGGATTCAAGAAACCGTAGGTTCCCTGAGCCACTTCGTCGGCAGCCTTGCCTTCGAGTGTCATATTGCCGGTACGCCATCCTTGCATCAGGAAGGTCATATCAAACTGACTCCAAGCCTGCTCCTGGTCGTTACGCCACTGCAATTCGAGCATAGACTCACAGTTGTTGTTGTTGACGGCATGGAACTGCATGTCATAGTCGCCACGGAAGAGGTCGTACTTCTTGGAATCCACCACCTCATTGAGTACGGATGCTGCCTCCTGATACTTTTTCTGGAAGAGATAAGCCTTGCCCAGATAAGCCTTTGCCACTTCCTGGGTAACGCGCATACCCGTCTCCTGATCGTCCTTGTTCTTCTTGGAAGGCAAGGCATTCATGCCGATAGCCTCTTTCAAGTCTGCCTCCACTGCAGCCCAAAGTACCTCTGGAGTACTGTTTGGCTGACGGTACTCACCTGTAGCCAAGAGATGATCTACCAATGGAGCTGTACCCCAAAGGGTAACCAGCTCGAAGTTAGCCCAGGCACGGAAGAAATAAGCCTCGGCTATGGCACGCTTCTTGACTTCCGTATCATTAGCCACCTTCTCAATGACGAGGTTTGACTGATAGATGACACCATAGAGCCCCGAGAACAAGCCCTCGATATTACTGTTGCTGGAATCGAAGGTAAATTCGTTCAACTGCTCGAAAGAGTTGTTGTCGCCGCGACTACCACCGCCACACCAAGCATCATCCGAAAGCATATTCTTGGTAAAGAACCAAGAATAATACAATCCCTTCACACGGCTATACATGGCAGCCACCGCCTGCTCGGTCTGCTCATTGGTCTTGTAGAAATCATCCTGACCACCCATATTGCCATGCTTTGCTATATCGAGTCTGTCTTCACAACCGGCAAAAAGCACTGCCACAACGAGAAGCAGACTATATATGATATTCTTTTTCATAATTTCCTAATGTTATTATATATAGAATATGTATAGTGTTAGTTATATGAACCCTCCAGACTTTAGAACTCCAGGTTGAAGCCCATTACTACCTTTCTTGAGGTTGGATAACCGCCCTTGTCGATACCCATACCCACTACATCATTGGTAGAAACCTCAGGGTCGAAGCCTGGGTACTTGGTGATGGTGAAGAAGTCATCGAGAGATACATAGAGACGCAAGTTGTTGATTGCCACCTTCTTGAGAAGGGTTCTCGGCAAGCTGTAGCCCAACTGGATCTGCTTAATCTTGAAATAAGATCCATCATATACCATTGCACTGGATGTAGCATACTTGTCCATATTGTTGGCACCAGCACGTGGCTTGCTACCATTAGGATTGCTCTCCGTCCAGCGGTCGTCATAGAAGAGTTCCTTCATCTTGTTGACCATAGGGAAGTCGGTACGGTTGATGCAGTTGAATATCTTGTTGCCTGATGCACCAGAACCGAATACTGCCAAGTCGAAGCCTTTGTAAGCTGCGGTCAGGGTGATACCATAGGTGAAGTTTGGAATGGCACTGCCCAAGTCCATCTTGTCATCATCGGTCAGATCACCACTATCGTTCAAGTCGGCAAAAGTTGGATCACCTGTCTTTGGGTCTATGCCTGTAAACTGATAGCCGCGGAAGTAATACACAGGATAACCCTTCTCGAAGTATGTGAGAGGCACATTCATAAAGGTAGTACCCTGCAAGCGGGTCAAGGATGGGTCGAGATAAGTAACCTCATTCTTCAAGGTAGCGAGGTTGCCGCGTACGCTGTAGCTGAAATCACCGATGTTGTCTCTCCAACCGAGTTCAAACTCAAATCCCTTGTTGCTTACGTTACCAGCATTGATAGGAGATGTGGTGCCGCCGATAACCAAAGATGGAGTGGTGCCGTTTACGAGCAAGTCCTTGGTCTTCTTCACGAAATAGTCCATGCTGAAGTTCATTCTGCCAGCGAAGAGGAGCGCATCGATACCCAAGTCGGTCTGCTCAGATGTTTCCCACTTCAGTTTATCGTTACCCATACTGGATGGACTGACAGATGTTGTATAATTATTACCAGGAACTAACGGATAAATGCCACCCTGTGCCATATCGGTGCTGTAGGCATAGCCACTCAGAGCTGCCAAGCTACCATTCTGTCCCCAGCTGGCACGCAACTTCAAACTGGTCACGACATCTCTCAATGGCTCGAAGAACTTTTCCTCGGAAATGGTCCAACCTCCAGACACAGCTGGGAAATATCCCCAACGGTTGGTAGCAGGAAGCTTAGACAAGTCGGCAGCATCTGCACGGAGGGAAGCCTGCAGATAATAACGGTTTCTATAATCGTAACTCAAACGGCCAAAGTAAGAATACTTGGCTGAGCGGGTTTTCTCACCACCTACAGACTTGGTAGCAGAAGCGGATGCGAAATTCAGATAGTAGAACAATGGATTGTTCTTCTTGACAGCGTCTTCACCATTAGCCTGCAAACCACCCTGCACGTAATCGTAGGTAGATTCCTGGAAAGACATACCAACCATGGCATTCACGGTATGGTCGCCGAGTTTCTTCATATAGTTGGCAAAGTTTTCCCACTGATAATAGATAGAGGTAGAAGAAGATGCGCTCTGATCTACATAATCACGGCTTTGCGTTGCATTTCCATAGAAAGGAAGTGAAGTGGAAGAACTGCGGGTACCCGACAAACGATAACCGAAGCGAGAAGTAATCACAAGATCCTTGATAGGCTTGAAATCTGCATAGATGGAACCATTCACATTGAATCCACTGTTGCGGGATACGCTGTTGTCACGCATCACGAATGGGTTGAACTGCTCACCTGCATAGAAAGCTGACACGCCATAGTAGTTACCAGCCGCATTGGTCAGGAGATGCTTTCCGCTTGCCAAGGCACTAGCAATATGAGCAGGCAAGTTTCCACCCTCGTATGCAACAGGGGTCAATGGATCCATAGAAAGCACAGCTGCCATCATAGAACCATACTCAGAACCCTCTGATACAGAACGGGCGTTATATTTTTCAATCTGGTTGGTAGTACCCACCTTCAGCCATGGCTTGATCTGATATTCAGCATTGATGGTAGCGGTGAGACGACGATAGAGGTCATTACTGCCTTTTACCATACCATCATTGTCAAGATAAGTAAGCGAAAGATAGTAGTTGCCATTTTGGTTACCACCCGTAAAGCCCAGGTTGTGCTTCTGCATCTTACCCTTACCATAGATGGCATCTACCCAAGAGGTATTGGTTGTTCCATCCCAGTTTTTCAGGAGATAATCCTCGGTAAAGGTCTTACCTTCTTTCATATATTGGATATATTCTTCGGCATTGAGCAACTTAGGCTTTTTAGCAAGCGATTCGATGGCATACTGGAAATCGTATGTTATCTTTCCACTACCCACAGTACCCTTCTTCGTAGTAATGAGAACCACACCATTACCAGCCTCGGCACCGTATATGGCAGCAGAAGCAGCATCCTTCAGCACTTCCATAGATGCAATATCATTAGGATCGATACCACTGATATCGCCTAGGCGCACACCATCTACTACGTAGAGAGGGTCGGAAGAACCATTGGAAGAGAAACCACGGATACGAACGGTTGGTGATGAACCCGGACGAGCAGAAGAAGAGACAATCTGCACACCTGCAGTCTTACCCTGAAGAGCAGACTTGGCATTGGTGATGGTACGATTCTCCATATCCTCTTTCTTCACCTGAGAGATGGCACCCGTTACAGAACTCTTCTTCTGGACGCCATAACCTACAACCACCACATCATCGAGTACCTTGTTGTCTTCCTGCAATGTAATCTTGAGCTTGGAAGAGTTGGCTGATACCTCTTTATTCTTATAGCCAAGATAAGAAAAGACAAGGGTCTTGCCCTTTTGCACCTGGATAGTAAAGTTACCATCCATATCGGTTACAGTACCACCCTTGTTGTCTCCCTGCACACGCACGGTAACACCAATCAAAGGGTCGGCATTTTGGTCAACTACGAGACCAGCGACTTTCATCAGTTCCTGCGCCAAGGCTGCAGAACCGGAAATCATCAATAAGAACACGAAGGTCAGGAACCTTCTGTAATCATTCATTTTTCTCATAGATTTTACTCATTAAAGATAATACTTTGTTAGTTAAGCTTTTATTCTTGTAAATCTGTTAATCGTTTACGGCTGCAAAGGTATTGCTTTTTTTCATATACCTTTTTCTAACTTGTTTTCCTGTGTTACATTTTTGTTCAAAATGGGGTTTTCTATATGTTCAAAAACTTGCTTATTTGTTTAAAAAGTCTTATAAACCTTGTATATATCAAGGTTTTATAGTACTTTTGCAGCAACTATCAAAACCATCGATTATGAAACGAACAAAGGTATTTTATTACGCACTCTTTCTCTTGGCAACCCTTCTTCCTACTGCTTGCCAGGACCAGAAAGACATTCCCGAAGTCTCTTCACCCGAGAAGAACCTCGTCCTGTCTGAACATATCTCCAACCAAAAGGTGAAGAGCATCTGCGAAGACAGATACGGACAAATCTGGATAGGTACCTTCCGTGGTCTCAACAAGTATGATGGCAACCAGTATCACCAATACTACTGCGTGGACGATTCACTGGGATTGCCCGACAACAATATTACCTACATTTATCGTGACTCCCACAACCGACTCTGGGTAGCCACCGTCAATGGCGTATGCCTATACCAGACCAATGGCAATTTCAAACGAGTTAGTATCAACAGCGCAAACAAGAACATCGAAAAAATCCTGGAAGACAAGGAGGGAAGAATCTTCTTCTTCACGATGACAGACCTATATCAGTATGACGAAAAAAACAACAGAGCCATCACCAGGCTCTCCAAGATGGTGGAGAAGAACTGCTATAACTACTCTTGCCATATAGACCGGAAAGATGTGATGTGGATTGTTACCTCTTACTCTGTCAAGGGATATCGCACCCAAGACCTCAAACTTATCGCCCAAAGCCCGGTACAGAGTTATCCCATCGCCTCTTTTCTCTTCGATGGGCATCAGCTCTACATCTCTGGCTACAATGGAATGCAACTCTTTGATACGGACACCCGGAAATGGCAGCATCTCCCTGCTGCCTTGCAAGGCTTGCAAATCCCCAACGACATGGTCAGCGGCATCCATCCGTATGGTGAAAAAGGCAACCTTCTGCTTAGCACCACCAAGCACGGATTACTCTATTTCAATGCCCAGGAGGGAACCATCCTGCCACAAAGCGACAAGAACTTCCCATTCGAAGTGCCTGATATGCAAGTCAACAAGATGTTAACCGACTCCAAGGGCAACCTTTGGCTCGGTTCTGAAGACGATGGCGTAAAAACCATCTACAGATACAAGGATATGTTTAACAGCATGCCTGCCCTTCAACGTGCCATCGGCAAACAGCCCGTACTCTCCGTAGCCACCGACAGGAATCATCACCTCTGGATTTCTACCAAGAAGAACGGACTCTATATGTATGACTTGCAAACCCAGCAACTCAAGGACATACCGATGATTTCCCATAGCAACGGCAACAGGAAGAATGCCACCAGCAACATCTTTGTGGATAGCAGCAATCATCTATGGCTAGCCAATGGCGACCATGTGGCAAAATGCCAATACGATGGCAACCACCTCAACAAGGTAGCCTCCTACCCTTGCTTCATGCCTATGGACATCAGCCAGGATGCAAAGGGAAACATCTGGGTATCCACGGCTTCCGTCAACATCTACTGCATTTCAGCACAAAGTGGAGAGATGACCAAAAAACAACTCTTCCCTACCACTTTCTGCTTCATTCCCAGCATCATGCGCTTGCAGAATGGCAACATGCTCATATCTGCCTTCTACAAACCTATCCTGGAAATGAATGGAAACAACTTCGATGTCCAAGAGTTTAAGGTGAATCCGGACGACTGGAAGAAGTGCATCAAGCGAAGTGTGTATATCCCTACCAAGAACTATCAAGACCGCAAGGGCAACATCTGGTTGGGTACAGTTACCAACGGACTCTTGAAGTATGAAGCAAAGAGCCACAAGCTGACCACCATAGCAGGAATCTCCTGCTCCGACATTTCCAGCATCGAGGAAGATAGAGATGGAAACATTTGGGTTAGTACGATGTATGGACTCAACAAGATAGATGGAAAAACAGAAAAGGTAACCACCTACAACGAGGCTGACGGTGTGAAAGGCTTCCAATTCTACGATAGGGCATCGTGCAAGCTATCAGATGGAACTCTCATCTTCGGCGGTACCCAGGGACTCACCATCTTCAATCCACAAGACGTAAACACGAACCAGCAGATAAGTCTGCTTTTCGAAACACTCAAGGTACATAATGAGATTATGCTTCCTGGCAAGAATGGATGTATCGAGGAGAGTATGGAAGAATCACCCCATATCCACCTCAGCTACAAACAAAACAGCTTCAGCATCGCCTTTTCTGCCATCGACTACAGCGACTACAAGCGCATCCATTATTTCTACCAAATGGCTGGATTCGACAATACATGGATTGATGCCGGCAATAACAACGAGGCGTACTACTCTAATCTGCCTGCCGGCAACTATACCTTCAAGGTCAAGATGGTAGGCAATGGATCCGACAATATCATCGCCGAAAAAAGCATACTGGTAAGCATCGCCCCTGAGCCTTGGAACTCTTGGTGGGCATGGTGCCTATACCTTATTATAATAGGGGGCGTCGGCTTCGTGATCTATCGACAGAAGATGCGCATCAGCATCGAGAAGAACATGGTTCGAAAGGCTAAGGATGAGAAGGAGCAGGAACAGCGCATCAACAAGATGAACATGAGTTTCTTCGCCAACATATCGCATGAGTTCCGAACACCACTCACCATGATTTCGGGACCAGTGGAACAACTCTGCGAAAGTGAAAGCATCAACAAGCACGACAAGTTGCTGTTGAACATCATCAGCCGAAGCGTGGATAGAATGCTGAGACTCGTCAACCAGTTGCTCGACTTCAACAAGCTGGAGAACGACACACTCAGCTTGCACGTCAAGCAAACCGACATTATCACCGAGATGAAGCGCATCATGGACCTCTTCATCGTGAATACCGAGGAGAAAGGTATCACCTTGAACTGTCACGGACTGGAAGGTTCCTACCTGATGCTTCTGGATTCCGACAAACTGGAAAAGATTATCAACAACCTGATGTCCAACGCCATGAAGTTTACCCCTCGTGGCGGTAAGATAGATGTATCTTTCGACACAGGTACCACTAACAAGGGAGAACAGATCATCACCATCACAGTGGCTGATACCGGCAAGGGAATCCCACAGAATGAGGTGGAGAATATCTTCAAGCGATATTATCAGTTGAACAACCAGTCAACAGGCACCATCAACTGGGGTACAGGCATCGGACTCTACTATGCCCGCAGTCTGGCCGTCCTTCACCATGGCGATCTGAAGGCGGGCAACCGCAAGGACTGCCAGGGAGCCATCTTCACCGTTACCCTGCCTACCGATGAACGCCTTTATGACGCCAACGAGAAAGCCCCTCTGGAGCAAGACCAGAAGAAAGCTTTCCCGCTGCACGACAGTCAGAAGGTGGCAGACAAGATAAGTCAAGACAACAGTTCAGACAACCGTCCGAAAATACTCATCGTAGATGATGACACCGAAGTGGTGCATTATCTTCGCACCCTCTTGGCATCCTCCTATCGCATCATCTATCGTTTCGATGCCGAGAGTGCCCTGAAGGCGACAAGGGAAGAAGAACCTAGCCTCATCCTCAGCGATGTGGTGATGCCGGGAATGAGCGGCTATGAACTCTGCAAGGAAATCAAGCAAGACATCCAGCTCTGCCATATCCCAGTCATCCTGGTAACTGCAAAGACCACCACCGAAAACCAGGTGGAGGGACTGAACTGCGGAGCAGATGCCTACGTTACCAAACCGTTCACCCCAAAGGTTCTCCTGGCAATGATCAACTCGCAACTCACCAACCGTGAGAAGACCAAGACCATCCTGACCAACGCCACGGAGACCGACAAGAACGTGGAGGAAGTGCTGTCGCCACAAGACAAACTCTTCATGGATGAACTCTATCATGTGATGGAGCAGGAACTGGCCAACTCGGAACTGGATGTCAACAAGGTAACGAAACTGATGCACATCTCCCGCACAAAGCTCTACTACAAGGTCAAGGGACTCACAGGAGAGAATCCAAGCGTCTTCTTCAAGACCTATAAGCTCAATCGTGCCGCCACCCTCATCGTGGAAGGCAAGTACAACATCTCGGAGATTGCCTATATGACGGGATTCAACACCCTGTCGCACTTCTCAACCAGCTTCAAGAAGCAATTTGGATGTACACCGAGCGAATATAGTAAGAAAACTTATTAAATTTCGATGCAAAATAGGTCCGTTTTGGGGAAAAATGCTTATCTTTGCATCCAGATTGGTTTAATAAATAGAAAAAGGAAATTAATTATGAACGCAATTCACACAGACAATGCGCCTGCAGCTATCGGTCCATATAGCCAGGCGATCGAAGTAAACGGTTTCGTATTTGCATCAGGTCAGATTCCTATCGACCCTGCAACAGGCAATTTCGTAGAGGGTGGCATCAAGGAGCAGACTCGTCAGAGCCTCACCAACGCCCAGAACATCCTGAAGGCAGCCGGTACCGACCTTTCTCACGTAGTGAAGACTACCGTTTATCTGAACAGCATGGACGATTTCGCTGCTATGAACGAGGTTTATGCCGAGTTCTTCAGCCAGCCATATCCAGCTCGCTCAGCCGTAGCTGTAGAGAAGTTGCCTAAGGGCGCACTCGTAGAGGTTGAGGTTTTGGCAGCTAAGTAATTCCTGCATTCCAGGAATCACAGTTCCGAAAACAACAAGGAGAAATATTTTTGATGGAATCCTGCATTACATTCAAGAATCTAAGCATTGGCTATCATTCGAAGCATCAGCTCCGGGTGATAGCCTCTGCTGTTTCTGCCTCCCTGCAGCCGGGCGAACTCACCTGCCTCATCGGCGCCAACGGAGTGGGCAAATCCACCCTGCTCAGAACCCTTTGCGGTTTCCAGCCAGCCCTGGATGGCGAAATCCTCCTTCAGAATCAGCTCCTTTCCACTTATCCGGCGCAGCAGCTAGCCCGTCAGATCGGCGTGGTTCTCACCTCCCGTGTCGATGTTCCCCAACTGTCTGTCAGCGAGATTGTAGGCATCGGCAGGTCGCCCTACACCAATTTCTGGGGCACCCTGACTCCGGCAGACCAGCAGATAGTGGATGAAGCCATCCATCAGGTCGGCATCCCCCACCTCGCCCAGCGCAGCATCTCCGAACTGAGCGATGGCGAGCGCCAGAAGGTGATGATAGCCAAGGCACTTGCCCAGCAGACCCGCATCATCATCCTCGACGAGCCTACCGCCTTCCTCGATTTCCCCAGCAAGATAGAAACCCTTCAGATGCTCCGCCGTCTGGCACACGAGCAGCACAAGGCAATCCTGCTCTCCACCCACGATGTAGAGCTGGCGCTGCAGCTCGCCGACAGTCTCTGGCTGATGGAGCAGAACCGTCTCTCCATCGGCACTCCGAGATCGCTAGCCGCCGATCCCTGAG
>URYG01000049.1 GCA_900551985.1 uncultured Prevotella sp. | reverse complement strand
GGTCATCCGTCCCCTTCGCCCCAGGCTGCAGGTTCTCCAGCAAGCTCTGGTCGGCAGCGCCCGTACTGAGGAATGATATCATCGCCAGTATCATGACGACAGCAACCACGAGAAGAGCGAGTCCGAGGAAGAAATCGGTGATCGTATTGTTGAAAATATATTGTAAACCAATGGCTTCGCTAAATGATTTAGTTTTGCCTGATGTTCTTTTCTTTGCCATTTTTCTTTTTCTTTTTAATATTTAACTGCAAAATTAGCAAAAAAGATTGAGAAACGCTCCTTTTTTTCGGGATTTTTTGCTAATTTTGCAACTTGTAATGAATAAATAGCAGTAATGAAGATAATTTTCACTAGTTTCGAAAAGAAAACTATCAATAGTTTGCCTCGAATTCTCTTTCCTGGCAATATGATAGTGATAGATAAGGCTGAAGATACAGATGCCGCTGTAGAATATCTCCTGGGACAGGATATTCTGGGTGTGGATACGGAGACACGACCAAGTTTCTCCAAGGGTATGCGCTTCCAGGTATCTCTGCTGCAGGTGAGTACCCGCGATGTCTGCTATCTCTTCCGCTTGAATCTCACGGGTATGACACCAGCCATCATCCGATTCCTGGAGGATAAGAGGGTGCCTAAAGTGGGATTGTCTTGGCATGATGACCTCCTCCAGCTGCATCGCAGATGCGATTTCAAGCCGGGATATTTCATCGAGTTGCAGGATGTGGCTAAGAAATTCGGCATCAAGGATATGAGCTTGCAGAAAATCTACGCCAACCTCTTCCATCAGAAAATCAGCAAGGCGCAGCGACTCAGCAACTGGGAAGCCCAGGAGCTCAGAGAGGCTCAGTGCAGGTATGCCGCTACGGATGCATGGTGCTGCATTCACATCTACGAGGAGTTCAACCGGCTTGCCAAAGCTGACGATTACGAGCTGGTAGAGTTCTAGGTTCAATAATGTATAAGACTATATAATATAATAATGTATAAGAACGTATATTTAAAGAAAGGAAAAGAAGAATCTCTCAAGAGATTCCATCCATGGATATTCTCCGGCGCTATCCAGCGCATGGACAATGATATAGAGGAAGGTGAAACCGTAAGGGTGTTCACTTCTGCGGGCGACTTCATCGCCATCGGTCACTATCAGATCGGTTCCATCGCCGTGAGAGTGCTCTCCTTCAGCGATGTGGATATCGATAACGAGTTCTGGTGCGCCCGTCTGGAGTCGGCTTACAAGATGCGACTGGCGGTAGATATCGCCGGAAATCCCAACAACAACACCTATCGACTGGTGCATGGCGAGGGAGATAACCTGCCGGGTCTCGTTATCGACTGCTATGGTCCTACTGCCGTGATGCAGGCTCACAGTGTGGGTATGCACGTATGCCGTATGGAGATTGCCAAGGCGCTGAAGCAGGTGATGGGCGATGAGCTGCAGAACATCTACTACAAGAGTGAGACCACCCTGCCATACAAGGCCGACCTGCGCCAGGAGAATGGCTTCATCCTGGGTGGCGATGCCGATGACGTGGCTGTGGAGAACGGATTGAAGTTCCATATCGACTGGCTGCGCGGTCAGAAGACCGGTTTCTTCGTAGATCAGCGTGAGAACCGCTCCCTGCTCGAGCATTACGCCAAGGGCAAGAGCGTGCTCAACATGTTCTGCTATACCGGCGGATTCTCAGTCTATGCCATGCGCGGCAATGCCAAGGCGGTTCACTCCGTGGACAGCAGCGCCAAGGCTATCGAGCTGACCAATGAGAACATCGCTCTCAACTTCCCTGGCGACCCACGCCACGAGGCCATCTGCGAGGATGCCTTCAAGTATCTGGATGAGCACGACCAGCAGTATGATCTCATCATCCTCGATCCTCCTGCCTTTGCCAAGCACCGTGCGGCATTGCGCAATGCGCTGAAGGGATATACCCGCCTGAATGTGAAGGGCTTGCAGAGAATCAAGAAGGGAGGGATCCTCTTCACATTCAGCTGCTCTCAGGTGGTGACCAAGGATAATTTCCGCAACGCTGTGTTTACCGCAGCAGCCCAGGCAGGAAGAAAGGTTCGCATCCTGCACCAGTTGCATCAGCCAGCCGATCATCCTATCAACATCTATCATCCTGAAGGCGAATACCTGAAGGGACTCGTGCTTTATGTGGAGTAACTGAACTTTCGCATATCAGGAAGTTAAAGGAGTAGAAATACAATGAAGAAATTTTCAATCATGATATGTTTGGTTTCAGCACTTCTGCTGGGAATGGCCAGTTGCGGCGATTCACAGCAGAAGCGACTGCGACTGAGCAAACTGGAGAAGGCCCGACTCGACAGCATCGACCGGGCTTCGCTCAAGGTGGGTGTGATGCCTACGCTCGATTGCCTTCCGGTATATCTGGCTTACGAGGACAGCATCTTCCTGAAGCAGGGGGTAACGGTACATCTCTATCGCTACAATGCGCAGATGGACTGCGATACAGCCATCGCCCGAAAAAGGGTAGAGGGTACGGTGACCGACCTGGTGAGAGCTACCCGCCTGCAGAAGCAGGGCACACAGCTCTTCTATCCTGTCTCTACCAATCTGTACTGGCAGCTCATCACCAACCGCAAGGCGCGTATCTCGGAGCTGAAGCAGCTGTCTGACAAGATGATAGCCATGACCCGTCATTCTGCCACCGATTATCTCTCTACGCTTGTCATCGACAGCGTGAAGACCAAGTATGATGTATATCGCGTGCAGATCAACGACCTGAACATCCGCCTGCGCATGCTCCTCAACAATGAGATGGATGCTGCCTGGATGCCGGAGCCATACGCCACACAGGCAAGAATGGCAAAGCATGTGGCACTGGCGGACAGTAGAGACAAGAACCTCCAGTTGGGAGTCATCGCCTTCCGCAGCAAACTGAAGAGAGAACCCCGAAGAAAAAATCAAATCGACAGATTCGTGAAAGCTTACGACATCGCTGTAGATAGCATCAATAAGAATGGCATACACCACTATGCCGCCTTACTGACCAAGTATTATGGTATTGATGCCCAAACCGTTAGCAATCTGCCAAAATTAAAGTACAGTCACGCTATGGAGCCTCGCCAGCGAGACCTCAAGGTGGCAGATATTAACAATTAAACAACTACAATTATGTCAGAAGAAGTAAATTTGTCAGAAGAGTCTAATAACTCAGAAAATGAGTCTAATAACCCAGAAAATGAGTCTTTGGACCAGAAGGAGTTATTGGAGAATGTTGCAGAAATGCGTCAATTGATTCATCAGCAGCGTTTCGCCGAATGCAATCCAATGCTCTTTGCTATCATAAAAAACAGTCCGAACCATCAGCCGTATATAGACCGTCTGGTGCAAGGTTTACTGTCAACCGTTATCGCCAATTTGAGTCTCTTCCAACGCAAGAAGATTTCTAATGAAAAGCTTAGCTTTCTCAAGCTGGATGCCAAAGCTATAAAGGAGTTTAAAATCCCGGAAACGACACCTGAGGGTAGAGCGAAATTAGTCTCCGAATCAATTTCAGAACTCGACCAGTTCCTGGTAGATATCGAGATGGATATCCGTTCAGAACTGGGTGTTTTCAAGGATTTGAAAAAGCAGGGCGAGGAGATTGATATCAAAGAGGTGAAGCCAACCCTCGAGAAATTCGTTTCCCGAGAGGCGATGCTTTTCCTGAATCACGACCTCTCGAAAGAGGAGCAGGATCAGGCTTCAGCCACTCTGTATCAGGAGTGGGAAGAGTGTCGCGAAAAGATTTTCGGCAGATTTGTCTCTTCTGGATATTGGAATGATGAGGAACGTGCTGCTGTTAAGGACACCATCCTTTCGCCTACTGTTGATTCCTTGACCTCCCAGCTGCTGGTGAGTGCCATTACGCTCTCCGCTGCCACCGTCTTTGATATGGGAAAATTCACTCTGCTCTACGATATCTACCGTCAGACTGATGACGATGAGGTGAAGGTGCGTGCCCTCCTGGGATGGCTGCTGGTTTCCATGAATTCCAGCTACTACGAACAGCAACCTGATTTCCGCAGCTTTGCAGAACAGTTGACCGAGGATTGCAAGAATGATTCAGACTTGCTTGCCGAAATCATCAAAGCCCAGAAGATGCTTGCCGTGACTGTATTCAGCGAGCAGAAGTCTATCGACTATACCAACGATATTATGTCATCGCTGTCAAAACGTTTCCTCGGCAGCCTGAAGAATAAGGTAGCCGATTTGCTGGAGGCTGATGAGGATATGCGAAATATCTTCGGAGTCGAGGATGACGAGGAACCTTCGGAAGAGGAGAGTCCTATCCGTTCTGTCGATATCAATACCGACGAGGATGGGGACCCTGCTCTCAACGTGGGTGTGGATAGTCCGCTCTCTATGGATGAAATGATGGATAAGGGCATTGATATCCTCTTGCCGCAGTTTAAAATGTTACGAGACCAGACAGAGTTCTTTACTCATCTGTACAATTGGTTCATGCCTTTCTATCTGAAGAATCCTCATATAACCGAGGCTCTCGGATTCGTAGATGAGAAGAGAAAGTTCTGCAAGGCTTTCTGTTCTACTGCAAGATCATGTCCTGCCGATGCCTATTCCCTGGCAAACCTGATCATCTCTCATCCTAATGAGATACCGGAGAATATTGTTGACTGTTACGATGACCCTGAGGATGAGGGAGATGGCAGCGAGTCTGCAGATGAGGAAGAGATTGTTGATGAATTTTTCAAGGAGCCTCAAGAGCATCGTGCAAAGCGTATCCGTATCAACTACATCCGCAATCTCCTGCGCTTTTCCAAGTTCTATAAAGAGAAGGATGAACTCTTCACTATCCTCGACGAGCTGGATGATGACAAACCAGCCTATGCAGTCTTGGCAGGTCCTCTTTTCCAGGATGAATTCTTCGATAAGTACCGCATGGCTATAGCCCGCTATTCCTTCCGCCGCGAGTTCCCAGACATGGTTGATGTGATGTTGGAAGGTGTGCCATGCGACACGCTGGAGATGCACTTTATGAAGGGATGGGTATGTATGCAGAAGGAAGACGATCATAGTCTTCGCATGGCTGTCGATCACTTCAAGGAGATGCTGAAGATGCAGCCAGACTTGAAGCAGGTATATCTGCAGCTGGGCATCTGCTATCGTAAACTCAGCCAGGTGGATGAGTATCTGGAGAATTTCGACAAGCTGATGGAGTTCAAGGATTCATTCTCAGAAGAGGAACTCTTCGAGTTGAAACTGGATAAACTGAAGTTCATCGTCATGGACAACAGACTTGTAGAGGCACTGCCGCTGGCTTACGAGCTGGATTATACCCATCCTGAGAGTCAGATGGCGGGAGCCCTGCTTACACAGCTGCTTATCAAGACAGGTGGCGAACATGCGGAAGAGAACTTCCAGAAGGCTCATCAGCGCCTGGATGAATATTTCGCCGAGGTGAACGACCTTTTCGGTAGTTTCGAGAAGATGAAAAAATCAGGTAAGGATCCGAAGAATATGATGATGCAGGCGATGGACCTCTTCTTCAAGATGATGAAGAATGACAAGGCTGCCGAAGCATACAACAACTATTCGCTCGGTCTCCTGGCATTGATTGAACATCAGCCGAAAAAGGCTGTGGGACCTTTCTTCAGGGCTTATGCCTATTATGTAGAAAAGGATGAGGATGTATTCTTTGAAGTCCTTAGGGAAGACTATAAATGGTTGAAGAACTATGGATGTTCTTACACGGATATCATGATTGTCTATAATCAGATAGTGGCTGAGCACCAGCAATCGCAAAAAGAATTAAAGAAGTATGCCGATAAATCAGAATAGAAATAACAATAACAAGACACAGATAGATACCAACTACGCCCACCTGCAACCGCAGGCGGTGGAGTTGGAAAAGGTGGTTCTGGGTGCATTGATGATTGATACCGATGCTTTTTCGGTGGTATCCGAGATGCTGAAACCCGAAACCTTCTATGATCCGAGACATCAGAAAATCTACGAGGCGATTCAGACCATGAATATGGAGGAGCGCCCCGTGGATATCATGACCGTTACGGATGAACTCACCAAGATGGGCGCCATCGAGAAGGTGGGTGGAGCCGGTTACCTGATGGAGATTTCCTCGCAGGTGGCTTCGGCTGCCCACATCGAGTACCACGCCCGAATCCTGGCGCAGAAATATCTGCAGCGACAACTCATCCATTATGCCGGCGACATCGAGACCCAGGCGTATGATGAGGGTGTGGATGTGGATGAACTCATGCAGCATGCCGAGGGTGAGCTTTTCCAGCTCTCCCAGGGTAACATGAAGCAGGATTACACCCAGATTGATCCGGTGATCAAGGATGCCGTGGATATCCTGCAGCGTGCCGCCCAGAACAAGGGCGGACTTACGGGTATTCCTACCGGTTACCAGCAGATGGATGATATGACTTCCGGTTGGCAGCCTTCCGACCTGGTGATCATCGCCGGACGTCCTGCCATGGGTAAGACTTCTTTTGCGCTGAGTATCGCCAAGAATGTGGCGGTAGATCACGGGGTGCCTATCGGATTCTTCTCGCTTGAAATGAACAACGTTCAGCTGGTCAACCGTCTTATCTCGAATGTCTGCGAGATTTCGGGTAAGAAGATCCTGAACGGTCAGTTGGATCCAAGCGAGTGGGAGCGTCTGGACAAGAAGATCCGTTCGCTCACGGGTGCACCTATTTATATAGATGATACTCCGGGTCTCTCCGTATTCGAATTGAGAACCAAGGCGCGCCGACTGGTGAGAGAGAAGGGAGTGAAGCTGTTGATGATCGACTACCTCCAGCTGATGAATGCCAACGGTATGAAGTTCGGTAGCCGTCAGGAAGAGGTTTCCACCATCTCACGTTCCCTCAAGGGTCTTGCCAAGGAGTTGAATATCCCGGTACTCGCCCTCTCTCAGCTCTCGCGTAACGTAGAAAGTCGTGAGGGTCTCGAAGGAAAACGACCTCAGTTGAGCGACCTCCGTGAATCCGGAGCCATCGAGCAGGATGCCGATATGGTACTCTTCGTTCATCGTCCGGAATACTATCACATCTATCAGGATGAAAAGGGAAACGATCTCCATGGTATGGCGCAGATCATCATCGCCAAGCACCGTAAGGGTGCCACCGGAGATGTACTCCTCAACTTCCGTGGCGAGTTCACCCGCTTCCAGGATCCTACCGATTCCTATACTCCAGTACAGGAGGGTGGTGAAATCATGGGCTCCAAGATGAATGGTGGGGCTGCTGATGGGATGATTGCCAGTGGTGCCATTCCTCCTCCGCCGATGACAGGACCTGACGGTCCGTTACCTTTCTAGTAGAAAAGAGAATAATTTCGTATCAGAACGTTCTTTTTCTGAATAATCTGGTATAGAAACTGCTCAAATCTCTAGATTTTGGGTAAAAATTAGGCGGAAAATGGCAATTTGAAAGATTTTCTATTAAAAAAGTTATAAATTGTTTGCGTATATCAGAGAAAATGATTACCTTTGCCAGCGATAAATATATAACATATAAAAATAGAAAAATATGAGAGCATTAGCGTTGAATATTACAAGCATTATTATTATTCGACTTCGACTGCAGCATGTAGGCGGAAGTGATAAGGTGTGCGTATAGTTCAGCGGTTTGAATATATAGAGCCTTTCTACACTTCCGTATATGGGAGTGAGAAAGGCTTTTTTAATATCTTACGCCCTGGCCAATAGTAAGGGCATAATGTTGCCCCTGTAAGGGCAAAAGCTTTAATTAATAAGAGAAATAAAAATATTTAAGAGATATGAGTGACAGATTATTTATTTTCGACACAACCCTTCGTGATGGCGAACAGGTTCCAGGATGCCAGTTGAATACCGTAGAGAAGATTCAGGTAGCTAAGGCTCTGGAGCAGTTGGGCGTTGATGTCATTGAGGCTGGATTCCCTATTTCAAGCCCGGGTGACTTCAATTCCGTAGTAGAGATTTCCAAGGCTGTAACATGGCCTACCATCTGTGCGCTGACCCGTGCGGTGGAAAAGGATATCGACTGTGCTGCCGAGGCGTTGCAGTATGCCAAGCATAAGAGAATTCATACGGGTATCGGTACCAGCGATAGCCACATCAAATATAAGTTCAATTCTACCCGCGAGGAAATCATCGAGCGTGCTGTGGCTGCCGTGAAGTATGCCAAGAAGTACGTGGAAGATGTGGAGTTCTACGCTGAGGACGCTGGCCGTACTGACAATGAGTATCTGGCTCGCGTGGTAGAGGCTGTCATCAAGGCAGGTGCTACCGTAGTCAACATTCCTGATACCACCGGTTATTGCTTGCCGGATGAGTATGGTGCCAAGATCAAGTATCTGATGGATCACGTGGATGGCATCGAGAATGCCTGCATCTCTACCCACTGTCACAACGATCTCGGTATGGCTACTGCCAATACCCTGCAGGGTGTATTGAACGGTGCCCGCCAGGTGGAGGTTACTATCAATGGTATCGGTGAGCGTGCGGGTAATACATCGCTCGAGGAAATCGCCATGATTCTGAAGTGCCACAAGAACATCAATATTGATACCAATATCAATACAACCAAGATTGTTCCGATGTCTCGAATGGTAAGCAGTCTGATGAACATGCCTGTGCAGCCTAACAAGGCGATCGTGGGCCGCAATGCCTTCGCTCATTCTTCTGGTATCCACCAGGATGGCGTATTGAAGAATGTCCAGACTTACGAAATCATCGACCCTAAGGATGTGGGATTGGATGATAACGCTATCGTATTGACAGCCCGCTCGGGTCGTGCTGCCCTGAAGTATCGCCTCCACGTGAACGGCGTGAATGTAGATGACGAGGAGAAGCTCGACAAGATCTACAAGAAGTTCCTCCAGTTGGCTGACAAGAAGAAGGAAGTTACCGATGAGGATGTATTGATGCTCGCTGGTGCTGATTCTGCCGATAAGCATGGTGTTCAGCTCGACTGGTTGCAGGTAACTACCGGCAAGGGTGTGAAGAGCGTGGCAAGCATCGGTCTGAATATCGCTGGTCAGAAGTTCGAGGCTGCTTCATCAGGCAATGGTCCTGTAGATGCTGCCATCCGTGCCCTCAAGAAGGTCATCACCAAGGAGATGAACCTCAAGGAGTTCACCATCCAGGCAATCGACAAGGGTTCAGACGATGTAGGTAAGGTTCACATGCAGGTGGAGTACGATGGTCATGTATATTATGGCTTCGGTGCAGATACCGATATCGTAACCGCTTCGGTAGAGGCTTATATCGACTGTATCAACAAGTTCAAGGTAAGATAAAGTATAATTCAGATAAATATATAACAAACAGGATATTATGAATACATTATTCGACAAGATTTGGGACAAGCACGTTGTCCAGATTGTAGAAGATGGCCCTACACAGCTTTACATCGACCGTCTCTACTGTCACGAAGTAACATCACCTCAGGCATTCGCCGGTATGCGAGCACGCGGACTCAAAATGTTCCGTCCAGACCAGATTTTCTGTATGCCTGACCACAATACTCCAACCCACGATCAGGATAAGCCTATCGAGGATCCAATCTCAAAGAAGCAGGTAGATACCTTGGCAAAGAATACCGCTGATTTCGGCGTAACTCACTTTGCCATGAACACCAAGGACAATGGTATCATCCACGTGGTTGGTCCAGAGAAGGGTCTTTCTCTTCCTGGTATGACCATCGTCTGCGGCGACTCTCATACTTCTACCCACGGTGCCATGGGTGCCGTAGCCTTCGGTATCGGTACTTCTGAGGTGGAGATGGTGATGGCTTCACAGTGTATTCTCCAGAGCAAGCCAAAGTCTATGCGCATCAGCATCAACGGCAAGCTCAGCAAGGGCGTTACTGCCAAGGATGTGGCTCTCTATCTCATGAGCCAGCTCACTACTTCCGGTGCTACCGGTTACTTCGTTGAGTACAGTGGCGATGTAGTGAAGGATATGTCTATGGAAGGTCGTCTCACCCTCTGCAACCTCTCTATCGAGATGGGTGCCCGTGGTGGTTTCGTAGCTCCTGATGAGACAACATTCGAGTACATCAAGGGTCGTGAATATGCACCTAAGGGTGAAGAGTGGGACAAGGCTGTAGCTTACTGGAAGACCTTGAAGAGTGGCGATGACGCTGTCTTCGACAAGGAGTTGACTTTCGATGCCAAGGATATCGAACCACGCATCACCTACGGTACCAACCCAGGTATGGGTATCGGCATTACCGAGAGCATCCCAACTCTCGATGAGATTCCAGAGGAAGAGCAGGCTGGTTTCAAGAAGAGCCTCAACTACATGGGCTTCCAGCCGGGCGAGAAACTCGAGGGTCATCCTATCGATTATGTATTCCTGGGCGCATGTACCAATGGTCGTATCGAAGACTTCCGTGCCTTCGCTTCATTGGTTAAAGGTAAGAAGAAGACAGAAGGTGTAACTGCTTGGCTTGTACCTGGTTCATGGTTGGTTGATAAACAAATACGTGAAGAGGGAATTGATAAGATTGTAGAGGCTGCCGGCTTCGAAATCCGTCAGCCTGGATGCTCTGCTTGCCTGGCAATGAACGATGATAAGATTCCTGCAGGCAAGTACTCTGTAAGTACATCCAACCGTAACTTCGAGGGTCGTCAGGGACCAGGTTCCCGCACCATCCTTGCCAGTCCATACGTAGCAGCTGCAGCCGCTATCACTGGTAAGATTACCGACCCAAGAGAGTTCATGTAATGTTAAGTGTTCAACGTAAAACGAAAAACTGAAATGAAACAGAAATTCAATGTAATCACATCAAGCTGCATTCCTCTTCCTTTGGAGAATGTAGATACAGACCAGATCATCCCAGCCCGTTTCCTCAAGGCTATCGATAAAGAGGGCATGGGCGACAACCTCTTCCGCGACTGGCGTTACAATGCCGACGGAACTCCAAAGCCAGACTTCGTGATGAACGACCCTTCTTACAGCGGTGTCATCCTCGTAGCTGGCAAGAACTTCGGTTCAGGTTCTTCCCGTGAGCACGCTGCCTGGGCTATCGCAGGCGCTGGCTTCCGTGTTGTCATCAGCTCTTTCTTCGCTGATATTCACAAGAACAACGAGTTGAACAACCTCGTTTTGCCAGTAGTGGTAAGCGAGGAATTCCTGAAAGAGCTCTTCGAGAGCATCGACAAGGATCACAAGACAGAGGTGAAGGTGGATCTTCCTAACCAGACTGTTACCAATCTTGCTACCGGCAAGAGCGAGCACTTCGAAATCAACGGCTACAAGAAGCACTGTCTGGAGAATGGTTTGGACGATGTTGACTTCCTCGTTCAGAACCGTGACAAGGTTGAGGCTTGGGAAGCTAAAAACAAGTAATTATGGACGTTAACGCAAAGAGAGATAATTCCCGCATCAAGGAGATTGAGATCATGGACTGCACGCTGCGCGACGGCGAGCAGACCAATGGTGTCAGTTTCCTACCTCACGAGAAGTTGATGATAGCAAGAATGCTGTTGCATGACATCAATGTTGATCGCATTGAGGTGGCTTCAGCGCGTGTGTCGGAAGGCGAAAAGGATGCTGTCGCTCGTATTTGCCGTTATGCCAAGACCATTGGTAAGCTGGATTCCGTTGAGGTATTGGGATTCGTGGATAACAACAAGAGTGTGGACTGGATTGCCGAATGCGGCGGTCATGTCATCAACCTCTTGGCGAAGGGTAGCTACAAGCACTGTACCCAGCAGCTCAAGATGTCGCCTGAGGAGCATCTCGCTCATATCAAGCAGACCATCGACTATGCCCTGAGCAAGGATTTCACCGTAAATCTCTACCTGGAGGATTGGTCGAGCGGTATGCGTGACAGTCGTGACTATCTCTTCATGATGATGGACGAGCTGGTGAAGTTGCCTATCAAGCGCTTCCTGCTTCCTGATACTTTGGGTATTCTGAACCCATTGCAGTGTGTGGAGTACATGCGACAGATGGTTCGCCGTTATCCGAACTCTCACTTCGATTTCCATGCCCACAACGACTACGATCTGGCGGTGAGCAACTCGCTGGCTGCCGTGTTGAGCGGCGCCAAGGGTCTTCATGTTACCGTGAATGGTTTGGGAGAGCGCTGTGGCAATGCACCATTGGCGAGTGTTCAGGTGATTCTGAAGGATATGTTCGAGGCTAAGACCAATATCAAGGAAGACCGTCTGAACGATATTTCCCGATTGGTTGAAGGATACAGTGGCATTGCCGTGGCTCCGAATACACCGGTTGTTGGAGACAACGTCTTCACCCAGGTGGCTGGCGTACATGCCGATGGCGATAACAAGGATAAGCTTTATTGCAACGACCTGGTGCCTGAGCGTTTCGGCAGACATCGTGAGTATGCATTGGGTAAGAATTCCGGTAAGGCGAACATCATCCAGAACCTCAACGAGCTGGGATTGGAGTTGACTCCGGAACAGACCAAGGCTGTGACCAAGCGAATCACCGAACTCGGCGACCGCAAGGAGCTGGTAACTCAGGACGACCTGCCATATATCGTGAGCGATGTGCTGAAGCATGGTGCTCCGGAGGATAAGGTGAAGCTGGTAAGTTACATGGTATCAACCTCATACGGTTTGAAGCCTATAGCAAGTGTTAAGGTAGAAATCGATGGCAAGGAGTATGAAGACCAGAGCTCCGGTGATGGTCAGTATGATGCCTTCGTGAAAGCCCTCCGCAACATCTACAAGGTGAAGCTCGGCAAGACCTTCCCTAAGCTCGACAACTATCAGGTTACCATCCCACCCGGTGGTCGTACCGATGCCCTCGTTCAGACCGTCATTACCTGGCGTGAAGGCGACCGCATCTGGCGTACCCGAGGCTTGGATGCCGACCAGACAGAAGCAGCTATCAAGGCAACGCTGAAAATGATCAATATGTACGAGGCTGATAAGAGCGACGAACAGGCTGTATCGCCTCGAAATTTGGATATGGAATAAAAACAATAAAAAATCAAATAAGATGAAATTAAACATTGCAGTTCTCGCCGGTGATGGTATCGGACCAGAGATTATGAAGCAGGGCGTAGCAGTAATGCAGGCCATTGCAGAGAAGTTCAACCACGAGTTTACTTACAACGAGGCTATCTGCGGCGCTCACGCTATCGACGAGGTAGGTGATCCATTCCCAGAGGAGACCTTCAAGACTTGTATGGATGCTGACGCAGTGCTCTTCGCAGCCGTTGGTGACCCACGTTTCGACAACAACCCTACAGCCAAGGTTCGTCCTGAGCAGGGTTTGCTCGCTATGCGTAAGAAGTTGGGCCTCTTCGCCAATGTTCGCCCAGTTGCCACATTCGATTGCCTTCTCCATAAGTCACCATTGAAGGATGAGCTCCTGAAGGGTGCTGACTTCGTTGTCATCCGCGAGTTGACTGGCGGTATGTACTTCGGTGAGAAGTATCAGGATAACGACAAGGCATACGATACAGATATCTATACCCGTCCTGAGATTGAGCGCATCCTGAAGGTAGCTTTCGAGTTTGCCATGAAGCGCAACAAGCACTTGACAGTAGTAGATAAGGCAAACGTATTGGCATCTTCTCGTCTCTGGCGTCAGATTGCCAAGGAGATGGAGCCACAGTATCCTGAGGTTAATACCGACTATATGTTCATCGACAACGCTTCTATGCGCGTGTTGACAGAGCCAACCTTCTTCGATGTCATCGTTACAGAGAACACCTTCGGTGATATCCTTACCGATGAGACCTCTTGCATCACCGGTTCTATGGGCTTGCAGCCATCTAGCTCTCTCGGTGAGCACACCCCATTGTTCGAGCCTGTTCACGGTTCATGGCCACAGGCAGCTGGCAAGAACCTGGCTAACCCAGTAGCTCAGATTCTTTCTGCAGCTATGTTGCTGGAGCACTTCGGTTTGAACGAGGAGGGCGCTTTGATCCGCAAGGCAGTAGATGCATCTCTCGATGCCAACGTACGCACTCCTGAGATTCAGGTTGAGGGTGGTGCTCACTATGGCACTACAGAGGTTGGCGAGTGGATCGTTAACTGGATCAAGAATGCTTAATCTAGATTGATTTTTAGAAGTATTCTTACAAGATAGAATTTTGATTTGAATAGCCTTAAGGGAAAGAATATTTTTCCTTAAGGCTATATATATTTATCCTTAAGGGAAATTATTTTTTTCCTTAAGGATAAATATTGCTTCGCAAAATCCCTTAAAAACAAGGAGTTTTGCTTCTGTTTATTTTATTTTGAAAATTCTAAACATCTTTTATCTTTCCTTTTTTGGCTGATTGCATAACTATTTGTATTTTTGCAGAATGAAAAAGAAAAGTATCATATTATATATAGGTTGTTTGCTGGCTACACCTCTGTTTGCCCAGCAAAACAATTTGACGGCTGATTCTAAGGTTGATGATGTAGCATTGCGAGATTCCAAGGCTCAGAACAAGGCGCTGAGAGATTCCCTGGCGGCAGCAACGAGTGTGCTTGCCTATCATCCTGACAGCATCGACCTGCGCCTGAAGAAGGCTGCGTGGAATATCCAGTTGGAACAGTGGAGTTATGCCAAGGATGACCTGGACAAGGTGCTGTTCCTCAACAATACCAATATTGCAGGTCTCTTCTACCGTGCGTTCGTTAACGAAAAGCTTCTGCGCTATAACTTTGCCCGTCTCGATTATCAGAACCTCCTGGTACTGGTTCCTGGCAACTTCCAGGCTCAGCTCGGTCTGGCGTTGCTGAATGAGAAGGACAAGCATTATACCGAGGCGTATGATGGCATCAACAATCTCATAGAGCAATATCCGGATAGTGCGATGGCTTATGCGGCACGTGGCGGTATGGAGAAGGAGCGTGGTCAGCTGGAACTTGCCGAGTACGATTATGCCAAGGCGATTTCCCTCGATGAGGATAATACCGATTACCGCATCAACCGCATCGATCTCCTCATCATGCTCAACAGAAAGTTGGATGCCTATCGCGAACTGGAAGCTTTGCAGAAGAAGGGCGTTGCTCCTGGTCGTCTGCAAGACTTCTACCGCAGATTGCGTCGCAAGAAATAATTGTTGATGAGCTGTGCTACCCGGATCACTTCCTCGTCTCTCATCGTAGAGTTGCAGGGAAGGCTCAGCTCCTGACAGGCGATATTCTGGGTAATCGGCAGTTGATAATGCCGAAGCTCAGGATATCCCAGTTGCTCATTGGGTGGAATAGGGTAGTGTATCGCCGTTTCTACAGATTCCTCCTTCAGAAACTCCCTCAGTCTCATCCTTTCTTCGGTAATGAAAGGGAAGATATGGAGTACATTGCTGAATGGATCTTCCAGTAATCTCTTCGGAATGCAGCGTTCCACGATGGCAGGGTGTAGATGATCCATATAGAGCATCGCCTTCCTGCATCTGGCGATATGCTCATCGTGGGGATGTCTCAGCTTTACATTGAGCACGGCTGCCTGAATCTCATCCATCCGGGAATTGATACCCTGATATTCAAAATCAAATCTGCTGGTTCTTCCATAATCGTGGAGGGCTCGGATAGCCTCAGCCAGCTCTTCGTCATCGGTTGTCACGGCACCGGCATCGCCCAATGCTCCCAGGTTCTTGCTTGGGTAGAAACTGTGGGCGCCAGCATCTCCCAAGGACCCCGTGTGCCTGATGCTTTTCTGGATGGCATTACTGCCGATGATTTCTATCTGGTCCTGATAGGTGATATTCTCGTCTTTTTGATTCAGCTTTCTTCTGATAGCCTCTCGTGCAGAGCTGTTGACGTATCCGCATCCGAAAGCCTGTGCGTTGTCTTCGAAGATCAGCAGGTTGTTCTCCTCACAGATCTCCTGGATTCTTTCCGTCCAGGATAACTTGCCGTAGAGATGTACCAGCATGATGCCCCTGGTTTTATAGGAGATGTTGCTCTCTATGAGGTTCTCGTCGATTTGCAGTGTCTCTGGGTTGGGTTCTACGAGGATTGGAACCAGTCCCACGCTTGTGATGGAAAGAATGGTGGCAATATAGGTGTTGGCAGGCACCAGAATCTCATCACCCTGGTGGAGCTTGCCAATAGCCATTTCTCCCATCAGAATCAGCTTGAGAGCATCCAGTCCGTTACCGCAGGAAATGCAGTAATCGGTGCCGATGAAAGAGGCATAATTCTTCTCAAACTGCTTCACGCATCTTCCCTGTAAGTACCATCCGCTACTTACTACCTGATTGATTTCCTTCTTGATCTCTTCTTCGTATGGGGCATTGATAGCCTTCAGATCAAGGTACTTGATGGCTTTCTTCTCGTTTTCTGTTTCCATTTCCTTTATTTTTGATGAATAGTAAGAAGCAGGGAATGCTTGGTGCTATGAGTTATTCTGCTTCTGCAGCCTTCTTTCAGGACAAGAGCCTGATTGGGACGGTTGAGTATGATGGTTCTTGCTTCTGACTGGGTGAAATCAATGCTCTTGATATATTCTAAGGACAAGTCGTCATTCGTGACTTGTATGGTGATTTCTCCAGCCAGCGCAATCAGCATCATAGGACTCTTTCCAAGTTCTATAGGATCTTCTGGCAGAATGGCGCCGATGTGTTTCCATTCCACCTTTTTTATTTCGAAGGGGATATGGATGTTTTCCTCGGCAACGGTAAGACAGCCGCGAGGATCATATATCTTGGGAAGTTCTATGATTTCTATTTTGTTCATATTTATAAAAACGGAGGATAGGGGACAATATTGTATAGATGGAAGGAAAAAGTAAG
>URYG01000048.1 GCA_900551985.1 uncultured Prevotella sp. | reverse complement strand
ATTCCGATGTGACGGATAATCTTGATGGCGAGGGCACGGAGCTTATGATACTCAGCATTGCTCAGGGTCTGGGATGGAGCGATGACGATACTCTCACCGGTATGGATACCCAGTGGGTCGAAGTTCTCCATGTTACAAACGGTGATACAGTTGTCGTAACGGTCGCGAACCACCTCATACTCAATCTCTTTCCAACCCTTCAAACTCTTCTCTACCAATACCTGTGGAGAGAATGAGAAGGCCTTCTCTGCGAGCTTGTTCAGCTCCTCCTCGTTGTCTGCGAAACCGGAACCGAGTCCACCCAGTGCATAAGCAGCACGGATGATGACAGGATAACCGAGCTCGGCAGCAGCCTTGCGGGTCTGCTCGATGTTCTCGCAAGCCTCACTCTTGATGGTCTTCACGTTGATTTCATCCAGCTTCTCTACGAAGAGCTCACGGTCCTCAGTATCCATGATGGCCTGTACTGGAGTACCCAACACCTTGACATTATATTTCTCCAGAATGCCCTGGCGATAGAGTTCCACACCACAGTTGAGGGCAGTCTGACCACCGAAGCTGAGGAGGATACCGTCTGGCTTCTCCTTCTGGATGACACGCTCTACGAAGTAAGGCTGCACTGGCAGGAAGTAAATCTGGTCGGCAACGCCTTCTGATGTCTGTACGGTTGCGATATTCGGGTTGATGAGCACAGTCTCGACACCTTCCTCGCGCAATGCCTTCAGGGCCTGCGAACCTGAGTAGTCGAACTCACCTGCTTCACCGATCTTCAAGGCTCCAGAACCTAAGAGGAGCACCTTCTTTATATTTTCGTCTTTCATCTTTTTTCCTAATTATTTAAGTGTTTCTACAAACTTATCAAACATGAACTCTGTATCCACAGGACCTGAGCAAGCCTCTGGGTGGAACTGGCTTGAGAACCAAGGGTTCACCTTGTGGCGGATACCCTCGTTAGAGCCATCATTCATATTTACAAAGAGCTCCTCCCAATCGTTGCCCAATGTCTTGGCATCAACGGCATAACCGTGGTTCTGAGAGGTGATGTAGCAATTGTTGGTACCTACCATACGCACTGGCTGGTTGTGTGAACGGTGACCATACTTCAACTTGTAGATAGTAGCACCGGCTGCCTTAGAAAGCAACTGGTTACCCATACAGATACCGCAGATAGGCTTGCGGCTCTGGCTAATCTGCTTGCGAATAATATTCACAGCATCCTCGCACATATCCGGGTCGCCAGGACCATTAGCCAGGAACAATCCGTCGAAGTCCATATCGGTGTAATCGTAATTCCAAGGCACACGGATCACCTCTACGCCTCTGTTGATGAGGCAACGGATGATGTTTGCCTTCACACCGCAGTCAACGAGAACCACCTTCTTGCCGGCACCCTCGTTGTAACGGATAATCTCCTTGCAGCTCACCTGGTCAACGAAGTTTACACCCTCGTAGTTAGCCTCAGGGATGTTGTCTGGTTCATCATCAAAGAGAATCTTACCCATCATCACACCATGCTCACGAAGCACCTTAGTCAACTCACGGGTATCGATGCCTGTGATTCCTGGCACTTTCTCGCGCTTCAACCAGTCGGCAAGACTCTCCACTGCATTCCAGTGGCTGTACTGCTCGCTGTAATCATTCACGATGATGGCAGAAGCATAAATCTTGTCACTCTCCATGAAGGTTGGCAAACCATTCTCCTCGAAAGTAAATGGTGGCACACCATAGTTGCCCACGAGAGGGAATGTAAGTGTCATCAACTGACCGGCGTAAGAAGGGTCGGTCAAACTCTCTGGATATCCCATCATGGCTGTGTTGAACACAACCTCGCCCGCTACAGGAGCATCATATCCAAAAGATTTGCCATGGAACTTGGTTCCATCGCTCAAAACTAAGGTTACTTTTTTCATATCTGACATTTGATTCTTTTATTTTCTTACTGATGATAAACGTTTTCGATGTAGTTTACAAACGACTGGTTGCAGAGCTTCGTGCCGCCTGGGGTTGGATAATGACCGGTGAAATACCAGTCGCCCTTGTGGTTTGGAATCGCCTCGCGTAAGCCCTCGATGCTCTGGAACACGAGCTGGATAGGAGTGGTCATTCCTTCCGGACGGAGCATTTCTACAATCTTCTCGTTGATTTCCTCGATGGTGAATGGCTCGTAGATGGCACGTACCGGGTTGATCTGCTCCTCCTTCGGCTTGGCAAGTTCTGCCTTGCATGCCTCGTAGGTCTGCTCGATGAGGTCCTCCATCTTGCGCTCTTTCAGAAGCTGAATGGCAGCACGGAACACGCAGAACTCTTCCAGTCTTGCCATATCGATGCCGTAATAATCCGGATAGCGGATCTGAGGGGCACTGGATACGACTACAATCTTCTTAGGATGCAGACGGTCGAGGATGCGGAGGATACTCTCCTTCAGAGTTGTACCACGCACGATACTGTCGTCGATGATGACGAGATTATCCACATTCGGCTCGATGCTTCCGTAGGTTACATCGTAAACGTGGCTAGCCAGATCGTTGCGGCTGTTGCCCTCGGTGATGAAGGTACGGAGCTTGATATCCTTCCATGCTATCTTCTCCGAACGGACGAAATCGCCGAGAATATCGTATAATTCTTCTTTCGATGGAATATGGTCGAGGTTGGCAATCTGCTCAATCTTGCTTTCGTTAAGATACTTCTTGAAACCGCTCAACATACCATAGTAAGCCACCTCGGCTGTATTCGGGATGTAGCTGAACACGGTGTGATCCACATCGTAATCTACAGCTTTCAGAATAGGCTGGGTCAACTGCTCGCCCAACTGCTTACGCTCCTGATAGATATCCTTATCGGAACCACGACTGAAGTAGATGCGCTCGAAAGAGCAGGCAGAATCGCCCTTCTGCTCCATGATTCGCTCGAGGGTGCACTCGCCGTTCTTCTTCACGAGAAGCGCCATTCCAGGCATCAGCTCCTGCACATCCTCTGCCTCCAGGTCGAAGGTGGTCTGAAGCACAGGACGCTCGCTGGCTACTACCACGATTTCATCATTCTTGTAGTAGAATGCAGGACGGATGCCCCAAGGGTCGCGCATGGAGAACATCTCGCCCGAACCGGTAATACCGCAAACCACATAACCGCCATCAAAATTCTTCATCGTGGTCTTGAGCACATTGCTCATCTTCACGTGGTCCTCAATGTAGTTGGTAATGTCGGTGTTCTGCATCTCCATCGCCTTTGCAGCCACGAAGTTGCGCTCCACCTCTCTGTCCAGACGGTGCCCCATCAGTTCTAGCATGATGTAGGTGTCGCTGTAGATGCGTGGACTCTGGCCCTGCTTGGTCAGTTCCTCGAAGATTTCATCTACGTTGGTCATGTTGAAGTTACCGCAAAGGCAGAGGTTCTTCGCCTTCCAGTTGTTGCGACGCAGGAATGGGTGCACATACTGGATACCACTCTTTCCGGTGGTACTGTAACGCAGGTGTCCCATGTAGAGTTCGCCTGCGAAAGGCAGTTCCTCTTGGGCAAACTTAGCATCAGCAAGCTGCTCGGGAGTCAAGTCCTTGAAATTGGCGTTTGCCTTGCCGAAGATTTCGGTCACGGCGTTCTTGCCCTCCGCACGCTCACGAAACATATACTCATGTCCTGGCTTTCCGCCCAGTTTGACACAAGCCATACCAGCACCCTCCTGTCCACGGTTGTGCTGCTTCTCCATCATCAGATAGAGTTTGTTGAGTGCGTACATCCAGGTACCGTACTTCTGCTGGTAATACTCCAGTGGCTTGAGCAATCTGATCATTGCCACGCCACACTCATGTTTCAATGGTTCCATACTCTTTATTATCCTTTATCTTATTTAGTTAAATCTGAATATACCTATCCGAGGGACACCCCTCCAAAAAAAGGGAAACGTCAAGAAACGACGATTCCCTTTATCTTATTCTACAGTAACCGACTTGGCCAAGTTTCTTGGTTGGTCAACATTCTTACCCTTACATACAGCTACATGGTAAGCCAGCAGCTGCAAAGGAATAGTAGCCAATAATGGCTCCAGACACTCCAGGGTCTCAGGGAGTTCAATCACTTCGTCGGCAATCTTGGAAATGGTTTCATCGCCCTTGCTGACAATGGCAATGACACGACCCTGACGGGCCTTGATCTCCTGGATATTAGACAAGACCTTCTCGTACATGAAGTTATGGGTGGCAATGACTACTACAGGCATATCACTGTCAATCAACGCGATAGGTCCATGCTTCATCTCTGCTGCAGGATAGCCCTCAGCATGGATGTAGCTAATCTCCTTCAACTTCAATGCACCCTCCAGGGCTACTGGATACTGGAATCCACGACCCAGATAGATGAAATTGCGCGCATACGTAAAGGTACGGCTCAAGTCAGCTATCTTATTGTTGAGCTTCAACACTTCCTTCATCTTGCAAGGAATGTTCCAAAGCTGTTCTGTAATCTTCTGATATTCGTTTTCGCTGATGGTTCCCCTCTCCTTACCGATGGCGAGTGCCAGGAGGATAAGGACGGTAACCTGACCGGTGAACGCCTTGGTAGAGGCAACACCGATCTCCGGACCTACGTGAATATAGGTACCCGTATCTGTCTCTCGTGCAATCGAAGAACCGATGGAGTTACAGATACCATAGATAAACGCACCACTCTCCTTGGCAAGCTTGATGGCAGCCAGGGTATCAGCGGTTTCACCACTCTGGGAAATGGCGATGACCACATCATCCTTTGTTACCACTGGGTTGCGGTAACGGAACTCTGATGCATATTCCACTTCCACTGGGATGCGACAGTAATTCTCAATCATCTGCTTGCCGATGAGTCCGGCGTGCCATGATGTTCCACAAGCCACGATGATGATTCGCTTGGCATTGAGGAGCTGCTGGCGATGGTCGGTGATGGAGCTGAGCACTACGCCCATCTCTGTCTCCGTCTTGCAGGTTGTATCGTCACCGTCGGTCATCACACGGGTTTCCACGGTGCGGCTCACCACACGGCCACGCATACAGTTGCGCAGGCACTCAGGCTGCTCGAAGATTTCCTTCAGCATGAAGTGAGGGAAACCACCCTTCTCAATCTGGCCGAGGTCGATATCCACGGTCTGAACCTCAGGGTTGAGCTTTACGTTCTGGATATTCACTACCTGCAATTCCTGTCCTAGGCGCATCACTGCGATGTTGCCATCCTCCAGGTAAACCACCTTGTCGGTATATTCGATGATAGGGCTGGCATCCGAACCGAGATAGAACTCTCCGTCCTCGCCAATACCCACTACCAGCGGGCTCTGCTTGCGGGCAGCAATAATCTGGTCAGGGTGGCGCTTGTCGAGAATAGCGATGGCATAAGCGCCAATCACCTGACGGAGCGCTACCTGAACGGCAGTCAACAAATCAAGATCCTTCTTCACCTGGATGTATTCAATGAGCTGTACGAGCACCTCAGTATCGGTCTCACTCTTGAACTCCACACCCTTTGCCATCAGGTTCTTCTTGATGTCGGCATAGTTCTCGATAATACCATTATGAATCATGGCAAGGTTCTTGCTTGAAGAATAATGAGGATGAGCATTCACAGCCGAAGGCTCTCCATGGGTAGCCCAACGTGTATGGGCAATACCTACATGTCCTGAAATATCCTTGTCAGCGCAGAACGCTTCCAAATCAGCCACCTTGCCCTTTGCCTTATATACATTCAAAGAGCCGTCATTGCTAATAAGGGCAACACCCGCAGAATCATATCCGCGGTACTCCAGGCGCTTCAAGCCCTTGATGAGGGCTGGATAAGCGTCTCCCTTACCTAAATATCCTACTATGCCACACATACTTATATATATTTATGTTGTATTTCCGTTTGTTATTCCTGACCTTTTATCCTTTACTGTTATCGCAAGATGTTGACAACCAATGATGCGATGGATGTCAAGATACTTACAGCAGAGAACCACAAAGTCGTAGAAGAACCGATAGAAGAGTTCTGTGCCTTAACCTTATTTGGTTCTACATAGATAATGTCGTTCTGCTGAAGATAATAATATGGAGAATTGATGATGTTTGCATCATTCATGTTCAAGCGATAGGTATGCTTCTCTCCCTGTGCATCCTGGCGGATAAGCAACACATTATCACGCTTACCATAGATGGTAAGGTCGCCACACTGTGCCAAAGCCTCAAGTACACTCATTTTTTCCTGAGGAGCATAGATAATTCCCGGCTTTTCCACTTCACCCAATACAGAGACGTGATAGCTACCCATTCGAACAGTAACGATAGGATTCTCCTGCTCAGCCAAGTAAGGCTTTACCTTGCTCTTGATGAGGTTTTCTGCCTGATTCTTGGTCAAGCCGCCAACATGCAGCGTACCTACTACCGGAAACTCGATGTTACCGCTGTTATCTACAAGATAGCCCTGCAGGGAACCACCTGATGAGCTCAACTGTCCACCCGTACCGATGGTTTGAGACACAGCCAGGTTAAAAGGAATTGCAGCTTTAGGATCAGTAGTTATTACGGTGATTGTCAACTCATCCTTAGGCATAATCTTTGCTTCGTAAAGCATCTTAGAAGCTGCATAACTGATAGAATCGGCATTTTGAAAATAAGCCACATTCTTGGTGCTTCCGCAACTGCCGAGCATCAAGACCATTGTCAAAGCGACAAGCGCTGAATAGATGATTTTTTTCATTCTCAACAAATTTCGTTATAAAATATTGGTGCAAAATTACAGCATTTTTTTGAATACTGCAAATTTTTGCACCAATATTTACTCCATCACATTATTTTTCTTAAAATAATGACCTTTTTACTAGTCTTCAATGCCGTTTGATGGCAAATTGAAGGTATAGCTGTTATCGAAGATCTTCTTCACCTTGTTGATTTCGACGAAGGTGGTTCCTCCACCCTCACCGAAGCTACCACTCAGGTAAGCAATCTTATCCTCCTCGCCCAGATAACCCTTCTGGCGGAGCATACGTACCGCCGCGGAAAACATAGCCTTGGTAGAAACCTGATCCTTCTGATGGATTGGAATAATACCATAGCTCAGGTTCAACCAGCGCTGAAGCTTCTCCTTGTAACAGATGGCAAGCACCGGGTTAGGACCACGGAACGAAGCCAGGCAACGGGCTGTCTGACCCGTTTCACCATCGGTAATGATGCCGGCAACGCCCAACTTCTTGGTTGCCTCGATGGCAGCATGAGCCAGGAAGAGCTTCTGGTCGATCTTGCCATCCTCTGTTGGATCAATATCGTTCAGTGGCGACTTATCCTTCTCAGCCTGCTCTGCAATGCGCGCCATGGTCTGAACAGCCTCTACCGGATACTTACCGCTGGCAGTTTCACCCGAAAGCATCAGGGCGTCTGTACGGTAGAAGATAGCGTTGGCAATATCTGTTACCTCGGCACGTGTAGGACGAGGATTCTTGATCATGGTGTGAAGCATCTGGGTAGCTACGATTACCGGCTTCTGAGCCTTCACGCACTTGGCGATGATGCGGCGCTGGATACCAGGGATTCTTTCGATAGGCACCTCAATACCCAAGTCACCACGGGCAATCATGATACCATAGCAGGCTTCGATGATCTCATCGATGTTATCTACACCCTCCTGATTCTCGATCTTGGAGATAATCTTGATGTCGCTGTGATGAGCATCGAGAATATCCTGCACAGCCTTTACATCAGCTGCATTGCGCACGAATGAGTGAGCAATGAAATCAATATCCAGCTCGATGGCAAGCTCGATGTTTCTGCGGTCTTTCTCGGTAAGCGCAGGCAGGTCGATGTGCTCGCCCGGCACGTTCACGCTCTTGTGAGCACCCAGTGTTCCCTCGTTCTGAACCTCAGCCACGAGCATAGGACCCTGAATATCCACTACCTTCATGTCGAGTTCGCCATCATCAAACAAGATGTCGTCGCCCACCTTCAAATCGGCAGCAATATCAGGATAGCTCAAATTCACGGTATCATGAGAAGAATCTACATCAGGACGACCGAAGATTTTCACCACGTCACCTATATTATAATGTATAGGCTCCTTTACGTCGGTAGTGCGCACCTCCGGACCCTTGGTATCAATCATGATACCAATATGTGGAGACACAGCTCTAACGTTCTTGACAATGGTACGGATTCCATCTTCTGTAGCATGTGCGGTGTTCATACGAACCACGTTCATGCCCGCAAAAAACAGTTTTCGGATAAAATCTTGATCGCATCTGCGATCGCTGATGGAAGCAACAATCTTTGTTTGTTTCATATTTGTAATTACCTTATAGAAATTTCAATGTTATCGTGACATTTCTGCCACTTTTCTCAAATTTTGTGCAAAGATACAAAGAAAATCTGAAATACGATTCATCTGAAATACAAAATATATATAAAATATGGCGAATGTAACAGATTGAAAGGAAAGCAAAGTCGCCCTGAAAGGACAAAAGCATCACATATTCAATGCCTTTGCTCTTACAGGGCGACATTCTTGACAGAATTATATTTTACTAGATATCCAAGTCTGGAGCCTTCTCGGCACCAGCTGCTGCCTCAAACTTAGGCATTACATTGAAATTGAAAATACCAGCGATAATGGCATTAGGCATCTTTCTAACCGTCTGGTTATAAGACTGTACAGTCTCATTGTACTTACGGCGAGCCTCGCTGATTCTATTCTCAGTGCCTTCCTCCTGAACCTGGAGAGCCTTGAAGTTCTCGCTAGCCTTCAACTCCGGATATTTTTCAGCTACCAGCATCAGCTTGGAGAAGGCATTTGCCAACTCACCCTGAGCAGCTGCATACTGCTTCATGCTAGCCTCCGTGAGATTATTCACATCCAGCTTCACCTGGCCTACAGAAGCACGAGCCTTGGTCACCTCCTCAAAGGTCTCCTTCTCGTGCTTGGCATAAGCCTTTACGATCTTAGCCAACTGAGGCATCATATCGGCACGACGCTGATACTGAGCCTGCATGTTAGACAACTCGGTAGTAGCCTTCTCCTGCTCTCCTACCATACCATTATAACCACTGAACACCCAGAGCACCAACACTACGATGACGCCTAAGATAATCCATCCTGTTTTCTTCATACTTTTCAATTATTGATTAATGATTATTGATTAATTATTATCTTCCAATTATAAACTATTAGCTATCAATTATAAACTATTAGCTATCAGCAACTACCAGCTTCCGCCGGAGCCGCCGCCAGAGAATGTTCCGCCGCCAAAGGAGCCGCCCGAGAAGCCGCCTCCTCCACCACCGGAGAAGCCTCCGCCGCCCATGAAGAACGGAGGCAACCAGTCGTCATCATCATTCCTTCTTCGCGACCGGTTTCTACCCTTGCCCTTCGGCCTTGGCTTTACCAGGCCCACCTGCTCCAGGATGTAACGGACGAGGTAATAGATCGGGATTCCGAAAAAGAGGAGGAACAGGATAATGACCAGTGCCCAATCCTCTTCATCATTCACCGTCCCCTCATCTACCGACTCAATTCCGGTGCGCCCGCATTTCACCTTATTATATATAGCACGGCTCACAGAGGCAACAGCCTCGCCTGGGGCATCCTCGCGCATGTATTTCACGATGCAGGCACGGGCAATATCATCGCAGTCCACATCCGTCAGCTCTCCCTCCAGTCCGCTGCCGGGAGCGATGAAGTACTTGTGGTCTTCCACGGCAATCACGATAACCAGTCCCCTGCGGCTCTTCTTGTAGCCGATGCCATACTTGTTGCCCACATCCTGCGCCATCCTGAAAGCATCCTGGTTAGCCACCCTGCCCACGATGATGAGCACATTCTGCACACCACACTCCAGCTTCAGCTTCTGCAGGTAGAAGTTAGCCGAATCCTTGAGCGCCCTATCCACATAGCCATCGGGATCGGAAACATACTGCGTGGAGTCCTGAAGGAAAGGAATCGGCACATTATCCGCATTCCACTCCTTTTTGGCAGACAGCGACAAGACGCTGAAAGCCATCCATATCATCACTAAAAAATGTCTCTTAAAAGCCATAAATTCTCAATTTTAGTGCAAAAATACAGAATAAAAACCTAATATGCAAATACTTAGAGCATTTTTTTTGCAAAAAAAGCCTTAACTATTTTGTTATATCACAAAAAACTTGTATCTTTGCACACCGATTTGAGATTATTAAGTATAAAAATAAATAAAAGAAGAGAAATGACTAAAGCAGATATCATAAATGAAGTAGCAATCGCTACTGGTATGGCTAAGAAGGAAGTTAGCATAGTAGTAGAGTCGTTCATGGAGGAGGTGAAGAAGAGCCTTATCCAGAACAAGGAGAATGTTTACCTGCGTGGCTTCGGTAGCTTCAACATCAAGCACCGTGCCGCTAAGACCGCTCGCAACATCTCTAAGAACACAACACTCACCATCCCAGCTCACGACTTGCCAAGCTTCAAGCCATCTAAGAGCTTCATCGAGGAGATGCAGAACGCTCAGTAAGAGAATTAACATTTTTATAATAACAATATTTTAAAATTTTAAAATCATGCCAAACGGAAAGAAAAAGAAGGGCCACAAGATGGCTACTCACAAGCGTAAAAAGAGATTACGTAAGAACAGACATAAGAGCAAGTAAGCTTTTCTAGAAGCTGAAATTGCTCTCAGTCGGTTCCACAGACTGAGGGGGCGTGTCATATCAACATGGATAGGCATGCCCCTTTTTGTAAAGTGTTATTAGTAACTTTAAGTAAAAAGATTATTGAAGAGTATGACAAGCGAAGTTGTAATTGACGTCCAGCAGAAGGACATTTCTATCGCTCTCATGGAGGATAAGCAGCTGGTGGAATACCAGAATGAACCTCGTGAAGCTTCGTTCTCTGTGGGAAACATCTACATCGCAAAGGTTAAGAAACTCATGCCGGGACTTAACGCATGCTTCGTGGATGTAGGTTATGAACGCGACGCCTTTCTTCATTATCTTGACCTGGGAAGTCATTTTAATTCCTACCAGAAGTACCTTAAACAAGTACAGAGCGACAGAAAGAAACTTTTCCCATTCTCTAAAGCCAGCAAACTGCCTGAACTGGAAAAGGACGGCAGCATCCAGAATGTCCTGAAAGTGGGACAGGAAGTGCTGGTACAAATCGTAAAGGAACCAATCTCTACCAAGGGTCCTCGTCTTACAGGCGAAATCTCATTCGCAGGACGATACCTGGTACTCATGCCATTCGGTGATAAAGTTTCTGTCTCGTCGAAAATCAAAAGCGGTGAAGAACGCTCCCGACTCAAACAACTCATTCACAGCGTAAAGCCAAAGAATTGCGGTGTTATTGTCCGCACAGTGGCTGAGGGAAAGAGAGTCGCTGAGCTCGATGCTGAGCTGAAAGTCCTGGTGAAGCGATGGGAGGATGCTATCGCCAAGGTGCAGAAGACCCAGCAGCGCCCGCAACTCGCTTTCGAGGAGACCGGAAGAGCCGTCGCTCTCCTGCGTGACTTGTTTAACCCATCTTACGAGAACATCTTCGTCAACGATGAAGGTGTGATGAACGAGGTGAAGGACTATGTTTCTCTAATAGCCCCTGAAAAGGCGGGCATAGTCAAGCTCTACACCGGTAAGGTGCCTATCTTCGACAACTTCAGCATCACCAAGCAGATCAAAGCTGGTTTTGGAAGAGTTGTCAACTACAAGCATGGTGCGTATCTCATCATCGAGCATACCGAAGCCCTGCATGTGGTAGATGTAAACAGCGGCAACCGTACTCGTGAGAAAGGTCAGGAAGCGAATGCTCTCGATGTAAACCTCGGCGCTGCCGATGAATTGGCCAGACAGTTGCGACTCCGTGATATGGGAGGAATCATTGTGGTGGACTTCATCGACATGAATCTTGCCGAAGACCGACAGCTGCTCTATGAGCGCATGTGCAAGAACATGCAGAAGGACCGTGCCAAGCACAACATCCTGCCACTGAGCAAGTTCGGACTGATGCAGATTACCCGCCAGCGTGTACGCCCAGCCATGGACGTAAACGTAGAGGAAACCTGCCCTACCTGCTTCGGTTCGGGCAAGATCAAATCGAGCATCCTTTTCACCGACCAGTTGGAAAGAAAAATCGACCGCCTAGTCAACAAGATCGGCGTCAAGAAATTCACTTTGTATGTGAATCCTTACGTAGCTGCCTTCATCAACAAGGGCTTCATTTCCCTGAAGCGCAAATGGCAGTTTAAGTATGGTTTCGGCTTCAATGTAATTCCATCCCAGAAACTGGCGTTCCTCCAGTATGAATTCTACGACAAGGACAACCAGTATCTGGATATGCAGGAAGAACAGGAAACAAAGTAAGTTTTTAATTCTTAGAAAAAAAGCTCCATTCGCCATTTCTGATGCGAATGGAGCTTTTTTATTTTGGGTTTTCTACACTTTATTATATATAAGGCATTTTAGTACTCTATCTCATTATTCACCATTTTCTCTGTGTCCCAAGGTGCAGGAGCGCCGCCGAGATAACGATGGAACCAGTCGAGGTGCGCATTGTAATAGAGCGGCATCGACTTCAGGTTGCTTGGCCAGTGACCATCATACTTCAAGACTATCAGTCGAGAAGGAATGTTCAGGGTCTGCAATGCCGTGAAATACTGCAAGCTCTGTGTATAAGGTACACGATAGTCCAGCTCGCCCGTCATCACGAGGGTTGGCGTAGAGAAGTTCTTGATGTATGAGGATGGCGACCACTTCTCGTAGAGATCGGAATTGTAAGGCTGTCCCTCCAGCTCAAAGTTAGGGAACCATACTTCCTCGGTACTGCCCCACATAGAACGCAAGTCATACACGCCCATCATGGAAGCCAGACACTTGAATCGCTTGGTATGGCCCTGCAGCCAGTTCATCATGTAGCCGCCATACGACCATCCCATCGCTCCCATCCTGGTGGAGTCAACATATTCCAGGGTTGCCAGCTTATCGGTAACCTTCATCACATCCTCAAATACCTTTCCGCCCCAGTCACCGGAAATGGCACGTGTAAAGGCCTGGCCATATCCTGTAGAACCATGAGGATTAGGATAAGCCACCACATAACCGGCAGCAGGATAAACCTGCCAGTCGCCACGGAAGGAATTCATCCACTGCATCTGTGGTCCGCCATGCACATTGATGATAAGCGGATACTTCTTGCTGGCATCAAAGTTGTGTGGCTTCACGATAAATACCTGAACCTTGTCGCCGCCAGCGCCATCCACCCAGATACTCTCAGATGGACGGATATCCACCTCATCCTCCAATTTCTGGTTGAGGAAGGTTATCTGCTGCTCCTTGCCGCTAGCCACAGGAGTTCCATTCCACCTCTTCATCTGCTGACGATACAGAGCCGATGGCTTGCCTGTCGTACTGTAAGTATAATATACCATACCCTTATTGTCGAAATCAAACTCAGAGATAGCCTTGCCTGTCACTACTGGCGAGATGGTCTTTCTGGCTATATCGAGCTTGTAGAGTGGCTGTGCGCCTTGCACCTCACCCAGGAAGAAAATGCTCTTGCTGTCTGGAGCCCATTTATAATCATCCACCCAGTTGTCAAACTTCTCTGTCAAGATGATAGATTTCTTTGCAGCACGGTCGTAGATGGCAAGACGGAAGCGATCAGACTCATAGCCAGGCACCTGCTGCAAACGGTAAGCGATATACTTGCCGTCGGGCGAATAGGTTGGAGTACCATCCCAAGCCTTGTTTTCCTTTGTGATGCAGACTGGCTCACCCCCATTCACAGAAACCGTCCACAGGTCGGCATTGGTGCTAGCCTCCTGATGCTCATCGTGGTTGGAGACGAAACAGATTTCCTTGCTGTCTGGAGAAAAATCATAGGCGATTCCGCCACCGGCCATGAATATCAGTGAATAATTGCCCGGAGTCAGATCCCTATAAGTCTTCGTCTGTGCATCGAAAAGGATGAGATGACTGCATCTGCCATCACTATAGCTCGTCCAATGACGATAGAGCAACTTATCGGCAATATGCGCCTGCACAGGTCCCTTGTCCTTCTTCTCCATCCGGGCAATGTTGGCCTTTGCATCAGCCCCCAGGTCGGGATACACCTCGGCTGTAAAGGCGATGTATCGCTCATCGGGAGAGATAACCGGATTATCTATACCAAGCTCATAATCAGTTACTTGTTCAGCCTCGCAGGTAGCCAGATTCATGCGATAGATCTGAGCCGTCCCCTTCTCATATTTGGTAAAGAAGATACTCTTTCCATCCTTACTCCACACGGCAGAACTGCTTTTGCCATCCTCGGTAAAAGCCTTGGCATGAGAGCCATCTGCATTCATGATGTAGATGTCGGAGCTAGACTTCTGGTTCTTCAGGTCGGAAGAGCTGGAGGTATAGCAGATAGTCTTACCATCTGGCGAAAGGCTCACAGAATATACGCCCTTCACCTTGTACAAATCCTCGATGGTAAACGCCCTTTTCTGAGCGTTTGCCGAAAGCAGCACCATCACGAGTGCTGCCGAAAACATCAATCTCTTGTTCATATAACCTATAAATATTAAACTTTCGATGCAAAAGTAACAAATATTTTTGGATTTTCTGCAACCTTTTGCAATCTTTTATCGTCTAAGCTATAAATAACATTGATAATAACACAAAAAGAAAGGAAAAGATTATGATTTTAAGTACAACCCCAACCATAGAAGGCCACCCTATCCGTGAATATCGTGGCGTAGTGACTGGCGAAACCATCATCGGTACCAACTTTGTGAAGGATTTCTTTGCCAGTGTTCGTGATGTAATCGGCGGCAGAAGCGGTTCTTACGAAAGCACCCTCCGCGAAGCCAAGGATACAGCCCTCAGAGAGATGGCCGACCGTGCCGCATCCCTGGGCTGCAACGCCATCGTAGGCATCGACCTGGATTACGAGACCGTAGGAAAAAGCGGCTCCATGCTGATGGTAACGTGCAGTGGAACGGCGGTGATTATCTAAGTACTTAAAATCATAATCTTTTCCTTTCTTAACTATCTAAAAAATCGAGTTACCGCCCCTGTTGCATCAATCTGCCATAATCACTCTTTTATTTATCTATCATTATAATGATATTTAACCCTTATATCAGCTTTTATCTTCAACATACTGATATTTATGATTGCAAAAATAATAAAAAGAAAAGAGACTGAGGAGATTCTTTTCTATCTTTCTAGTTTTCTTCTGGAAAATGGCAGGAGGAAACTAGTGTGGTGACCTTCATTTTATGAACCCCATCAACTTGTCTGCTATTTTTCTGCAAAGTGATTACTGATTTCCATGCAAGACAAAGACGAGTTCAGCCATACACGATGAGCTGACATTACAAGCTATATGAGTTCTTACCCGAGAAACTATGTTTTCCTGTGCCGAAAGCTATGAGTTGAGTTCTTTAACCAAGCTCTCCCAAAGTGTTAACGGCGTTTAACACAACTCTGCAGGTGTTTTTGGCGGTATCGAAATTTTGACGTATCTTTGCACCCGTCATCAGTCATCAGGAGAGGAAAGCTAAAAAAGAAGAGCAGGCAGAAGAACAAAGGGAGCAGGAAAGACAAAAGAAAAGGCATACAGTTGCCCGAAAACAACCATACGCCTTTTATGGGGATGTTTCAGAACAATCCAGAGGATGTTACTGAACAATTCTGGGAGTGTTACTGAACAATCTTGAAGCGGATACGCAATGAGTGAGCGTGCTCATCCCAATTCGTACCGAGCAATACAAACTTGCCTATCTGAGCCGTTGAGCGAACGTGCTTGCCAATGCATGGACAGATATCGTAATCGCCGATGCGAACCAGACGCAGCATCTCGCTGGCATCATCCGGCAGACGATCAAGCTTCACCTCTGCAGGAATGTGGTCTCGATCCACAAACTCGTAAGTCACAGGCATATCAAGCTCAATCAGGCGATTCATCTCCGTCTCAATCTCCTTCTCCTCCTGGCGGGTAGGCTTGTGATCGACTACGAAGGTCATCTTACTCTTCTTGCGCTCAATATGTGCATTGCGGCTGCGCTCACAGCCAAACATGCGAACCATCAACTGGTTGAGCAGATGCTCAGCCGTATGAGCAGGAGGGAATTCCTCCTTATGATGCTCATTCAATATGATATCACTTTCCTCCATCTTGACATTGAATTTATAGATTCTTACTCCGTTAGCATCCATTGATATCGGGAACGCTCCATCCCTCTTCAGCTCTACCTTCTTCTTGCCTCCCGAGAAAAGTTCGGTTACGAGAACCTCCTCTTCCGTGATCTGGAAGAAATCGAAAGCATGGCCAGGGATGCATACCTGCAGCTGGCGAGCCTCCTGGGCAAAGTTGAGCACGATGAGCATCACCTCATTATCCTTCTTGCGAAGGAAGGCAAAATTGGTACGTGGATCGAAGCCCTCTGAACCCGGATTCACATACATCAGGTCGAAGGTATCACCCTCGCGAAGCGCCTTCTCCTCATTGGCAAGACGGAGAAGCTGGCGATAGGTAGCAGCCAGATACTTCTGCTCTGCAGTATAGGTTTCACCTACGCTGTCTTGATAAGCATGGGTCAGGGTCTCCGGACTCCAGTAGTCGAATATCGTAGTACGACCGTCTCTGCCACTGAATCCTTCCTTGTCCATACCCTTCTCGCCAAACTCCTGTCCGCTGTAGAGCATGAAAGGATTCTTCTGGAAGAAGAGACTCATGGCTGCCGCAGGAATCGCCTTCATGGCGCTGCCGCAGAAGAAGTCGCTGGCGATGCGCTGTTCGTCATGATTCTCCAGGAAGTAGAGCATGTGCTCGCGGATGTCATCCACCACCTGCCACTCGGATCCTAACC
>URYG01000047.1 GCA_900551985.1 uncultured Prevotella sp. | reverse complement strand
CGATGTCGTCAGGAGGCTGCTGCCATTAACATATACCTGCAAGCCCTTCACCAAGGCATTGTCTCCGAAGAGAGACTTGCTGAAATCGTAGGTAAGCTGCACGCGGCTCAAGTCGATGCGGTCGGTTGAATACATCCAGTAGTCGGAAGTATTGAAGTTGTTGTCACCACTCTGTGTTGTCAGACGAGGATAGGTGATAGACTCACCGTTCTTGTATTTACTCTCTGTCCAGGCACCGAGTACCACATCGCTGTACTTACGCTCACCGTAAACCCAGTTGTAGGTATCGTTCTTGATGGCATTTCCACCAAACTGACCGGTCAACATGGCGAAGAGAGTGAAGTTCTTGTACTTCAGGGTAAGATTCATACCACCGGTGAACTTGGCGCTCCAGCGACCGATAACCACACGGTCCTTAGAGTCGATAACTCCATCACCATTCTGGTCCTTGTATTTCAAGTCACCAGGCTTCACGGTACCGAAAGAGCTCTTAGCCTCTGCATTGTCAATTTCTTCCTGACTGTTGTAGTAGCCCAAGCACTCATATCCCCAAAGGGCATCGATGAGCCTGCCTTCTGTACGCATGTAGTCATACTCTACATTCTCTGCAACCTTCAGGTTCTTTGAACTGTTGGTCTGTCCGAATGCCTGGATGCCATATTCGAAGTCTCCCACCTTGTCTTTGTAACCGAGAGAGAAGTCAACACCTGTGCGGCGGTTCTTGCCGTAGTTGATGTTTGGCACGAATGTAGATACAGGCCAGTAGGTATGCATGTAGCTTGGATAGATGTAGTCTGGCTGAGCAAGCAAACCATCGGTCACCGTATTGTAGTAGTTGACGGCGAATGTCAGTCTATTGTTCAACAACGCACCATTCAAACCTACATTGAACTCCTTACGCTTGATGAAGCCCAGCTTATCGTTACCACCACGCTGTGAGTCGGAAGTCTGGATGCTGTTGTTGGCGTCAGACCATCCCCACCATGTACCGGTAGCCGTGAAGATATTCTCATACATGAAGTACTCTTTGATATCAAGATCCTGGTTCAATACTGTATAACCTGCAGTAAGACGGAGGTCATCGAGCCAGTTTACATCCTTCAGGAAATTCTCTTCAGAGAGTCTCCAGCCGAGAGTTGCCGATGGAGAGATGGCATTGCGGTTGCCCTCAGGAAGCTTGGCTGAGTGTACTGCATTGGCAGCCAAGTCGGCATAGTACTTATGTGCATAGTTGTATGACACGAGAAGTCCCAGGTTGGCATTGCTTACCTTGTGATACTCACCGCTGATGGTCTGCTGATAACCATTGGCGAGCAAGGTGGCATTCACATTGTGATTGCCGAAGGAGTTAACGTAGTCAAACTGACCGGTCCAGGCAAGCGTCTGGCGCTCTTTTGAGTTGCTGGAGTTCAGCGTACCTGTATGCTTATCCTCACCATACTGTGTGACGGAACCGATAATCTGCTTGCCGTCAAACTGAGTCCAGCTGGCACCGAAGGTTGCATAACTGTCGTTCAAGGATGTGGTGTATGACGTAGAATAGTCAACCGCAAACATGGTCTTGAAGCTCAATCCCTTGAGTACAGAGGACAGATCAAACTTGACACCCGTATCAAACTGCATCTGGCGGGAAGTCCAGGTGTTGTAACCTGCAGCATACATATCTGCGAAGGCATTGTTCTGGTCTTCCTGTGTAGCACCCAGGAAATACTGTCCGGCTGGCAATCCCGCAGGATTGGTGATGATATTTCTTGAGTTATTGATGAGAGCCAGCGAATTGGCATCCATCGGGTCAAGATAAGATAGCGGGATGAATGGAGCCACACGGTTAGGACGCAATTTGGAAGCAGCCTCCCAGAACTTGGAGTTTGAACCATGCTGGTTATAGTAGGTAGCGTTGGCATTCACCCAACCCGAAGCCCAGTCTGCGAGCTGGAGGTCGATGTTACCACGTACGTTCAGACGGTCGGTATAGTTGTTCTTTCCTTCACCGAAATTGAGGAAATCGCCCTCGCGGTAGTAGCTCACGTTGGTATAGAACTGTGCAAACTTACCACCACCTTCGAACTCAGCCGTTACATCGTAGCGAGACTTGTTCTTTCTGAGATAATCAGAAGTATAGAACTGCTGATTTGGATAACGGTAAGGATTGGTACCAGCCGCCGTATTATAGATATCTTCATCTGAATATTTAGCAGAAAGACCGTCGTTGGCAAGTGCCTGATTGTAAAGCGTCATATACTGCGCACCATCGAGGTAGGTAGGGAAAGACTTCGCTACATTCATCTGATAGTTGGCACGTGCCGTAATCTTCAGCGGTTCAATCTTACCACGCTTTGTAGTGATGAGGATGGCACCCTTTGCAGCACGGCTACCATAGAGAACAACGGCAGAAGCACCCTTGAGGAAGGAAATGTCTTCAATCTCCGTTGGCAAAACATTGTTTGCATCACGTGGCACACCGTCAATCAGCACGAGTGCATCACCCTGGTTCCACAGCGATCCGTTATAACCTGCAGCCAAAGCCTGCATATTGTCGAGGCTATAGGTATTGTAGTTCTTCTCCAGCAGATTCTTCACATTAACTGTGCTTACAGGAGTGATTACATCACGGGCATCCGCCTTGCGGAATGCCACGTTGATGGTGTCTGCTTCTGTGGCATCCTGTGCCATCACTCCTTGTGCAGACAGAGCGAAGAGGGAAACCGGAAGAATCGCTTTATATCTTGAAATTATGTTGCTCATAATTTTTTCTTCTTTATTCTTTTAATTGTTTTCTTGATTCACACTCTATTACCAACCTGGATTCTGGAACATCTCAGGATAGATACTGGTGTCTTTCTTCTTCAGAGGCATCCACCAGTGCTTGCTTGTGAAGTTGCGGGTAAGAATGGTCTTCTCCTTGAAACCGGAAACCTCGGTGTCCTGTGGATTCTTTGGATCAAACTTGCCTGCACGTACAAACTCCTGAGAGGTCTTGATGTTGTAAGGTGCCTTGTCGAGAAGCAACCAGCGACGCAGGTCGTTGAAACGGTGACCTTCGAAAGCAAGCTCTACGGCACGCTCGCGGCGAACCTCATCCATGAACTTGTCCTTGTTGCCGCTAAACTTGGCTGCAACGTCTGCTACTCCGGCACGCTCGCGAATCTTGTTCACTGCATCGAGAGCTGTGAGTGAGCACTTGGCTGAAACGGTGGCTCCACCTACGGCTGCACAAGCCTCGGCATACATCAGATAACAGTCGGCAAGACGCAGGTAAGGCACATCAATGTACAGCTTGTTATAAGTACTACCCATATCATAGTTGTTGGCGATCATAGGAATGAACTTATAGAGCAGGTAACCTGTGCGGCTCTCGTTGATGTCATCACGATAGGTACCTCCTGTATAGAGGTTGGCATATCGGTTGGCATCCGGCTCGATGGTTCCCTCTACCACCTTTACTCCATCATATACGATGTCGTGATAGAAACGTGGGTCACGGTTCTTCCAAGGATGGGTTGGATCGAAGCCAGACTCAGGGTCATCGAGAGGAAGACCATTCGCCATACCATAATAGTTTACGTAGTTGGCTGTAGGCTGCGAGAAAATCTTACCACCTGTAAGAATCTGACCGCCAAACTCGGTGAACACTCCGTAGTGAGAGTTCTGCCATGCATCGGTTGGAATATCACGGAGAATATTCTCAGTAGAGCCTGGAGGAAGCATGTTCTTGTTCCAGGTATAGAACAGGTCTGAGTAATCAGCAAAATCGACCAGCTTGTACTGAGTCTGACCCGTCTCTACAAGAGTAAGGAGTTCGCCAAGAGCCTCAGCAGCCTGCTGTGCATAGTTGGTATCGTAATCGTAGGTGCTGGCATTGCCGTTTACATTCATCTTGTCATCGCAGTTCTTCACCAGTGGAGAAGCTGCCCACAAGAGTGTTTTACCTTCATAGGCTAGTGCTGTAATCTTGTTGATGCGGAAGCCATTCTTGCCTAATGTATTGCGACCTACAGGAGACTTGTCCCAGTCGATAGGCAGAAGTTCTGCAGCCTCACGGAAGTCTTTAGCAGCCTTCTCGGCACATGCCTGGCAGCTTTCACGAGGAAGAGTCATTGGCTGGTCGGCAGCTACAGTATGATCAATATATGGCAGACCGCCGAAATACTGCATCAGCTGGAAATGAAGCCATCCACGGAAGAAGAGCAACTGACCCTTGATGGTGTTCTTCTCCTCCTGGGTGGCAGCGGTCATCAGGTCCATATTCTCCAGACCCAGATTTGCCTTACGGATGCCATACCATGCAGCCTTCCAGAGACCACGCTTGAAACGGCCTTCAGGAGCAAGAGGATCAAACGTATCACTCTGGTCCATGAAGCATGCGTGCCATCCGTCGAACTCATACTGCCAGCCCCAGAAGTCACCCTGGTCAACCTTGTAGTTCATCATATAGTTGATACCCACAGCTGGGATATCATCCTCACCCCAGTTCCAGGACGTGTTCCAGTAACTCTTGGTGAAGTCAGGAATACAGAGATAAAGCTCCTCTGTAAAGCCCTGGAAATTCTTGAAATTCTTGAAAGCAGCCTCTGCAGATACATCCGATTCTGGTGACTTGTCAAGATAGTCTGTACAGCTGGTGGTCATGGCGAGAGAACATCCCAATGCCAACGCCAGGCAGGCAGACTTATATTTAGAAATTATTCTTGTCATAATAAATAATGTGTTATATTAACGCTGTTTACAACTCTAACTTGAAACCGAAGTTGATACGCTTCATTGTTGGGTAGGCACCCTGAGAAGCAAGACCTGTACCTGCGAAGTTCGACTCACGGTCGTCAGGCATATCCGTCCAGAGGAAGAGGTTGTTACCATTTACATAAACCTTCAACATAGAGAGACCGAGACTCTTGATCCATCCACCGTTCCAGGTATAAGCCACCTCCAGGTTCTTCAAGCGGCAGAATGAGCCATCGTAGAGGAAGCGGGTACCCTCATAGTAACTTGGAGTAGAGTTCATGCGGAGTGAAGGAATACCGTCTGGAGTTGAGGTTGACCAGTGAGCACCCTCCTTGAACACCGTGTGAAGATATGGCTTAGGCAGTGAGTTGAATGCTACATAGCGGCTCACATTGGTTACACCATAGAACTGTGCATAGATACTGAATCCCTTGTAGTCAATACCGATAGTGGCATTGTAGGTATTCTGAGGAGTACCTGTAAAGCCATAAGGCGCACTATCATTGGTATCAATCACACCATCACCATTGAAGTCGGTAATGATATACTGACCTGGCAACTTCTGGTTGTCGTTGGTATTGTGAGGAGTCATGGCGATGACATCATCCCAAGACTGTGCAGTACCATTGTCGAGATAGCTCTTTGCCTGTCCGATAGAGTATCCCACGTTCTTCTGATATGAAGGAAGCATCACTGGGTCATCATGCTCGGTAACCACATTCTTGGCATGAGTCATGTTCATGTTGGCATAGGCATGGATACCGTTGGCAAAGTCATACTTCAGTCGAACTTCAAGCTCATAACCTGTGGTCTTGGTTCTACCCTTGTTCATGTAAGGAGCAGAAGCACCGAAATAGAAAGGCACCGAACGGCTGCTGCCGGCAATCATGATGTCTGAACGCTTCTCGCTGAAGAATTCAAGCGAACCGGCTACGAGACCACCGAGGAAAGCATAGTCGATACCGAAGTTCTGCTTGATTGCCTTCTCCCAGTGGATATCTGGGTTACCTACCTTCGCTTCCTTATACCAGGTATAAATAGACTCGTTGCCTGGGTTGGTTGAGTCAAGGTGTGTCTTGCCACCGTAAGCCCAGGTGGTCTGGTAGAGCCAGCGCTCCCATACATTATCCTCACCAATCTCACCATAAGAGTAGCGAAGCTTGAGGATGTCAACCAGGTTTCTGCCGAATACCTTTGTCTCAGCCACTGGCTTGAACCATTTCTCGTTGGCTACGTTCCAACCGATAGCACCTGAATTGAAGAAGGCGAAACGGTTGTCCTTGGAGAACTTCTCAGAACCGTTGTAGGCACCATTATACTCGAGCATGTAGCGGTCGGCATAATTATAGGTGGTACGGAATGCCCAATCCTCACGGTAGTTGGTAAACTGAGAACCTGTTGCACGCTCAGAGCGGTTGAACACCCCCATGGCGGTTACATCGTGCTGACCGAACTTGCGTCCCCAATAGAGCTGTGCCTGATAGAAGAGGTTACGCTGGGTAAGATTGTTGTTGAGCGCACCCGCATCTGTCTTCCATGCGATGGTCTCCACAAAATCAAAGTTATTTTTACCGCCTGGCTTCTGCTTATAGGTTACCTCACCCGTTATAGGGTCGATATACTTATACTGGGCAGCATGGTCAAGGTCGTTGATACCTCGGCTTGCCTCCACAAACACGTTGTCCCAAGATACGAGGGCAGATGCCTTCAATCCCTTTGTAATAAAGGAAAGATCCTGCTCGAGCGTAAAGTCAGTGTTGATACGGGTTGTGGTGGTTGACTGCTCACCCTGAAGTGCAAGATTGGTCACAGAGTTAGGAGAGCCTTGCGGATCTTTAGGGAAATAACCCCAAACACCATCGCTATACTGTGGCAGGAAGGTATCATGTGGTGCAGAGTAAGCTGCCTGCCAGAGCTGGGTCTCAGCCCATGAGCCTTTCTCCAAGCCATAAGGTGACTTGCGGATACCATGGCTACCCGAAAGGTTTGCCTTCAGCGTGGTAGTCTTGGTGAGCTGGAAGTCGAGGTTGGAACGAACGTTGATACGGTTGAATCCGTAACCACTGGTATAACCACGATTGTTCTCCCACTCGCGGAAGAGGTCACCCTCATGCTGATAGTCGATGGCTGCATAGTATTTCACAGCCTTGGTACCACCTGCGATGTTCACATTGGCATTGTAAGACATTGCGTAGTCCTTGAAGAGTTCCTTCTGCCAATCTACATCCGGATAACGCTCGCTCATCAGCAATCCGGTCTCCGGATCGATACTGCCTGCAGGAGCATTATAGTTGTTGATGAAGTCGGTAGAGCGGATATCGCCCCAGCTTGAAGGAGAGAGTCCCAACTCATGCTTGATAGCCTGGTTCACATAATAGAGCGCATCGGCTGAACCGTAGGTCTCAGGCAACTTAGACACCAGCTTGATAGCAGAGCTTGCACTGGCAGAAATCTTAGCCTTGCCTTCAGTACCACGCTTGGTGGTAATCAGGATGACACCATTCGCACCCTTCACACCATAAACGGCGGTGGCAGAAGCATCCTTCAATACAGAGATAGACTGCACAGAGTGGATATCCACACTCGACATAGGGCGCTCGATACCATCTACCAGAACGAGAGGGTCGGAAGAGTTCCAGGAGCTCACACCACGAATCACGATCTTTGGATCCTCATCACCAGGCATACCTGATGAAGATGATGTAATCACACCTGGCAGATTACCCGTCAGGGCAGAACCGATGTCAGAAACACCACCTGCTCGCTCCAGTACCTTACCCGTGGTCTGGGTGATGGCACCTACAACGGATGCCTTCTTCTGCTGGCCGTAACCAACCACTACGACTTCACCGATGGCGTTGTCGTCTTCAAGGGTAAGCTTGAGCTCTCTCTTCTTGCCTACCTTCACTTCCTTGGTCTTCATACCTACGTATGTAAATACGAGGGTAGAATTCTCAGAAGGAACACTGATGATGAAGTTACCATCAAAGTCGGTGACCGCACCGACACCGGCATTTCCCTTTACCTTAACAGTTGCACCTATCAGAGGTTCACCTGTTCCGTCAACAAGATTACCCTTGACCTGGATCTTCTGAGCCTGAGCATTCAAGCTGCAGAAAGCACCCACCAAGCATAAGGCTGCTGTCCGTTTCATTGTTAACACTTGTTCAATCATGTTCTATTCATTTTGATTTATGTTTTAATTCTTTAGAGTTTATTGCTAATTGTTGTTGCTAATTGCCATTTCCAATAGCCAGTTATTCTTCAAACGGCTGCAAAGATACGTCTTTATCCATAAAGAGCCTTTGCGACATGTATCAAATAGTTTGTTATTCGTAACAAACCTTTCGTGAACGGATTTTTCCGTCATTTAACACTTGTTTTACAATATAAAAACCTTTTAGCGGTTTGTCCACCTCTTGGCCTTGCATATTATAATAATAGGTGTATTTCACGTCTGCGCCATTGGCTATGGATTCAATACCCGTAGCATTCTGTTGCAGATACCATTCCTGATACCAGTTCATACAAGCATAACCACAGCATTCCTCAAAGAGCCCGTGAGCCTTGGCATTCTGAAAACCAGGCACCACCTTTCCACTCTTCAGATACTCATCTATATCAAAATACTCTTGCGGATGAGTCAGGGTCATACCGATATTGCCAAAATGATCGTGTACCGCTTTCCAGGCAAGTCCCCATTTCGAGGTAGAGGCTGTTGCCCAACTGCCCAGGTTAGGCTGCGTCCACTGGCCCCACTCATTGTAGTGACCTTCGCTAGCCTTGTCGGGATCTTCCGGGCTCCAGTCTATCTCTGTCACCATAATCGGTTTGCTGGTCACCATAGGCACCTGTTTCTGAAACTGCCTGATAAACGCCTCATGATCACATTGCTTGTCACTCGCTCCATACCAGCCGGAATAGACATGTACCGCATACGAAAAATTATCCTCGCTATCAACGATCGGGTAATTTTCATAGTTCTGATACTGACTCTGATATCCGGCACCCGGCACCCAGATGATGCCCTTGAAACCGGCAGCTCTGATCTCATCTACCACGGGTTGGAAGAAATCGCGGAGGGCTGTATCAGAATCCTTACCATCCGCAAGATGAACTTTCACGGGTTCATTGGCTAGTTCGATGGATATCAATCCCGAATTCTGCTGAATGTATTCATCGGCGGCAAAAGCTTTCCACACGGCTTTCAAATAACGCTGATACTTGTCTCCTACGCTGATGTTCTGCGGGCAGACACCCGGCGGACGAACGATGACGTAGAGTCCATGAGCAATGGCATCCTTGATCAGAGGGATATAAAGCTTCTGGAGATAGAGGCGGTAACGCGCCATGCTGAACGCCGAGATGTCAGCCTCGCTCTCTGCCTTCTTCGTCGGGTCATTGGTCCAGCAGGGGTCCATGTGCAGACGGAACACGGTGCAGTAGGCTCCCTGCTCCTTATCGGTAATGGCAGAAAACTCTTTGGAAAAATACTCCAGACAAGGCTGGATATCAGCCTCCGAATAATCCGCCTTCCACTGCTGCCATCTCCATCCGTTGAAGTAACGGTTGGGCGTATCCATCACACCATGCAGCACCACCTTCTTACCGGTAGCATCCTTCAGGTCCTTCCCTTCCACATGCAGTGCTGGAAGATGGCCGCCGGCGTTTCCATCGGCATGATCAGCCGCATTTCCCACCATGGAAAACATCGCCAGGATGAGCGATAGAACAATTTTTCTCTGATTCATGTTATAAGTCTTTTTTAGATTTACCATTTTTCGATTGTCGCTGCAAAGATACTCCTTTTTATAAAATAGCACTTTAGCCTGAGTAACCAATACTTTGCAGAGAGCAAAGCGAGTGTTTCAAAAACTTTGCGCCACGTTACATTTTGAGACACATCACACAAAAAAATGGCGTTTTATTCCGCTTTTGTGGTAAAAACATTCCTTTTTCTGATGATTTTTCCAAAAAAATGAGTATTTTTGCAAAAAATAATAAACCTATCAAAACAAAATAAATAAAATGATATCTAGACTAAAATTCGGAATATTGATTTTAGCATGCTTCTTCTCTACCCTCGCATGGGCACAGAACGGCAAACTATTCAACACAGACAACCAGCTTTCGAGCAACCTCGCCACCCAGGTGTTCCAAGACTCGAATGGCTTCATCTGGATAGCCACCCGTAACGGCTTGAACTCCTACGATGGCTATAACTTCACCGTGCTGAAAAAGAACAGTGCGGAGATTCCAGGCCTCAACAGCAACTACATCAACTGCATTGAGCAAAGAGCCAACGGACAGTTGCTGGTGGGCACCAACAACTCACTGCAGTATTTTGACGGTTGCCAGTTCCAGTCCATCCCGATGCTTGATTCCAGGAACAAGGAACTCCGCACATACGTTACGCAGATCTATCCCCTGCGCAACAAGGATGTCCTCATCGGCACTTCCGGTTACGGCATCATGCTCCTCAAAGAGGATGCCGGAGAATGCCATGCCCTGAAGGGTAAGGTGGAAAAGCTGAAGTATATCCGACGGATGCTGGAAGATAAATGGGGAAGACTCTGGATTGTAGGAGAAGACGGAAAACTCCACAGAAGAGAAGCCAACGGCAAAGTCACCTCTAATTTTCCCGGCACGGAAGGACTGACTGCGCAGGATATCCAGCAGGACAGGCAGGGTAACATCTATCTTGCCACACGCAACGCAGGTGTCTATATCCTCAAAACCGGAACCCGGACTTTCAGCAGGATTTCATCTATCGGAAACCTGCCTATAGACGATATCTACATCAGCAGAAACGGGCGCCTCTTCATCGGAAGCGACGGACTGGGCATCTATGTATATGATCCACGCACCGGACTCACTCAGGAGAATCCGCTCTTCAGCCGACTCATCAACCTCGCCAAGAGCAAGGTTACCAGCATCCTGGAAGACAAGCAGGGCAATATCTGGATAAGCATGCTGCAGAAAGGCGTTTTCATGCAGGGATTCCTACAGAACGACTTCAACTATATGGGTTCCCGACTGGGCGACCGCAACGTGATTGGCGAAAACAGCGTCAGCAGCCTCTGCGCCCACCAGGGCAATGAGGTGTGGGTAGGAACCGACAAGGATGGTCTCTACCTGTTTGATATAGAAACACGCCAGGTAAAGAAGCATCTCCTGGGAAATGCCACCGTCCTGACTCTCTGCAAAGACAAGCAGGGACGCACATGGGTGGGAACCTACACCGATGGCATGGGATTCCTCGATGCGGCTGGCAATTACCACCCCGTAGAACTGGGTATCAGCAAATCGATGGGTATCTTCGATATCAAATGCGACCCTCAAGGCAATATCTGGATTGCTACCATGGGAGCCGGTATCTTCTGTCTGAACAGGGATGGAAGCACCCGGAACTACAAGGCGAAGTATGGAGCCGACAACAATATCAAGGTCAACGGACTGCCCAACGATTACGTCATCAAGCTGAGTCTCTCTAGAGACGGCAAGCAGGTGTTCGCTGCTACCTCCATCGGACTGGCATGTCTCGACCGCAGGAACAACAGCTGGCTCTCTACCTTCAAGGGCGTCAACTGTCTGAACAAGAACGGTTTCTCTCACTGTGTCTTCGTGGACAGCAAGAACCGGGTATGGTTCGGAACAGAAGATGGCGCTCTGTGCTACGACTTCAAAAAGGGCATCCAGCCGAAGATCTACACCACCGCCGAGGGACTTACCGACAACTGCATATCCAGCATCACCGAAGACTACAGGGGAAACATCTGGATTGGAAGTAATTTCGGATTGAACAAACTGACAACCCATACCGGCAACATTACCAAGTACTTTGCCGAAAACGGATTGCAGAGCAATGAGTTCGGAGATGGAGCTACCTGTACCATGTGGGACGGAAAGATCATCCTGATGGGCGGAACCGGCGGTATCAACTGGTTCCACGCCGACAAGGTGAAGCAGCATCCCTGGCAGGCAAACGTGGTATTGTCGGGTATCATCATCGGCAACAAGCACGTAACTCCGAAATCAGAATCGGGCTTCTATACCATCACAGAAGATGGGGTAGTAAACAGCCGGGAATTCAATCTCTCGCACGAAGACAACTCGTTTACCATCCAGCTCTCCACACTTACATATAATAATGTGGAGCAGATTTCCTATGCCTACAGCATCAACGGCGAGGAATGGCGCATGGCTCCTTTCGGACAGAACGAGCTGGCATTCACCCATCTTTCTCCCGGCAATTACAAATTCCGCATCAAGGCAGTCTGCAATGGATACGAAACTCCGGTCAAGGAATTCACCGTCATCGTGCACCCAGCCTGGTATGCCAGCATCTGGGCGAAACTCGTCTATCTGCTCATCCTCATCGGGCTGGTGATGCTCTACCTGCGCCATCGCAAGCAACAGATGGAAGACCGTCTTACCCTGCAGCAGCACATCCACGCCGAGGAGCTGGGAGAGGCTAAGATCAAGTTCTTCATGAACATCAGTCATGAAATCCGCACGCCGCTTACCCTCATCATCACCCCTCTGCTCTCCCTCATCAAGGAAGACAAGGAGCCTCACCGACAGGGCATCTACGAGATCATCCGGAAGAACTCGGAGCGTATCCTCCACCTCATCAACCAGATGATGGACCTCCGCAAGATAGACAAGGGCCAGATGGTGATGCACATGTGCGAAACAGATATGGTGGCTTTCGTCAACGAGGGATACGAGCTCTTCAGACAGCAGGCGATGACCAAGAACATCGACTTCGAGTATCAGCACGATACCGAAAAACTGCCTGTATGGATAGACCGCAACAACTTCGACAAGGTGATTACCAATATTCTTTCCAATGCCTTCAAGTTTACCCCTTCCGGCGGACATGTGCTGCTCTCGCTCACCCATACCGGGCACCATGCCTACATCAGCGTGAAGGATAGCGGCATCGGCATCCCGAAAGACAAGCTGGAAACCATCTTCCAGCGATTCTACCAGAGTACTTCCGACCCTAACGACCGCAATATCGGTACCGGCATCGGTCTCGACCTTACCCGCTCGCTCGTAGAGCTGCACTATGGCAGTATCTCCGCCCGCAACAACGAGGGCGAAAAGGGAAGCAAGTTTGATCACGGAAGCGAATTCCTCATCCGCATCCCACTGGGCAAGGATCATCTGAAACCGGAGGAAATCGTGGAAGAGCAGAAGGTGGAGGAAGAGCAGACACAGGAACTCGCCAATATCCAGCAGATGGAACAGGAGGAGTTGGAAACAGAGAATGATTTCAGCAACGCTCCTGCTGCCTGCCTGCAGACTGGCAAGGGAACCAAGTCGGAAATCGTGATCGTGGAGGATGAAGAGGATATCCAGGAATATCTCAAGTCCCAACTCTCCGACGACTTCAAGATCCGTACGTACCCGAACGGCAAGGTGGCGCTCTCTGAAATCCTGAAGAAGAAACCAGACCTCATCATCAGCGACATCATGATGCCGGAGATGGATGGAAACACCCTCTGTACAAAGCTCAAGACAAACATCAACACCAATGATGTGCCGGTCATCCTGCTCACAGCCAAGAGCCGTGAGGAAGACCAGCTGGAAGGTCTGGAGACGGGTGCCGATGCCTATATCCTGAAACCATTCAATATGGATATCCTGCGCCGCACCATCATCAATCTCCTCACCATACGACGCACCCTGCGCAATAAGTTCTCGGGCAACGAAAGCCAGGAACACAAGGTGGAACAGAAGGAGATGCAGACCCCAGACGACAACCTGATGCGGCGCGTGATGGACGTCATCAATGAGAACCTGGGCGATTCCGACCTCAGCGTGGACAGCATCGCACAGAAGGTGGGCATCAGCCGAGTACACCTGCACCGCAAGATGAAGGAACTCACCAACCAGACTCCGCACAGCTTCATCCGCAACATCCGATTGCAGCAGGCTGCCAAGCTGCTGAAGGAGGGCAAGCAGAGCATCACCGAAGTGATGTACACCTGCGGATTCTCCAATGCGGCAAGCTTCAGCACCATGTTCAAGAACCTCTATGGCTGCTCGCCTCGTGAGTACATGAACAATGCGCAGAACGGCTAAGTGAACAAGACGGAAAAGAATCTGTAACAAATCCGGGCGCCATGAAACATGACGCAAAGTCTTGGTTACACCGCAAAAGGCATATTATCAGGGAAAGAGGTAACTTTGCAGCAGAATTTCCAAACAATAACAAAAAGATAAAATGAAGAAATTAGCAACCTTATCCCTCTCCCTGATGCTCGCCGCTGCAGCACAGGCGCAGACTGCACAGTTCAGCTACTTCAAGTATGCAGGTAACGATGCCCGTTTCAATGTGAGCATCGACAAGACGCATCAGTATTACAACCCTGTACTGGCGGGCTTCTATCCCGACCCGTCTATGTGCCGTGTGGGCGACACCTACTATCTGGTGAACTCATCCTTCACCTTCTTCCCGGGTGTGCCCCTGAGTACAAGCAAGGACCTGGTAAACTGGACTCCTGCCGGGCATGTGCTCACCCGTCCATCGCAGGTACCTCTGAAGGGACAGCACGTTTCGGGCGGTATCTTCGCACCAGCCATCAGCTATAACAAGAAGAACAAGACCTTCTATATGATCACCACCAACGTGGGTGCCGGCAACTTCTTCGTGAAGTCAAAGGACCCTTCCAAGGGATGGAGCGAACCTATCTATCTGAGAAAGATAGACGGCATTGATCCTAGCTTCTTCTTCGATGACAACGGCAAGGGCTACATCGTTCACAACGGTCCGGTGGTTGGCGGTGCCGACTACGAGGGTCAGCGTGCCATCCGCTGCTTCGAATTCGACGTGAAGGGCGACAGCATCAAGGGCGATTTCAAGGAGATTCTCCGTGGAGGAACCCATGTAGAGGCTCGTCCTATCTGGATTGAGGGTCCTCATCTCTTCAAGAAGGGCAAGTTCTATTATCTGATGTGTGCCGAGGGTGGTACAGGCGGCTGGCACAGCGAGGTAATCCTGCGTGCCAAAAATCCGATGGGACCTTGGGAGGAATGCCCTAACAACCCTATCCTCACCCAGCGCACAGGTCTCGACCCTAACCGCAAGGACCCGGTATCCAGTGCCGGACATGCCGACATCGTAGAAGATGGCAAGGGCAACTGGTGGGCAGTATTCCTGGCTTGCCGCCCTTACGAGGAGGATATGTACAATACAGGCCGCGACACCTATCTCCTGCCGGTAACCTGGAAGGATGGATGGCCAGAGATTCTTGCCAAGAATACTCCTATCTCTACTGTAGGCGAGAAGGCTGGTCTGAAACCAGCAGAGAAGAATGAATTCTCGGGCAACTTCTCATACGTGGATACCTTCGATGCGGCAGACAACGGAGCCGGACTGAAGGATCTGAACCCACGCTGGATGTTCCTCCGCGACTTTGTGGATTGCTACAAGGTGGAGAACGATGCGCTGAACATGAATCTCCTGCCGGGCAATATCTACAAGCGTGAACCGATGTCAGCCATCTGGGCACGTCAGCAACACGGCACCTTCACAGCCGAGACAGAGATCAACTTCACTCCTCGCAACGACAAGGAGATTGCCGGCATTGCCCTCCTGCAGAAGGAAGATCACAACTTCGTGTTGGGCAAGACCATGAAGAAGGGCAAGCTGATGCTTACCCTGACCCGTGCCGAGAAGAACAACGTCACCATCGCCTCTGCCCCAATCAAGGCTGGCAAGCTGAAGCTGAAGGTAGAAGGTCATGACAGATATTATGATTTCTATTATGCCGAGGAAGGCGGCGACTGGCAGCTTCTTGCCAAGGGCGTGGATGCCTCTAACCTGAGCACCCAGAAGAGCGGCGGCTTCATCGGAGCCTGCATCGGCCTCTATGCTTCTTCCAACAAGGAATAAGAACTTTCAAATATCAAAACAGAAAAAGGCTCCTCATTGCGAGGAGCCTTTTTCTGTTTATATACCTTTCTTCAAGGAGCCTTATTTATTCTTTACGATATCCAATGTCATTTTGCCGACCCAGATGGCGCCCTTGCCATTCTGATCTACTGGCACCTGCTTGCCATCGAGATCTGTCCGATACTTCAGCGTCTGGAAGAGGCTGTGGCTGTGACCTCCCAATACCAGGTCGATATTGCGGGATGCAGCAATCACCTCGGTATCATCCGTGCCATCTATATTCCAGCCCAGATGAGAGATGCAGATGATGACATCACACTTCTCCTTCTTCTTCAGAATCTCTGTCATCTCGTTCGCCTTCTGGATAGGGTCCAGGTACTGGATGCAACCGTAATTCTTCTCGCTCACCAAGCCGGCTAGCTGCGGAGCCAGTCCGAAGACGCCAATCTTGAGTCCCTTGCGATGCAATATCACGTATGGCTTCACGATATCCGCCAGCTCGGTGCCGGTGAAATCGTAGTTGGCACAAACAATCGGGAACTTCGCCATCTTGAAAAGACGCACCATATTGTCCATGCCGTAATCGAACTCATGGTTGCCGATGGTGGCAGCATCATATTTCATCTCGTTCATCAATCCCACTTCTACATCGCCCTTGAAGAGAGAATAGTAAGGAGATCCCTGAGAGAAATCGCCACTGTCGAAGAGCAGGAGATCTGGATTCTGACTGCGCTCCTGCTTGATCATTGCCACGCGGCGGAGGTAGCCTCCACGGTTGGCGATGGCTGTATCTGCGAGATTCGGATTGTAGGGCATCACGCAGGAGTGGGTATCGTTGGTATGGAGCACCACGAGCTGCTTCACTACCTTTGGAGCCTTCTGCGCCTTTGCCTCCTTCTTGGCCTTGGAATCCTTCTGGACTTTAGCCTCTACTGTTGCCGGCTGCAGCGTAAATGATGCCAGCGCCAGCGCTATATATAATAATGTATGTTTCATTTCTGTACTTATTTAGTTAGTCTATCTGCTTGCCGGGGATTGCAAATCCCCGGAAACCTTCGTTCCCCCTATTCTACTACGCAGCGGCCTTCTATTCTTGATTCCACTACCTTGCCCTGATCCTTCATCTCACGGAGATAGTTCATGATGATGTAGCGCACATTGTTCTCCTTCGCCTTAGGAGCCACTACATCGGTACCGCTCTTGAAGGCTACAAGCTGGTCGTTGCCCTCGGCAAGATAATCGAGGGTAGCTATGCGATAGCTCTTGGCTGGGTCGATAGGTTCGCCGTTCAGCGTCACGCTCTTCAGCTTGCCGTCGCGGGTGATGACCATTCTTACGGCATGGCTCACTCCCTCGCCGCCACGGTGGGCTATCTGCTGGAAGAGTTCGAGCACCTTCTCGCCGGTAAGACACTTCTGCCCAGACAACAGC
>URYG01000046.1 GCA_900551985.1 uncultured Prevotella sp. | reverse complement strand
GATGTATTGGAGAAGAACCCGTTTGTCAGACAAATTATTATTGTCGGGGCATCGGATGAGTTGATAGCTCAAGTACCCGTTCATCTGAGAGAAAAGGTCTTGTTCTATAGTCAGGCAGAAATAAATCACCATCAAGCATGGCCCTCCAAGGCTGGCAAGCTCATACACGAGCCTGTTTATATTTCCATCGACAAGGATGTCTTGAGAAAGCAGGATGCCATTACGGATTGGAGCAATGGCAATATGACGCTTATGCAGCTTCAAGCCGTGCTTCGTATTATCTATGCCCATGAGAAAGTGATAGGTATAGATATTACCGGTGAGTGTTCTGCCACTCTGGATTATTTCACCGAAGTAGAAGAGGCTGCGATTAACAACAGGACCAATGCCGAACTGATGCAGATGATCTTGACAGAAAGTTAGATTACTTCAGTCAGCTTGCCCGTCTGGGAATCGATGATATAACCATGCAGATTGACATCCTTTGGTACAAGAGGGTGGGTACGGATGGTGTTAATCGTATTTCTTACAGAATCCTCGGTGTCGTGGAAGCCCTCCAGCCAATGGTCTAGGTCGATGCCGCAAAGTCCGATGGTGTCGATGACATCCTGATGGATGCCACGCTTGAGCATCAATTCCTTCATCTGCTGTCCGTTCATGTGGCAGGCACCGCAGTTGGAGTGGGCGATAACCATGATTTCCTCTACACCCAGTTCGTAAATGGCAACCAGGAGGCTGCGCATGGCGGAGTCGAATGGACTGATAACCAGTCCGCCGGCATTCTTGATGAGCTTGGCATCTCCATTCTTCAATCCCAATGCCGCCGGCAGAAGCTCTGTCAGGCGGGTATCCATACAGGAAAGGATGGCAAGCTTCTTATCTGGGTATTTGCTCGTAAGATACTTCTCGTAACCCTTGCTGGCTACGAATTCCTCGTTATACTTGATAATTTCCTCTATAATCATAGTAGTGCTAATGAAATGTGAAACGAAATTTTCCTATTTCTCTGGGGTAGGCTTGAGATAAGCCATGAACTTCTCCGGCTGATAGTTGAGAACCAGCTCGTCAGGGAACTCTGCTTTCTCTACCAGAGGCATGATGTTGCTGTAGTCGGCAATCATGGTAGAGAAGTGGGCATCACTTCCGAAGATGACAGGGGTCTCGTACTTCTTGGCAAGTTCCAGCAGTTCCAGATTATTGGGAGCTGCTACCGTTTTGTGACGGATGGGAGCCATGGAGTGGTTGTTGATTTCGAGCAGGGTATGCGTCTCCTTGGAAACCTTCATCAGAGCTTCGAAATCCAGTTCTGCCGTTCCATCTCCAGGATGGGAGATAATCTGCACGAATGGATTGCGCATGGCGTTGATGACTCCCTGCGTGTTCTCTTCCTTGGTTCCTCCCTGCCAGCAAAGGCTATGAATGCCGGCGATTCGGATATCAAGCATGCGCCAGTAATCCTCATCGAGGTCAATATCGCCCTGGGTATTGAGGATGTTGAGTTCTGCTCCCAGCATCAGCTTGATTCCATAGAGTTGACGGGGAACGCAATGCAGGTTTCTGAAATAGATGGGATCACAGGTGCCCGGGATATGAGGTCCGTGCTCTGTGATTCCCAGTATTTCCAAACCCTTTTCTTTTGCAGCCATGGTCATTTCCTGCAAACTGCTGTAGGCATGACCCGATGCTATGGTATGTGTATGAACGTCTAATAATGTTTTCATACTGCAAAGGTACGGTTTTTATCTGAATGACGCAAGAAAAAAAGGAAAAAACGTATAGGATGTGACAGATGAATTGCCTTAGTAAATTTTCGGTTGTGTTACTAAAGTATAAAAGTTGCTGGAATATTTTGGAATTAATAGAAAAAGCACTATTTTTGCACTATTAATCAAATGAAAAATGAAGTATGACATATTTGAATCAATATCACAAAGAAAGTACGGAGAGAATGCTTCGCAAGTTAGCAGAATGGAAGAAGTCACCGACTTCCTCTTCAGAAGCTGCGCAAACAATGAAACGGAATCTTGCCCTAGCTCTGAGTATGGAGGCAACTTATATAGCGAACAAAGCTATGTAGAAAAATATGCCAAAGAAAATAATTGTTGGTATTCTATAGAAGAAGTTTTCAATCTAGGAACGCCAGGACCATCTGGAAGCGAAAATGATACTTTTGTAGATAAGGAAGGCGGCGTAGTTTATAAGATGAATAATTTAATTCATACAGGAAGTTTCTATAAATTATTTAAAAGACTATTGATACATAATAGTTTGTTCCCGCAAACCGCTTACTTTCTTGTAGGTTTTACTGGATATGAAGGAAGAACGATTTATCCATTGTTATCTCAGGTGTATATAGAAAATGCCAAACCTGCAGAACCTTCAGAAATAAAAAAATATATGATGGCTTTGGGGTTTAGTCCTATTGATGATTGGACATATGAGGGAAATGGTATTGTGATTTCTGATTTGAAGCCAAAGAATGTCTTAAAAGATATTGATGGGGACTTATATGTTATAGATGCAGAAATAAAAGTAAAATCTAATTAGTTTTGTAGCGGGTGTCCTTCTGGGGGATAAGTGTCCTGCGAACTAATAGAGGAGGTTTCCTGTAAAAAATAACACGGATGAATTCAATCGTCCGTGTTATTTTTTTAGGCTATTATCCTTCGAAAGAAAGTAAATGTTACGCCTCCTCCTTCTTCGTTTTAGGAAGTACGAGATTGAGAATCACGCCGATGACGGCAGAGAGACCGATGCCGGAAATGGCGAAGGAACCGGAGGAGAGGACGGCACCACCCAAGCCCATCGTCAGCATCACCGAGATGATGATGACATTGCGGGTTTCATTCATATCTACCTTGTTCTGCATCAGATTCTGAACACCCACACTGGCGATGGTGCCGAAAAGAAGCAGCATGATGCCACCTAATACCGCTTGAGGTATGCTCTGCAGCAAGGCACTCAATTTGCCCACGATGGAGAAACAGATGGCGGTGGCTGCTGATATGCGAATCACGGCAGGACTCGTTACCTTGGTGATAGACATCGCTCCCGTTACTTCAGAATAGGTAGTCTCAGGAGGACCACCCAGGAAGGCGGAACAGAGACACGCCACACCATCGCCCAACATCGTGCGATGCAATCCCGGATCTGCTACGAAATCCTTCTTCGCCACGGCACTCACCACATACACGTCGCCGATATGCTCCAGCACCGGCGCTATCGCAACGGGTAACATATAGAGGAATGGCGCCCAGGAGAAATGGGTGATGGTATCGAAGCTTACCGGACAGGAGAACCACGATGCCGATGCCACGCCCGAGAAATCTACCTCGCCCATGCAGATGGCGATGACGTAACCCACGATAACGCCCGAAATGATAGGAACCAGCTTCATCAGTCCCTTACAGAAGGTAAGCACCAGAATGGCGGTGATAAGCGATGCGAAGGCGAGGACCCAGTTGGTCTTAGCCATATTCACAGCGCTGCCCGAAAGGGAGAGACCGATGAGGATGATGGCTGGTCCGATGACTACCGGTGGGAAAATCCTATCCAGTAGTTTCTTGCCCTGCCATTTTACCAGGGCGCTCATGATGAAATACACCAGAGAGACGCTGGTAAGTCCGGCGATGGTTCCCGGAAGTCCCCACTGCTTGGTGGCAGCGATGATAGGGGCGATGAAGGCGAAGGAACTGCCCAGGAAGATAGGCACCTTGCCCTTGGTGATGAAGTGAAAGAGAAAGGTTCCCACACCTGCGGTGAAGAGAGCCGTTGCTGGATCGATGCCTATCAGGAGAGGCACCAGAACCGTTGCACCGAAAGCCACGAAGAGGAATTGTACTCCCACAAGGGTTTTCTTGGTCATAGAAAGTTGTTCTGTATCCATTATTCTTAATATTTGTTGCTAAATCTTTGCAAAAATACGAATAAAGTTTGAAAAAGCAAAGATTCTTCGGGCTTTTTCTCTTTTGGTGTGTGTTTTAGTTAGCTGAATAGCAAAACGGCTGCCAGTTTATAAGAAACTGACAGCCGTAATGATAATAGGTTTTATTTCGCAAATCCTTTCTTTTTCTTCATTCTCTTTCCCACGAAGTTCCAGGAAGGCATCTTTTTGAGGGTACTTCTCACGGGCTGTACATCCCAGAGCAGGAAGATGATCAGCACGGCAATGCCGATGAGACAGGTGACGCCATAGAGATTCCGGATGCTGAGCATCAGAAGATTGGTGGCATCGTAGGGCAAGCCGCGCGACATGTTGTCTGCCATCTGATAACGGAGACCGAAACTGTACAGACCTGAGCACATCGCCGACATCGGACCGTTGCGGATGATGCCTGCCATCGTCAATCCCATGAAGAAGTGCTGGAACGGCATCAGTTCTTCCAGATACACGGTGAGCATACAGAAGAAGATGGCGTTGCCGAAGCTCCGCAGGAAGCAAGGCAGATAGAGTGCCTCGATGTTGAGACCCGGATGGATGAGGAAATACATCATCACGGGATAACATACCATCGTTGCCACACCTATCGTGAGCAGACGGGTGTATTTCTGACAGAGCACCTTGCACCAGAATAGGCAGAAAAGGCAACCGGCGATGGCACCCACCCATTCTACGAAGTTGAGTACATTGGTAGTGATAGCACCGAAATGCAGCACGCCACCTGTAAAGGCGGTTTGCAGCACTTTAGGCGTACTGCCCATGAATTCTACGAAGGCGAAGAGAATGAGCAGCGGGATGAGTCGCTTATACTTCCATGCCGCCGGCTCGATGTAAGGGTGACGGATGTGAAGCATTCGCTGGATGCAGAAATATCCGGTAAGGATAAAGAGCAATACATCCATCTGCATGATTTTCGAATCGAGCCAGTTGTAGTGCTCGCCGTAGTTGAAGAAGAAGATAAACTCCAGTATCCATGCCGACCACAGGATGCAGCCCAGATAGTCGAGACTGATGAAGGGCAGGGGTTTCATGAAGCGGAAGTCGTGGGTGGTGACGTACACGATGAGTGCCACCAGGAGCAGGGCGCCCGTCATCGCCCAGTTGATGATGCGCCAATCCTGATAAATATAAATAAGGTGTTCGGTGACCCAAGGCGAGAGGAACATGTTTCCCAAAACGATGCAGTAGAGCAGGGGGAAGAAGATGGTGAAATCGCGCTTGGAGGTCATCCACAACTGGATGGTACTCATACATTCGAAGGTTCCGCAGAGCTTGAAGAAGCCTGCGATGTAAGCGAGGATGCACATCAGGGGCACCGAGTCGGTCCACATGATGAGGAAATTACAGGTTGCCACTACCAGTGCCGCATTCAGCAGAAGCTGGCGGTTGGTAAAGTGGAACTTCATCTTGAAGAGGAAGGGGAATGGCATCGCCACGCCCACGACGTTGAACATGATGATCATGAGCACGTCTTCTCTCATCAAACTGTACTCGCCCATCACCTGGCTCATGGCTCCTCCATAGATTCCGCTCGACATCAGGAAGATGAAGGCGAAGAGGAGATAGATCCAAGGCTGTAACCGGCGAGGAATATATCCATTGAACGAAGGAACCCGGAAAGGTCCCTGAAGCATTGGAGGTCCTGGCATTTTCTATAATTAATAATTAATAGTTTATAGAATATTCTATTTGATGCGAACCTTGGTCTCTACGTTCAGTCCGGCACGGAGCAGGGCTATCTGTTTCGGATCATTGTCCTTGGTGAGGGCGATGCGAACAGGCACACGCTGCTCTACCTTTACGAAGTTGCCGGTGGCATTATCCACGGGAATCATGGAATAGGCATTGCCGGCTGCGGCAGAAAGGGCTTCTACCTTGCCATGGAATACTACACCAGGAATGGCATCGGCGGTGAAATCTACGCTCTTGCCCACGGTGATGCCGTCCATCTGAGTCTCACGGTAGTTGGCTACCACCCAAACATCGTTGTCGTCCACGATGCGGGCGAGCATCTGACCAGGCTGCACCAGCTGTCCCTCGTGAATATCCTTTTTTCCCATCACGCCATCGCAGGTTGCCACGATTACGGTATAGGAAAGGTTGAGTCGAGCCAGATTGAGCTGAGCCTCAGCCACGCTCTCTCCGGCGCGTGAACCGCCCAGCTGCTGGGTCTGTACATTGCGAACCGATGCGGCGCTAGCCTTGCGGCTGCTAGCCTGCTCATAACGTGCCTTGGCTCCCAGATAGCGGGCATAGGCATTGTCGTATTGCTGACGGGTTACCGCATCCTTCTTCATCAAGGCGGCAAAGCGGTCGAAGTCCTGCTTGGCATTCATCATATCCACACGAGCCTCTTCGATACCGGCAGCTGCTGTCTGCACATTGGTGTTGGTGGTGCCCATGCTGGCGGTTACTACCGAAGAACTTGACTTGGAGCCACGCAAGCCTGCCTCAGCCTGAGCCACATGCAGACGGAACTCAGCATCCTCGATGATGACGAGGGTATCGCCCTTCTTTACGTGCTGATAGTCGTTGAATCGAATCTCCTTGATGAATCCCGGCACACGGGTATTGATAGGGGTGATATGGCGGTTTACCTGTGCATCATCGGTGTAAGCCACATCGCTGCCATGATAGAAATGGCTGAAGCACCAGCCGATAGCTCCCAGGAAAAGGAGGATAATCACTACATTATATATTCTCTTGATAATCTTCTTGCTCATAATCTCTTGATAATTGTTTTCGATAAAAACTCTTAATTCTGATTTTTAAATTAAATTTCTCCTGCCACGTACTTCATGCGGTAGTAGGCATAGACGATGTTGATGCGGGCATCCACCTCGCTGAGCTCGGCATTGAGCTTGAGGTTGGAGGCATCTACCATATCCGTAACCAGAGCGAGCTGACTGAGATAGCGGGCATTCATCACATCGTAGTTCTGCTGTGCCAGTTCTACGCTCTTTCGCTGCGTTTCCAGTTCTACGTAGGTTTGCTGATATTGCACGTAGGCAGCCTGCACATTGTTGTTGAGCTGCTCCGCCTGAACGGCATGTGCCTCTTTAGCCTGTCGGGTCTCTACGGCAGCCTGCTTGATACGCTTGTTGCTCTTGAAGAGAGAGCTGAGGCTATATTTCACGCCCACGCCCACATACCAGACGTTGAGGTTCTTATCCACTGGTGGCAACTCGAAGAGGATAGGACCATCGAAGTTATCTGCGGCAACGAAAGCTACCTTTGGCAGAAGGTCGCTCTTGGCAATCTTCTCTTTCTGTTCGGCGATGCGGATGGCGTTGCTGCTCTGCTCCAGAAGAGGAGAGTTCAGGGTGCCTGCCGTCTGCCAGTAAGCCTCGCCCTCCTTGCCGTAGGTTTTATCGGCAATGCTGGCATCGGGGATAATCTGAATCTCCTGGCTTCCCTGGTTCATCTGGCTTCCATCATCTTTCAGGTTTCCCTGGTTCATTCCGAGGGTATTGCAAAGCTGATGGTTCAGGATACTCCGGTTGTTTCTGAGTGCCGTCAAACCGAGCTTGAGACTTTCCATCTGGAGTTCATATCGGGTGATGTCGTTCTTCAGCGCCATTCCATGCGTCTGCTTCTCTTTGATGTCGTCGATGAGCTGGCGGGTCAACTCGATGTTCTTTTCATACACTTTGATGCGGTTGTCTATCTTATAAAGGTCGAGATATTGACCTAGGGCGATGAAGCGAATCTGCTGTCGGGTGAGTTTCACGCCTACCTCTGCCTGCTGCTTCCCGAGTTCGGCGAGCTTGATGCCTGCGTTGATGGCTCCACCGGCGTAAACCACCTGCTGTGCCTGGAAGGCGAAGTTGTTGCCGAAATGTGGGGATTTCAAACCATGAACGTTGCTGAAGTCACGGTCGCTAATCAGCGCATTGCCGATGTAGCTGAATGAGAGGGAAGCATCGAGGTCGGGCAGTTTCTTGCTTTTTGCTGATTCGATGCCGAGATGGGCTGCTTCTACTCCAGATAATGAAGTGCGAAGACTTTTGCTGTTATCCTCCACCTTCTGGAAGAGTTGGCTGATGGTCATGTTTTCTTTCTTGCTGACAGGCAAGGAAGCGGCCGCCCCTTCGGTGGTTTGTGATTGAGCCGAAGCCCAATGGGTTCCTCCTGCAAGCAGAAGGCTTACAAATAAGATTTTCTTAATCATTGATCATTACTTTTTGAATTTCGGGTGCAAAGGTACGGAGTTTTGGGCGAACATTCGCTTTAAATATTTCGCAGTGGATGGACGATTTGGGAATAATAGTTCTTTTATATCACATATTTTGTGTAATTTTGCAACCGAAATAGGAATAAAGAGATATAATAACTCTATATATAATAAGGTGTAGATGGAATTATCAGAATTAAGCAGTTATCAGGAAGCAAGCCTTTCCTGCTCTGGTTTGGAGGAATGGCAGGAGGGTCCGCAAGTATTGACTTACGGAGCGATATTGATTTGCCGGAAGGGAAAGGCGAGGCTGAATGTGAATTATAAGGATTGGGAACTTTATGAGGGGGCGGTGATTACGCTGTTTCCGAATGATGTAGTGGAATTGAAGGTTGACGGGGATTGCAAATCCCCTCAAACAGAAAGCGGGGATTGCAAATCCCCTGAAACAGAAAACGGGGATTGCAAATCCCCTGAAACTGCGAACAACTTTCAAGTTGAAATCCTGAAGTATAATCCTTCCTTGCTTCGAGAAGCCAGTTTGCAGCTGGAACAGACGGTATATTCTTCCTTGCGGGAAGACCGCTGCCGGCAGGATACCCCCGTAGTAACAAACATCATCAATGGGATGTTCTCCTTATTGAAGGTATATTTCGACCAGTCGGAATGTACCTGCATCTCGCAGTTGGTTTTGTGCCAGTTGAAGGCATTCTTCATCGGTTTTCATGAGTATCTTCAGCGCAATCCGCAATACCGACCAGATGAAATAAAATCGTATCGCGTAAGAGAATTGTTCAATCGGTTTATGATGCTGCTGGAGAAGGATTACAAGATATCAAGGGATGTGAACTATTATGCCGAAAAGATGAATATCTCTTCGAAATATCTGACCAACATCGTGAACCAGGTGACGGGGCATACCCCCAAGACCATCATCGACCAATACGTGATTCTGCAGCTCAAGCTGCATCTTAAGCGAACCACGCAAAGCATCAAGGAGATGGCTTGGGAGTTTCATTTCGCCGATGTCAGTTTCTTCTGCCGCTATTTTAAGAAGCATACAGGTCTGACACCGCAGCAGATAAGGTCGTAATCACAGCCATCAGCTTTTCTCTGATCTCGGCTTCTTCTATCTCGCCGATGTGTTCTGGTGAGAGCGCCTTGAGTTCTTCGAGGCATCCCATCTGCATCATCGTGGCGATAGGGAGGAGCTTATGTGCCGCCTTTCCTATGCGGTCGGTAGATAGGGCTTCCTCTTCTACAGCCTCTTTCAGATTCGTGAGATGAGCGGCAAGTTCCTGCTTCACGGTATCAAGAATCTCCTTTGCAGCCTCTTCGTCGCCCCCTGCAAAAGCAAGGAGAGCATCCAGCTGAGGGTTTGTTTTCTGCTGGGATGATGAATCTGGCTTAGATGGAGTTTCAGACTGAGCATCCAGCTGAGCCTGGGAATCTATTCCCAGAATATCGGATAGTTTCTCCATACTGAATGGCTTGAACAGGCAATCGTCGAAGCCGGCTTTCAGAAGCTGTTCCAGGATGCTCGTATCGTGAGCCGTCATCGCCACCACCATCATATTGGAATGGTTGATGTGGGCAATCATATCCATGCCGTTCATCTCCGGCATTTCGATATCCATCAGCATCAGGGCTGGCTGCTCATTGTGCAGCGTGGTGAGGGCATCCATCACATGGTTGCAGGCGAAAACCTGCCAGGTGTCGCCTACGATGCGGCGCAGCATCTCCTGAAGAAGCTGGAGCTGCAGCTTGTCATCATCCAGAATCAGAATCTTGTGATTGGCAAATTCCGTTTTCTTCTTCATATCAGAAACCTGATGGCTGCCAGAATCCTGTCCTTCCTTATCTTGAGCAGAATCGAGAGAAGGATCATGCTTAATTTCTGATGGAGCCATTTCCTGAGCCTCCTCCTTAGGCGCTGGCTCGATAGGAATGGTGACGATGAAGGTAGAACCTTTGCCCAGGGTAGAGTGGAGGATGATTTCTCCTCCAAGCAGCGAAACCAGTTCCTGGGTGATGGACAGTCCCAAACCGGTACCCTCGATGCCCTGGGCACTCTTCAATCTCGTAAACGCCTGGAACACTTTCTGTTTCTCATCATCAGTCATACCCTTTCCCGTATCCTTTACGCTCAGGGTAAGTGTTGGCTTGCCCAGGATTTTTGAAACCAGTGCCTGGATGGTAACGCTGCCCTGGTCGGTATATTTGATGGCATTGCTTACCAGATTATCCAATATCTGGCGAATGCGGAAGGCATCCGCACGGAAGAATTCCTTCTTCATTGGAGAATCTGAAGTTTCTGAAGTTTCCGACGAATCCGAAGTTCCCATCCCCTTCATCTTGCATTCGAATGAAATCGCCAATCCTTTCTCTTCGGCTCTCAATTTCATTCCCTCTACCGATTCCGCTACCAGTTGTGCCGGTGAGAAAGAGGTAGGCTGAACCTTCATCAGTCCGTTCTCCAACTGATGATAATCGAGCAGCGAGGCAACGAGATGTGAAAGATGAGCGGCAGAATTCTTGATGTTCTGGAGACATTCGATGCCCTGGGGATTGCTGACGTAGGCTTTCATCAGATCGATGAAGCCCGAGATAGAGGCAGCCGGTGCCTTGATGTCGTGGGTGATGGTAAGGAGCAGGCGCTCACGCTGGTTCATGATACGCTGGGTTTCCTCGTTGGCAGCCTCCAGGTTTTCCCTGTAGATGCGCTCTTTTCTGGCATCGCGCCAGATAAACAAGATCATAATGACGATGGCAAAGAAGGCTACGATGGCGAGCAGTTCCATCTGCCACAACAGATGCTTTCTTGCTTCCATCGCCTTCTCGATGGCTTCCTGCATATTGTCTTTCTCACGCTGGTGTACATCGCTCAGATGTTTGGCGGAGCGGAGGGCGAGTTTGGCACTCACCATCTTCAGGTCTTCCATCTCCTTGTTGATGCTCTGCTTGTGGTCTTGTGTAGCCACTTTCTCTTTCTTGTCTATCTGGTCGAGGATGTTAGCCACGTTTTCTGCTACGTTTACTGGGGTGGTGACAGAATCGATGACAGCCCGGTTGCTGTCCTGTTTTACGCTCAAGGTCTCGGCGTGCTCCTTCTTGAAGGCATCGGCTAATCTGCGGAAGAATCCCCTTCGGGTCTTCAATACCTCTACCGTTGTCTTCTTCGCTTCGTGGGTTTGCGGTGCCTTAGAGTGAACCAGTATGGAATCCTTTCCCGTATTCAGATTCTTCACCTTATCCTGCAGATAGTTCTGTGCAGGTTTCCCACTCATGGCATCAGACAGTTGCTTCAGGTTTCTCTGCTCCTCTTTGAGCAGGGAAGAGATGGTACTGTCGGCGGCACCCCTTTTCTGGATATACTCGCGCGAAGCTTCATTGATGGCATTGATGCTCTTGGTATTGCTATACACCAGACTGATTGCCAGAATCATGATAATGGCAATGGCGCTATATCCGAGGGCTACCTTGAGAGGAATATTGTTCTTGTGCATGAGAAATCGTTTAAAATTGATGAGCAGACTGATATCTTGCTCAATAGATATTTGCTTGCAAAGTTAATGCAAAAAAATGATATTAGAAAACAAAAGGGCTAAAAACAAGCCAGGAGACCAATGAATTCTATCATTAGTCTCCTGCCTGATTGAAAGCGACGCGTAATTACTAGTGTTATTCTATCTTTTCCTCAGTTAATTACTATTTTTTAAAGGTGATATTACTCTGCTACAGTAGAATCTGTTGCTGTAGAGTCTGCTGGAGTCTCTGCTGGAGTCTCTGCTGGAGTTTCAGCTGGTGTCTCTGCTGGAGTCTCTTTCTCTACTGTTGTGTCTGCTGGAGCAGCTGGTTCTGCTGGAGCTACTGTGTCAACTGGAGCTACTGATGATACACTTGCCATCTTGTTGCTGGCGAATACATTGCTAACTGAAACCATAACCATGGCAGCGATAGCTGCGAAAACTAACTTTTTCATAATCTTTTGTTTTTTTTATTGTGAATATTATGTTTATAACTTTCTTTGTGAACAGCCTTGCTTGCGTTACCGCTCATTGGCGTGTTCACTTTCTAATATCACAATCTGCGTGCCAAAAAATAAAAGAATAGTCTAATCGGCTGATTATCAGTTATAATTGCTTTTTGTGCCAGAATTCTACATTGTGGAAACTGTGGAACTTGTGTGGAATTATTCCCCAAAAAGTTGGGGAATGGTCATCAGATTCCATACTTCTTCATCTTGTTGTAGAGCGTCTTTCTATCCACGGCGAGCAATTGTGCAGCCTTACTCTTGTTGCCGCCTGCTGCTTTCAGCGCAGCTTCTATTCTCTGCAGTTCCGTTTCCTCATCGTGCAGGGCGGTAGGGGCCTGTGGCTGGATATGCGCCATACTCTGTTCCAGTTCGGTTACTCCGATGTATCTTCCGGTAGCGAGCAGGGTAGCTCGTTTCATCACATTGTTCAGTTCTCGCAGGTTGCCCGGCCAGTTGTAGGCAGCAATTCGCTCCTTGGCTTTGCCGTCGAGTCCTTCCACATTTCTGTTCAGCTCCTTGTTGGCATGCTTGATAAAGAGGTCGGCAAAGAGGAAGAGGTCGGCATCACGGTCTTTCAGTTCCGGCATATAGATGGTAAACTCGTTGATGCGGTGGTAGAGGTCTTCACGGAAGTTGCCTTCTGCCACGCGCTGAGCCAGATTCTCATTGGTAGCGCAAACCAGTCGGATATCGATATCGATTTCCTTGTTGCTTCCCACTGGACGGATTTTTCTTTCCTGAAGGGCACGGAGCAACTGCACCTGCACTTCGTAGTTCAGGTTTCCCATCTCATCGAGGAAGAGAGTTCCTCCGTTGGCAATCTCGAAAGCGCCCTTCTTGTCCTGGTCGGCTCCCGTAAACGAACCTTTCACATGACCGAAGAATTCTGATGCCGCCACCTCTTTAGGGATGGCACCGCAGTCGAGTGCGAAGAAAGGCTTATTGGCTCTAGTGCTGAGTTCGTGGATTCTTCTAGCCACATATTCCTTACCCGTACCGCTGGCACCCAGAATGAGTACCGACATAGGGGTAGGAGCCACCAGCGAAACAAAGCTGTAGAGCTTGCGTGAAGCCTCGCTTTCACCTTCCAGGTATTTGGGCACCTCCCCATTGGCTGATGAAGCCTGATTTCCTGCCTGCTTGCCAGGTGCTGTGTCTGTAGGAGTAGAATTTGAGTCTGTGGAACGCAGGCTATCTGCTGCGTCTGCATTCGAATCCTGTTTTTTCGGAGTCTTGATAGCTTCCTTGATCTTATCCAGAAGGATTTCCGGATGGAAAGGCTTTGCCACATAATCGGTAGCACCCGATTTCATGGCGAGCACCACATTTTGAATTTCTGCATAGCTGGTCATCACGATGAAAGGCACCTGCACGCCATGCTTTCTCATCCATTGCAGCAGGAAGATACCGTCGTGGTCGGGAAGGCGGAGGTCTGATAATACCAGATCGAATCCTCTTTCTGCCTCCTCGCAAACCTGTATGGCAGCCTTGACCGAAGTAGTTTTCTCCACTTCGAATCCCTTCTTCCTGAGCCATGTCTGAATCATGGTTCCAAATGCGATATCGTCTTCAACTATTAGAATCTTTTCCATGTCTTTGCTATCTTACTGTCTTGTTGTATCTTTCTTACTTGTATCTTTGTCTTCTAAAAAGATAGAGTCGTTTCTGAGTGCAAAGTTAGCACTAATATTTGGAATCAGCAAGGAAAAAGTGCTTAATTGTTTGAATGAATCGAAAAAATTAGGAAGTAATCACATAAAAATGGAAACTATCTGAGTTTTTTAACACTTCATCTGTCTTAGAATTCAGGAAAAATATGTATTTTTGCATTTAAAAAACGAATCTATACAATATTAACGTAATAACAATAGCAGTTATGAAGAAACAAATACTTACATTGGCTATGCTGTCCGCTCTGGCGCTCTCAGCTCATGCCCAACAGCCAGCCAGTCAGCTGTTGCCTTATCAGAACCCTAACCTTTCTGCCGAGGCAAGAGCCAATGACTTACTTTCACGCCTGACCCTGGAAGAAAAGACGAAGCTGATGATGGATGCTTCGCCTGCCATCTCCCGACTGGGTATCCCTCAGTTTCAATGGTGGAACGAGGCGCTGCATGGCGTGGCACGCAACGGATATGCCACGGTTTTCCCTATCACCATGCACATGGCTTCTTCCTGGGATGATGCCTTGCTCTATCAGGTGTTTACTGCCGTAAGCGATGAGGCGAGAGCCAAGGCGCAGGTGGCGAAGAAGTCGGGTAATGTAAAGAGATATCAGAGTCTGAGCTTCTGGACTCCGAATGTCAATATCTTCCGTGATCCTAGATGGGGACGCGGACAGGAGACTTATGGCGAAGATCCTTATCTCACTACACGTATGGGACTCGCCGTAGTGAATGGCTTGCAGGGACAGTCGTTCGACGGCAAGCCGCTGGCGGCTCCTGGCGTTCTGGCTTCAGATAAGTCTAAGGCTCCCCAGTATGTCAAGACGCTGGCTTGTGCCAAGCATTTTGCCGTGCATAGTGGTCCGGAGTGGAATCGCCATGTCTTCAATCTGGAGAATCTGCCTGCCCGTGATTTGTGGGAGACTTATCTCCCTGCCTTCAAGTCGCTGGTACAGGATGGACATGTGGCTGAGGTGATGTGTGCCTATCAGCGTATAGATGGTGCTCCTTGCTGTTCCAACGCCAAGTTTGAGCGCCAGATTCTCAGAGACGAATGGGGATTCAAGGGATTGATTACTTCCGATTGCGGAGCTGTCAACGATTTCTATATGCCGGGTTATCATGGTACGGCAAAGACTGCTACCGAGGCAACTGCCCAGGCTGTTAATGCCGGTACCGACCTGGAGTGCGGCAGCGCCTATCGTACTATTCCGAAAGCTGTGAAGGCGGGAATGGTCAATGAAGATAAGGTAAACCAGAGCCTGAAGCGCCTGCTGGTGGCTCGTTTCCAACTCGGCGATTTCGATAAGGATGAAACCGTGTCATGGACTCAGATTCCTGAGAACGTCATCGCCTGCAAGGCTCATAAGGATCTGGCTGAGAAGATAGCAGAAGAAGGCATCGTTCTTCTTCAGAACAGAAACCAGCTGCTGCCTTTGAACCGCAATCAGAAGATTGTGGTGATGGGACCTAATGCCAATGATTCCATCATGCTGCGAGGCAACTATTCGGGTTATCCTACCAGTTCTACCACTATCCTCCAGGGCATCCGCAACTATATGAAGGGGGCTGAAGTAAAGTATGTTCCGTCTTGTACCTTGACCAGAAACGAGGTGCAGGAGAGCCGTTTCAACCTCTTCCGTGAGGGAATGAAGGCTACCTATTGGAACAATCAGGAACAGAAGGGCGAGCCGGTGGCTACGGATGTGATGAAGACTGCCATCAATCTGAGCAATGGTGGTAATACCGTGTTTGCACCGGGTGTGAATCTTACTCATTTCTCTGCCCGCTATGAGGGAGTATTGACTCCTGACAGGGATGAGGATCTTACCATCAATATGGGTATTGATGACGGTTGCCGCCTGATAGTGGATGGCGATACCATCGTGAATATGAGGGAGTGCTGGGGCCGCGTGGCGCCTATCATCAAACCGCTCTCTCTGAAAGCAGGTAAGCCGGTCAGGATTCAGATAGATTATACTCAGAAGGAAGATGTGGCTGTGATGCAGTTTGATATCCTGAAGACTTCGAAGCCTACCAACGAGCAGATTCTGGCAGAGGTGGGCGATGCGGATGCCGTGGTATTCGTTGGCGGTATCTCTCCAAACCTGGAGGGAGAGCAGCTTGAGATTGAGGAGCCTGGATTCAAGGGCGGCGACAGAACCGATCTGGAGTTGCCGAAGGCTCAGCGTCAGGTCATTGCCATGCTGCATCAGGCAGGCAAGCGTGTCGTCTTTGTCAACTGTTCTGGATGTGCCATCGCCATGGTTCCTGAGACGGAAAATGCCGAGGCAATCCTTCAGGCATGGTATCCTGGTGAACGGGGTGGTGAGGCTGTAGCCAAGGTTCTCTTTGGCGAGGTGAATCCATCGGGCAAGCTTCCGGTTACCTTCTATAAGAGTGTGAACGATCTTCCTGACTTCCTCGATTATACGATGAAGAATCGTACCTATCGTTATTTCAAGGGTGAGCCTTTATTCCCATTCGGTTACGGTTTGAGTTATACCTCTTTCGAGTATGGCAAGCCTACCTTGATGCAGGTGAAGAGCAAGAAGCGTGACGGCAAGGCTGCTGATTACAAGCTGATGTTCTCCTTGCAGAATACGGGCAAGCGTGAGGGTACCGAAGTTGCGCAGGTTTATATCAAGCGCATAGATGATGTGGATGGTCCTATCAAGAGTCTCAAGGCATTCAAGCGTGTGTCTTTGAAGGCTGGCGAGCGCCAGATGATAAGCATCGATCTTCCTCGCAAGAGTTTCGAGGGTTGGGATGCCCAGACCAACACCATCCGCGTGGTTCCTGGCACTTATCAGGTATTTGTTGGCGGCTCCAGCGCTGATGCAGCCAAGACTAAGATAGAAGTGAAGATCAAGTAAGCCCTCATAGCTGAAAGTTCGGCATGTTCGGCGAACTTTCAGCTATGGCTCATTTTTTAACCATTATGCTTGGTTTATTCGGATTTTCTTTGTAACTTAGCAGCGCAAAACGTAAAGCATGTAGGAATATGGCAAAAATAGTAAATTTCTATCCTGTAGGAATACAGACATTCTCAAATATCAGAGAGGGGAATTATCTCTATGTAGATAAGACCCAATATATCGTGGATTTTCGAGAGAAAAAGATGAAGTACGTCTTTCTGAGTCGTCCAAGACGATTCGGCAAGTCGCTCTTTGCCTCTACCCTCCAGGCTTATTTTGAGGGAAGAAAGGAACTCTTCGAGGGATTAGCCATTGCTGATTACGAGAAGGAATGGGTAAAGCACCCTGTGTTTCATTTCGACCTAAGCGGTGCCAAGCACATGAGTGTGGAGCAGCTGGAAAGATACCTGGCAGATATGCTTGAAGAGCAGGAGACTATCTGGGGATACAAGACGCACCAGGTAGATGCTAATCTTCGCCTGAAAGACCTGGTGAAGCGGGCTTACGAGCAGACGGGCAAGAAGGTGGTAGTCATCATCGATGAATATGATGCCCCTCTGCTGGACGTGGTACACGAGAAGGAGAACCTGCAGACGCTTCGTCGCATCATGCAGAACTTCTACAGTCCTCTGAAGATGCTCGACCCATATCTGGAGTTCACCTTTATCACGGGTATCACCAAGTTCTCGCAGCTCAGCATCTTCAGCGAACTCAACAACCTCGACAACATCAGCATGTTCGACCAGTATTCTGCCATTTGTGGTATCAGCAAGAAGGAACTTACCACGCAGATGAAACCGGATGTGGCAGCGCTGG
>URYG01000045.1 GCA_900551985.1 uncultured Prevotella sp. | reverse complement strand
AGAAATGAAAGAATTATTACTGGTCAGTATCGGCAGCTTCTTCGGAGGCGGCATGAGATTTTGGATTTCCAAGATGGTGCAATCATATACATTCATCGCATTCCCCTTCGGAACGATGACGGTAAATGTATTGGGATGCCTCATCATCGGTTTTTTATCAGGATTGAACTGGAATGGAGGAGGTCTTTTATCCCCATCCATCAAAATGCTCCTCACTACAGGCTTTTGCGGAGGCTTTACCACCTTCTCTACCTTCATGAACGAAGGTTACGGACTGATGAAGGATGGAAGTTATACCTATATGATGCTCTATCTCTTCGGAAGTCTGGCTTTTGGACTTTTAGCAGTCCTCGCAGGACATTATTTGGCTAAATGCATCGCATGAAAAGAGGGAAATCCACACATGAGGAAAGAGTGCATCTGCATCATAGAAAAGAAAAAAATATATCATTTTTATTATTTTATCCATAAAATGGGGTAAGTTACGAAAAAAAATCGTATTTTTGCACCTATGAATTCATTAGATACAAACAATATAAAATGGAGCGAGAATGTTATCATCGCTGACGCTGACTACATTGACAGAGTAGCTTTCGACCTGACTGTCAATTTCGAGCGTATGATCAACCGTCGCATCCAACCGGCCGACATGGCTCAATGGGCAGTCTGTATTGCCCTTGACGGCGGTCTCAGAGAGGGTGAACACGAAACCCAAGTGGTGCTTATACACGACAAGCAGTCTATGGCAATGAAAAACTTCCGCCCTTCCAATTATGAGAAAGATCTGAACGCACAGGCTTTCAAGGACAACAAGTTGGGCGAGTTTATCATATCTTCTTATCCTACAGAGGAAAAGATGGTGGGCAAGGATGATTTCCTCGTGGATGTTGCCCGCACGGTTTGCAATGCCAAGGAGGTAAAGCGCGTCATGATCATTCCCAACTCGGAAGATGGAGATGCCTACGACCGCCTGCGAGAGATATTGAGAAAGGTAGAGGATGACGACAAGCGCATCACGCTCTTCGCCATGCAACCAATGCCTGGCGGCAATTTCCGTCAGGAGATTCTCGGATATTCACTGATGAGTGCCTTGGGCATCTCTGCCAATGAAATAAAATAAACAACAGACGATAAACATTAAAATATATAAAATATAAATGAGTAGAGTACTTATGATTGGCGCAGGTGGCGTTGCTACCGTGGCTGCCTTCAAAATCGTCCAGAACCAGGACGTTTTCACCGAGTTTATGATTGCTAGCCGTCGCAAGGAAAAGTGCGATAAGCTGGTTAAGGATATCCATGCCAAGGGCTACAAGATGGATATTCAGACGGCTGAGGTGGATGCCGACGACGTTGAGCAGTTGAAGGCTCTCTTTAATAGCTATAAGCCTGAGCTTGTCATCAACCTTGCTTTGCCTTACCAGGACCTCACCATCATGGATGCCTGTCTGGCTTGCGGTTGCAACTATATGGATACCGCTAACTATGAGCCAAAGGACGAGGCTCACTTCGAGTACTCATGGCAGTGGGCTTACAAGGATAAGTTTGAGCAGGCAGGTCTGTGCGCTATCCTCGGTTGCGGTTTCGACCCAGGTGTATCCGGCATCTTCACCGCATACGCTGGCAAGCATCACTTCGACGAGATTGAGGTGCTCGACATCGTGGATTGCAATGCCGGAAATCATCACAAGGCTTTCGCAACCAACTTCAACCCTGAAATCAATATCCGCGAGATTACCCAGAAGGGACTCTGGTATAAGGATGGCGAATGGATTGAAACCGACCCATTGTCTATCCACAAGCCGCTCACCTACCCTAACATCGGCCCTCGCGAGAGCTATCTGATGCACCACGAGGAGTTGGAGAGCTTGGTGAAGAACTACCCTACTATCAAAGAGGCACGCTTCTGGATGACCTTCGGTCAGCAGTATCTCACCTACCTCGACTGCATTCAGAACCTCGGTATGAGCCGCATCGACGAAATCGAGTACGAGGCTCCATTGGCAGACGGCTCCGGCAAGACTGCCAAGGTGAAGATTGTTCCATTGCAGTTCCTCAAGGCAGTATTACCTAACCCACAGGATCTCGGCGAGAACTATGATGGCGAAACATCCATCGGTTGCCGCATCCGTGGTAAGAAGGATGGCAAGGAGCGCACCTACTACGTTTATAACAACTGCAAGCACCAGGAGGCTTACAACGAGACAGGCATGCAGGGCGTAAGCTACACCACTGGTGTGCCAGCCATGATTGGTGCGATGATGTTCCTGAAGGGTATCTGGAAGAAGCCAGGCGTCTGGAACGTAGAGGAGTTCGACCCAGATCCATTTATGGAGCAGCTGAACAAGCAGGGATTGCCATGGCACGAGGTGTTTGATGGCGATTTGGAGATTGATTAAACTTTAAAAATTAAAAGAATATGGCAAAAGAGATAGAAGAGGGCAAACTGACCCCCAACGAGGGAAAACTGAAAGCCCTCCAGGCAGCCATGGCGAAGATTGAGAAAGACTTCGGCAAGGGCTCTATCATGAAGCTCGGCGATGAGCACGTAGAGAACATCGAGGTGATTCCTACAGGTAGTATCGCTCTCGACAATGCATTGGGTGTAGGCGGTTATCCAAGGGGACGTATCATCGAGATCTATGGTCCTGAATCTTCCGGTAAGACTACCCTGGCCATCCATGCCATCGCAGAGGCTCAGAAGGCTGGCGGTATTGCTGCCTTCATCGATGCCGAGCACGCTTTCGACCGCTTCTATGCTGCCAAGCTGGGCGTGGATGTGGATAACCTGTGGATTTCACAGCCAGACAATGGTGAGCAGGCATTGCAGATTGCTGACCAGCTGATCAGTTCTGCTGCCGTAGATATCGTGGTAGTTGACTCTGTAGCAGCCCTGACTCCTAAGAAGGAAATCGAGGGCGACATGGGTGATAACGTGGTAGGTCTTCAGGCACGATTGATGAGTCAGGCACTCCGCAAGCTCACTTCTACCATCAGCAAGACCAACACAACCTGCATCTTCATCAACCAGTTGCGCGAGAAGATCGGTGTGATGTTCGGCAACCCAGAGACAACCACCGGTGGTAACGCCTTGAAGTTCTATGCATCTGTTCGCCTGGATATCCGCAAGGCAACAGCCATCAAGGATGGTGAGGACGTGGTAGGTAACCTGGTTCGTGTGAAGGTAGTGAAGAACAAGGTGGCTCCTCCTTTCCGCAAGGCGGAGTTCGATATCATGTTCGGCGAAGGCATCAGCCGTGCCGGCGAGGTATTCGGTTTGGCAGTAGCCAACGGCATCATCGACAAGAGCGGCAGCTGGTATAGCTACGGCGGTTCAAAGCTCGGACAGGGTGCAGATGCCTGCAAGGCATTGCTCAAGGATAATCCTGAGCTTCTCGATGAGTTGGAGGCAAAGGTTCGCGAAGCACTCGCTGCCAAGGATCAGAAATAAAACTCAGATAAGGTAGGTTACACCTTATTATATATAGGGACATTATCTGGAAAAAAGAGTTCCCTAAAAACGAAATAGGAATCAAGATATGAGGAATGCGACATTTTATCGCTTCTTTTATCTTGATTCCTTTTATTTTGTCAGTACCTGGCTGACAGCTTGTCAGCCAAAATCAGGAAAACACGGGAAAAATCAGCCAAATCCAGCAAAAAATCCCTTGGCACGCGCTTTGTTAGTTAGAAAGCGTGAACGCTGAGTTCAGGAGGTTCCCGACAGATGCATATCTTCGGCAGACTTCCCCCGAAGGCAGCGATTCATGAGATAAATAACAATATTAATAACGAAAAAATAAAAAAAAGATATAATCATGGGAAAAGTAATTGGAATTGACTTGGGTACCACAAACAGTTGTGTTGCCGTTTTCGAAGGTAGCGAACCAGTTGTAATCGCTAACAGTGAAGGTAAGCGTACTACTCCATCAGTAGTAGGTTTCGTTAAGGATGGTGACCGCAAGGTAGGTGATCCTGCTAAGCGTCAGGCCATCACAAACCCTAAGAACACCGTATATTCTATCAAGCGTTTCATGGGTGAGACATACGCTCAGAGCCAGAAGGAAGCTGAGGCAATGCCTTACACAGTGGTAAACGAGGGTGGTTATCCACGTGTTGAAATCGAGGGTCGCAAATATACTCCACAGGAGATTTCTGCAATGGTTCTCCAGAAGATGAAGAAGACCGCAGAGGATTATCTCGGACAGGAGGTTACAGATGCAGTAATCACAGTTCCTGCTTACTTCTCTGACTCTCAGCGTCAGGCAACTAAGGAGGCTGGTCAGATTGCAGGTTTGAACGTTCAGCGTATCGTAAATGAGCCTACAGCCGCAGCTTTGGCTTACGGTGTTGACAAGGCTAACAAGGATATGAAGATTGCCGTATTCGACCTGGGTGGTGGTACATTCGATATCTCTATCCTTGAGTTCGGTGGCGGCGTATTCGAGGTACTTTCTACCAATGGTGATACTCACCTGGGTGGTGATGACTTCGACCAGGTAATCATCAACTGGTTGGCTGATGGTTTCAAGGCAGAGGAAGGCGTAGATCTCCGCAAGGATCCTATGGCTATGCAGCGCTTGAAGGAGGCTGCTGAGAAGGCTAAGATTGAGTTGTCTAGCTCTACAGCTACAGAAATCAACTTGCCATACATCACAGCCGTTGACGGTATGCCAAAGCACTTGGTTAAGAATTTGACCCGTGCACAGTTCGAGCAGTTGGCTCACAACTTGATTCAGGCTTGCTTGGTACCTTGCCAGAATGCCGTTCGTGACGCTAAGCTCTCTACATCAGATATCGACGAGGTTATCTTGGTTGGTGGTTCAAGCCGTATCCCAGCCGTTCAGACACTCGTTAAGAACTACTTCGGCAAGGAACCTTCTAAGGGCGTTAACCCAGATGAGGTAGTAGCAGTAGGTGCAGCTATCCAGGGTGCCATCCTGAACAAGGAAGAGGGTGTTGGTGACATCGTATTGCTCGACGTTACTCCATTGACTCTCGGTATCGAGACCATGGGTGGTGTAATGACCAAACTCATCGACGCTAACTCAACCATCCCTTGCAAGAAGAGCGAGGTATTCTCTACAGCTGCTGATAACCAGACAGAGGTTACCATCCACGTATTGCAGGGTGAGCGCCCAATGGCAGCTCAGAACAAGAGCATCGGTCAGTTCAACCTGACAGGTATCGCTCCAGCTCGTCGTGGTGTTCCTCAGATTGAGGTTACCTTCGATATCGATGCCAACGGTATCTTGAACGTATCAGCTAAGGATAAGGCTACCGGTAAGGAGCAGAGCATCCGCATCGAGGCTTCATCTGGCTTGAGCGAGGACGAGATCAACCGCATGAAGGCTGAGGCAGAGCAGAACGCTGCTGCTGATAAGGCTGAGCGCGAGAAGATTGACAAGATGAACCAGGCAGACAGCATGATCTTCACCACCGAGAACTTCCTGAAGGACAACGGTGATAAGATTCCTGCAGACAAGAAGCCAGGCATCGAGCAGGCATTGCAGCAGTTGAAGGATGCTCACAAGGCAGGTGATGTTGCAGCTATCGATTCAGCTATCAACAACTTGAACACCGTTATGCAGGCTGCTTCTCAGCAGATGTACCAGGGCGGTCAGCAGGCAGGTCCTCAGGGTGCACAGGGTGGCCAGCAGTCACAGGGTGCTAACGATGGCGCTCAGGATGTTCAGGATGCAGACTTCGAGGAGGTTAAGTAATCTCTCTCATCATAGAGAAGTTATTAGATTAGCATAAAGACCAAAGGCGTGTAAGACTCTGAAAATGAGTTTTACACGCCTTTTTTCGTGTCTTTATGTTTTTTTATATATCTACTTATGGCTTTTCGCAGAAAAATATGTATATTTGCAGGTTATGAGGGGGCGGAAGTTCCTGCAAGAGAAGAAAAAGACAAGTTCAAGTAAAAAGAAGGAAAGGAAACGGGATATGGCAAAGAAAAGACCGCAGGTAGCACTGGTTTATGATTTTGACGGAACATTATCTCCCGGCAACATGCAGGAGTTCGGATTCATCCAGGCAACCGGAAAGACGAAGGAGGAATTCTGGGATAAAAACCGGAAGCTTGCCGTGGGCAAGGATGCCAACGGCATCCTCACCTATATGTACATGATGCTGGATGAAGCGAAGAAGAACCATATCTCACTCACCCGCGAATCCTTTCAGAGCTTCGGCAGGAATGTGGAACTCTTCCGTGGCGTGAAGCAATGGTTCTCGTTCATCAATGAATATGGTGCAAGCATCGGATTGGAGATCAAGCACTACATCAACTCCTCGGGATTGAAGGAGATGATAGAGGGCACACCCATCGCTCAGGAATTCGAGAACATCTATGCCTGCTCGTTTCTCTATAATGAGGATGGCATCGCCTACTGGCCAGCCGTAGCCGTGGATTATACCACGAAGACGCAGTTCCTCTTCAAGATCAACAAGGGCATCCGTCAGGTGAGCGACAACAGCAGGGTGAACCAGTATATTCCTGATAACAAGCGCCCTATCCCCTTTCCGCGAATGATCTATTTCGGGGATGGAGAAACCGATGTGCCCTGCATGAAGATGGTGAAGGAGCACGGCGGTCATTCCATTGCCGTATATGATACACCCCAGAAGGAAGCAATGGCTTGCCAGCTGGTAAAGGAGGGACGAGTGAACTTCATGTGCACGGCAAACTACAGCAAGGGAAGCGTGATGAATATCATCGTGAAGCGAATACTGGATAAGATCAAGGCGGATTTCGAATTCGACAGATTGATAGAGGTGAACCAGAAGAAGGCGTGGAAGTAGAGGCGGAAATATAGGTGAAACGCTGAAACGCAGGAAAGAAAAAGAAAGAAAATATAACATCAATAAATAATTAATGGGAAGAAACAAATACTCAGCAGGAGAAATCAAGGAAATCGGAAAGTTGCTGCGCCTGAAGAATGCCGGCAACCGTTTGCAACAGAAATTGATACGCCACGACCTTCGCGTGGATTATGAATTCAACATCTCTGACTTCAATGAGCCGGGCAAGGCTTTCGGCGAGGAGGAACTGCAGGATGCCATCAAGCGTGGCGCCATCCAGATTCTCGACGATGCCACTATCGAAGCCATGAAGGCGAAACGTGCTAGAGACAAGGCACGCGATGAGGCAGAGAAGCAGAAGGATGCCATCGCCAGCGGTGAGCAAACCGACTGGCAGGAGGCAATGAAGGAGTGGAACGAATGGGAAAATTCTAAAGAAAAATAGAAACAGAAAAAAATATATTATGGCTAAAGTATTAATCAAGACTTCAGAGGGCGACATCAAGGTGCGCCTCTACGACGAGACTCCTCAGCATCGTGACAACTTCTTGAAGTTGGCGAAGGAGGGATATTTCGATGGCACAATCTTCCACCGTGTCATCAAGGATTTCATGATTCAGGGCGGCGACCCTGACAGCAAGGACGCTCCCAAGGGCAAGATGCTGGGCACGGGCGGACCTGATTACACCATCCCTGCCGAGTTTGTTTATCCACAGCTCTTCCACAAGCGCGGTGCCTTGAGCGCTGCCCGTTTGGGAGATGAAGTGAACCCGGAGCGTGAGAGCAGCGGCAGCCAGTTCTATATCGTCTGGGGAAAGACCTACAAGCAGAACGAGCTGAAGCAGATGGAGAAGCAGATGGGCATGCAGATGGAGCAGAACATCTTCAACCAGCTTGCCAAGGAGCACCATGATGAGATTATGAACTTCCGCCGCAACCGCGACCGCGAGGGCTTGATGAAGCTGCAGGATGAACTGGTGGATGAAACCAAGAAGCGCTGCAAGGAGCAGGGTTACCCTAAGTTTACCGAGGAGCAGCAGAAGGCTTACACCGAGGTGGGCGGCACCCCATTCCTCGACAACCAATACACCGTTTTCGGCGAGGTAGAGGAAGGCCTTGACGTAGTGGAGAAGATCCAGAACTGCGAAACCATGCGTGGTGACCGCCCTAAGGAGGATATCAGCATGGAGATCTCCGTTATAGAAGAATAAAAGACATTTCTCGCAGTTCTTTCTACAAAACTGCGAGAAATTTTAATTCAGTATCAACAACTATTCATTCGTATTAAATAAAAAACAAACAAATCAAAATGAAAAAGATTCACGGAAAAATGATGAAGGGCATCACGGTCAGAAGCCTGATGATGCTCCTGGCATTGGCAGGTTCTAACTACTGCCATGCTCAGCAAGCCACCATCGTGGTTAGCAATCCAACTTCCGCATCACGCACGGAGCTTATCTCTCTCTGCATGAGCGAGGTGAAGGCGAAGCTGGGCAATGCCACCCCCAAGAAGGGAGAGGCTTATATCGTAAAGAACAAGCGAGGACAGCAGATTGGCTCGCAGATTACCCACGATGGCCTTCTGCTCATAGATGCCAGCGTGCGCCCTCACGGCTCTGCCACTTACTACGTGAGCATCGGCAAGCCTTACCAGCAGAAGGTTTATGCCACCGGCGCTCTCTATAAGATAAGAAAAGACGATATCGCATGGGAAAACGACCGTTGCGCCTACCGCGTATATGGTCCTGCCCTGCAGAAGACGGGCGAACGCTCCTTCGGCACCGACATCTGGGTGAAGAACACTCCTGATACCGTGGTTTACGAGCGATACATCAAGGATATGAACGGAAATATCAAGGGCGATAAGATTGATGCCAAGGTGAGAGCCTTGCAGAAGCAGGAGAAGGCAGAGAAGAATACAGCAAAGGCAGCTGCTCTTGCCAAGCAAATCAAGGCTCTTCAGGCAGAATCACGAGAGACGGACATTCTCTCCTCCTTCCATCTCGATCATGGCAACGGATTGGATCCTTATCGTGTGGGCGCTACCCTGGGATTGGGTGCACCAAGCCTGATGGTGGGCAAGAACCAGGTTCTGCCTTACTGCTACAAGGATTACAAGATATTGGATAACGGTCCGCTCCGCTTCACCGTAGAACTGACTTACAACCCATCTCCCGTAGGCGATATGAAGAACGTGGTGGAGCACCGCATCATCTCGCTCGACAAGGGCAGCAACTTCAACAAGATGACCGTATGGTATGACGGCTTGACCACTCCTACCGATTTCGCCACCGGTTTCCCAATCCACGAGGAGGATACGGAGACGAAGACCTTCGCCAAGGATTACGTAAGCTATGCCGACCCTACTGATAACGTAGAGGTGAACAATTCCCAGGTATATGTGGGCGTACTCTTCCCAGAAGGCATCGACCACACCTACTACCAGCTCTTCGACAAGAAGCACGATGGTGCCACCGGCCATGCCCTCGGCTTGAAGCGTGGTTTGAAGAACCAGGAGAAGTACAGCTATTACTTCGGTGCTGCATGGAGCAAATATGATGTAAGGAGCTATGCCGAATGGCAGATTCGCATCAAGGATTACCTGGATGCATTGAAGAATCCTCTCCAGGTTGAGGTGAAATAGAAACTTCGAATACAACATTTTTATCTCACTAGGAAATATGAGTTTCTTCACAGTGTAAATGTTTGTAATCCACAGAGAAAGTTATGTTCCGCAGTGTTGAACTTAAGTTCAGCACTGCGGAATACAAGTTCAGCACTTCTGAACATAGGTTCAAAAGTGCTGAATATAGTTTTAAATTAAGAGTACAAGAAATACTCGTTCTTCTAAAATCTTAAATCATTTATTGCTATCAATCTTACTTCGTCATCTCGAAGCCAATGCGCACGCCATCGTAGTTATCCACAATGCTGCTCACGGCACTCATCGTAGTGCTGCCGGTAAGATTCAGCTTGCTCAGGGTCTTGATCAGGGTGAGCAGCTTCTTCTGCTCGAAGAGCAGGCTGATGCCATTGGTAGTGCGGGTGGCAAAACCCGAAGCACTCAACAGCAAACCCTTCAGCTGGATGGCATGCGTCTTCTCATCGAAGGTATAGGTGCCGTTCCATGACTTGCCGTCGATCTCGGCAGCAAAGGTGCCATCGGTCTTGAAGGTAAAGTAGGTATTGCTCTTGCTGAAGCCGAACTTGGTGTAGTACTTGCTCAGATCCTCCTCTATCTTGTTGGCAGCAATCTCGCCGCCAGCCTTTGCCAGCAGGTTCTCTGAGGTGAAAGCGCAACCCGGCTTGCTGTACTTCCAGGTGTGGGCGCAGAGATCTGCCTGCGAGAAGGTGGCAGAACCAATCACATTGTTCAGAATGCCACTGATGATGCTGCTGCCGGTAGAGCTGCTGCCGGTAGTAGTGCCGCCACCCAGCAAACCGCCTAATACGCCTGCCACTACGCTTCCTGCAGAATAACCGCTATTGGTGGTAGCCGAAGTAGAAGTAGATGTGGTAGGAGCAGATGCCGCAGCTGAAGATGTTGTTGTTGTGGCAGAAGATGTTGCAGAAGATGAAGAAGTGGTCTTCTTGACTGTTGTCTTCTTGGTAGTTGTTTTCTTCTTCGATGTCTTTTTAGTTGTTTTCTTCACAGGCATCAATTCAGAAAGTGATGCCTCCTGAACAGCTTCATTCATTGCGCATACATTGCTGCCGGAAGTGCAGGCAAGCACCAGGGCAGCCATTAAAAATACCTTTTTCATTTTTTACTTTCTATTTATTATAAATTGTAACTTTCGTTTTAAAAATGCATCCTGCTTATATGATGCAGCGTTTTCTTTTTCGCTGCAAAGTTCGCACTTTTTTCGCAAATAACAAAGAAAAATTGCTTATTTCATCATTATTTGTTATTTCCTTAGACGAAAGAGGCGTCAAAAGGTTCAAATATCGTTCAGAGAAAGGTATAAATGTTTCATCTTTTTGACATATATCAAAAAAGAACGATTATTAGCATAAATTTCTCAAAAAGTGTACCCGAATATGATAAGAAAGCCCTATCTTTGCACCGTTAACAAATCACAATAGGTTATGAATGATTTAATTAAGGTCAACACAATGAGTGAGAATATGGCATTGAACAAGTGCCAGGAAATTCTCAACGAGCGCCGTGAAGCTCTTGCTTCTAAGGCGAAGAAGAACGACTAAGGGTAACTTTCGCAAGAGAGTGCTCTTGAGGAAAATTACGTAAGAGAGAAAGGAAATTACGTAAAAAGATTATTTTCAGAATGACTCTTTGATACCACAAAGAGAAAAAAAGGCAAAAAGTCCCGTTGGCGAGTAAAATCGTTCAACGGGACTTTTTTGTTTTTATGCTGATCGGGATGATATCCCGAGAATGAAGCTCTATCAGCGTTTCATTCTCAGGGAAGTATTATTCCTTACTCTTCTCAGCCTTCATGATCACCTCGACGTGGTTGCCGCTCTTCATGAGTACATTCTTGAGGAAGTCGGAAATCTGTTCGCCACGGAGGTTCTTCACAAACTCCTTATAGCCGGTATGGTTATCGAAACCGAGACCTGTATAGTTGGCAAGAACGCCGAGCCAGTAGCCATTGTTCTTCTCATCTACGCCTGCCTGCTTCAGCATGATCTCCTTCACCTTCTGCAAGTCGGCAGCATCTACCTGCTTCTCTACCTCTTCTACACCCTTGAAGAAATAGGTGATGGCGGTATCGGCCTTCTCCGGATTCAAGCCGGCATTGGCGGTGATGCTGATGGATGCCTTGTCGTCGAAATCGCGGAGCATGCCGAAGGTGGCTCCTGCATGGTAAGCTGCACTCAACTGCTCGCGGATGGTGCGCAGATACTGCATCTCCAGCAGGCGTGAGGTTACATCTGCCAGTACCATATTCTGCATAGAGAATGGCAACTTGGTGCTCCAGATCTCTGATGCCTGGGTTTGAGGATTAGACATCGCCTTGGTAAAGTTGTTCTTCACCTCGCCCTTGGCGTATGGAATCTCCTTGTTCTTCAGCTTGAAGCCATTGTTTGGCAAGCTGGCGATATACTGCTCGATGAGCGGGAGGAGAGTCTTCTCATCGTAGTTGCCCACGAAGTAGAAGGTGAAATCCTTGGCATTGCCGTAATACTCCTTGGCAAGAGTCATCAGGCGATCGTAGTTGATGGCCTTGATCTCATCAGAAGTAGGAATGCGGCCAATCTTGCTGCCCAGATAAAGGGTGCTCTGCAATGAATCCTGATATACCATGTTAGGATTGTTGCTCTGGTTGGCCAATAAAGTAGCAAAGGTATTCTGAAGATTCTTGAACGACTTCTCATCCTTGCTCAATGCTGTCATCTTGAGATAGATGAGCTGCATCAGGGTCTCCACGTCCTTAGGAGTAGAATTACCGGAAAGGCCATGGCTGTAAGGATTGATGGAGAATCCTACACCTGCCTGCTTGCCTGCGAGCGCCTTTTCAAGCTCGGTGCTTGAGAAATTGCCCAAACCGCTGGCACCCCAAGCCTCGGTCATCAGCATGATGCTAGGGTAATCGCTCTTCTCGAGAGCTGAGTAACCCACCTTGGCATTGGCAGAGAAGAGAATCTCATTATCCTTGAAATCGGTCTTCTTCAATACCACCTTGGCACCATTGGAAAGAGTAAGCTGTTTGTAACCCAACTGCTTGTTCTCTACGGTCTTCTTGATCTTGCCTGGCTTAGGCAACTGAGCCATCAACGGCTCCTGCTTCACGTTGTCCACGTATGCCTCCAGCTTCTCAGAGCGCACCTGCTTCACTACGTCGGCAAGCTCCTTCTCGGTAGGATAAACGGCACCCTCTGCCTCGCGCATCAGCACCATCGATACCAGGTTGGTATCGCTCTGGCAAACCAGCTGCTTGGCATAGGCATTGATGGCCTCTAATGGAAGCTGAGGTACTACCATCTTGTAGATCTGACTCTCGTCCTCTACCGATGGGATTGGCTCGTTGGAGATGAAGTTATCCACATACTGGGTGGTAAACTGCTCGTTCTTCATCTTATCCTTGTTGGCAAGCGTCTTATCTACCCGGCTCAGGAACTCCTCCTTGGCACGCTGATACTCAGTGGCAGTGAATCCGAAGTCGTGCATGCGCTTTGCCTCGCGCAATACGGCAGCATAAGCTTCCTTTACCTTACCCGGCTTTGCCACACCGATAAGGCTGAAGGCACCCTTGGTAGAAGAGAGCAGGAAGTCGCCGTCGTCGGCACCTGCCTGAAGGAATGGGCAGTCAGCTTCCTGGGCAATCTCGGCATAGCGTGCACCCAGCATAGAGGTAACCACATTGTCCATGTATCCCTTCATGAGATAGCTCATGTCGCCCTTCATCGCATTAGGAATGGCTGGATGCTTCATGAAGATATTGAAGATATCATACTGCTGCTCCTTGTCCTTGTCGATTACGTAGATGGCTGTATCATTATCGGCTACTTCCACCGGCTCTATCTTAGCGGCATCGGCAGGCACCTTGATGCCCGAGAAGAGCTCCTTGATCTTGTTCTCGATATGGTTGACATCTACATCACCTACGACGATGATTGCCTGATTGTCTGGGCGATACCACTTGCGGTAGTAAGCACGCAGGGTTTCCGGCTTGCAGCCGTCGATGACGCTCATCAATCCGATAGGGAAACGGTAGCCGTACTTGTTGTTCTGATAGAGCTTTGGCAATGAGCGCTCTATCATGCGCTGCTGACCCACGATGCGCATACGGTACTCATTGTGTACCACGTCGCGCTCGTCATTGATGGCTTCCTCGGTAAGAGAGATACCGTTGCTCCAATCCTTGAGGATGAGCATGCATGAATCTACGGCTGTAGGGCGGGTAGTAGGTACATCGGTGAAGTAATATACGGTTTTTTCTACGCTGGTATAGGCATTGAGATTTCTGCCATACTCCACGCCGATGCTCTGCAGGTAATCCTGGAGGGAGTTACCCTTGAAGTGATCGGTACCGTTGAAGGCGAGGTGCTCGAGGAGGTGAGCCAAACCGCGCTGATCATCGTTCTCATTGATAGAACCCACTTTCTGGGCGATGTAGAAGCTGGCTACATGCTCAGGATAACTGTTGTGACGAATGTAGTAAGTCAATCCATTGTCGAGATGACCAATCTTCACATTCTTATCCACAGGAATGGCTGGCATCTGTGCCATCGCACTTCCCACAGATAAACACAGCAGAAACGCTGCAAAAATCTTTCTTAGTTTCATCTGCTATTGATTTAAAAAATTACTTGTTCAGATATTACGCTTGCAAAATTAAGCAAAATAAAAAAGATTTGCAAGCATTTGGAAGATTATCTTCCCAATACCTGCAAATCTTAACATAAAACTAACATTGGAAGCTTTTCATCCACGAACCGCGGTAAAGTCGGATGAGGAAAAGCGTGCCTCTGAGGGTAAGCTCCGTAGCCATCGCTATCCAGACACCCTCCAAGCCATAGCTCTTGGAAAGGGCGTAAGCCAGGGTGAGGCGCACCAGCCACATGGTACCCAGATTGATGGCGGCTGGCTTCCGGGTATCGCCCGCTCCCACGCAGACACAATAGGTTACGATGCTCGCTGCAAAGAAAGGCTCGGCAAACGCCTCGATGCGAAGGCAGGTAGTACCCAACTCGCGGATGCTCTCCACCGGCGACAGCACACCTATCATCTCGGGGGCAAAGACATACATCACTACTCCCATCAATGCCATCACGCACATACCCAATCCCACCGTCATATAGGCGAAATTGCGGCAGAGATCGGTACGACCGGCACCATGCGTCTGACCCACCAGGGTGGTGGCGGCATCACCGATACCATAACCCGGCATATAGCAGAGGCTCTCGGCGGTGATGGCAAACGAGTGGGCAGCAATGGCGATATTGCCCAATGGTGCCACAATCATGGTGCTCACTATCTGCGCACCGCTCATCAGGACATTCTGTATGGCTATCGGGATGCTGATCTTGCAGGCATGGTGCAGGTACTCCTTTACCCACCGGAAAGGTTCCTTGTCCTGACGCAGATTGAGAATCCGGTTCCGGCATGCCGTGAGATAGAGATTAGGCAGCGAGATACAGATATAGGCAAGTGCCGTTCCGCAGGCAGCTCCCACCACACCCATCTTCATGACGTAGATGAAGAGGTAATTGAAAACCACATCGCAGATACATATCAGCACCGCCATCACGCTAGGGGTATGCATGTTGCCTGCCGACTTGAACATCATCTCGGAGATATGATACAGGAATACGAAGGGCAACGCCAAACCGAATATCAGAAAATACCGCGAGGAATTGCCCGCAATATCAGTACCGCCACCCAGCCAATAAGGCAGATGGGAATGCACTCCTACACATGCCAGGGTTACACAAAGGCTGAACGCCAAACCGCATATCAGGGCATGGCGGAATACCTGGCGAGCCTTCACGAAATCGTTGGCTCCGATGAAATGAGCCACCTGCACCGAGAAACCGGTAGCTGCCGCACTGAGCAAACTGCCAATGAGCCAGTTGGTTGACTCGATAAGTCCGATGCTAGCCGAAGCCTCTGCACCCAGATGTCCTACCATGGATGCATCGATGAAGAACATCATCACGGTGGAAATTTGAGCCAGCATGGAGGGAATACTCAACCCCACGATGAGATTGAGTTTCTCACTGCGAGCCATCGCCCTACCCTCGCGTATCGACTCCATCAGATAATCTGTCTTATTCTTGAATAACATATTTTTTCTCTTATTAATTGCGTTAACGAAAAAAATGGCGACTCCGAGAAGGAATCGCCACCTTTTATTTAATTTTATAAATTTCGTACCTTTGTTTTTCCCAAAACTTAACTTCCGCAGAGCGGAACAGTACTGTTTTTTGTCGTCACTGAATAAACAATCTTATTCTTACCTTAACTAACACCTGTCGTCCTTGAATAAACAATCTTTCTAACTACCTTAACTAAAACCAATAAACCAATGAACAACAATCTTAACTTTACCTAACAACTAAACCTAATAAAATCTATTACCTAACTAAAAACCTAAAACTTATTTTTTCTGATGCAAAGGTACAACTATTTTCTGAAACTGCAATGATTTTCCCCGAAAAAATGCAGAAAACTAACATTTTTTTAATATAGACAGCGTTTTGTGTGCGAACACAAACACTTGTTAACACATCAAAAAGGTATGTTAACACAAAGCGTTCCTAAGAATGCCATCAGATGGCAATCCTAGGAACGCTCCTATTCTATCACCTATATATAATAAGGTATGAATCCTACCTGTAAAAGGAATGAATCTCTCCATATTAATGAATCTCCCTATATATAATAAGGTGTAAATCTTGAAAATCCTACTCTGTAATCCATTCTCCCTTGAGTGCCTGGGCAGCAGCTCTAGAACCCGGTATTACCTGACCCGGACGATAGTAGCTGTCGAGCACTATCTCGAAGCGAAGCATGGAATAGGCAGGAATCGTGCCATTCTGAGTAGTACCATAAGCCAGCTGATATGGGATATACACCAGCCAATGATCGCCGATGTGCATATTGAGTATGGCTGTGGTAAAACCATCTATCCAGCCACTTGCCAAATTGGTAGTTACCTGAGCAGTAGCCTTGTCGTAGGTACCCTCGAAGGTCTTGTCGAATACATAACCTGCAGGATAAGTATCAGTGCCCAGCAATCTGCCGAGATAGCTCACCTTCACTGAATCGGTGTACATAGGGCATCCGCTGCCCTTGCCTTCCTTCAGCACACGAACCACGATGTGATCGTATTTCTTGTAGGAAAGGGGAACCTCCATACCAGTCACATCCTTGTTAGGCGTCTGATTCTGGAGCGACCAGTTGCGAATCACCTTCCATTCGGTGCTGCCGGCAGCAATCTGCGCATTGGCATACTCCAGCGTATCGGCAAATGCCTGCTCGTTGCGTTGCTGCCAGTTGGCATACTCATCTACGGTGTTATCATCCTCGCTGCATGATGACAGGGCGAACACTGCCATCACGAGCAAGAAGAGATATTTAGAAATTCTTAATTTCATTACCAAGTTTCTTTAATACGCTAGTAATACTTACGCGCTCCTCGATGATGCTGCGGAGATCAGAGATAGCTACACGCTCCTGCTCCATGGTATCACGATAACGCAGAGTAACCTTGTGGTCGTTTGGGGTCTCGTGGTCAACGGTGATACAGAATGGAGTACCGATGGCATCCTGACGGCGATAACGCTTACCGATAGAATCCTTTGGATCGCCATAGTGGGTATTGAAGTGGAACTTCAACTCATCTACGATTTCATGAGCCAACTCTGGCAAACCAAACTTCTTATCCAATGGGAATACGGCACACTTCACTGGAGCCAATGCCTCTGGCAGGCGCAATACTACACGTGTCTCACCATTCTCAAGCTTCTCCTCGCAGTAAGAGTGGCACATCACGCTGAGGAACATACGGTCAACACCGATAGAGGTCTCTACATCGTAAGGCACATAGCTCTCGTTCTTCTCCGGATCGAAGTACTTGATAGAGCGGCCGCTGTACTTCTCGTGCTGAGAAAGGTCGAAATTGGTACGGCTGTGGATACCCTCTACCTCCTTGAAGCCGAATGGCATCTTGAACTCGATATCTGTAGCTGCATTAGCATAGTGAGCCAGCTTCTCGTGGTCGTGGTAACGGTAGTTCTCGTTGCCCATGCCCAGCGCCTCATGCCAAGCCAGGCGAACCTTCCTCCAATACTCAAACCACTTCATCTCTGTACCTGGCTGGCAGAAGAACTGCATCTCCATCTGCTCGAACTCACGCATACGGAATACGAACTGGCGGGCAACTACCTCGTTACGGAATGCCTTACCAATCTGGCAGATACCGAATGGAAGTTTCTTTCTGGATGTACGCTGTACATTCTTAAAGTTTACAAAAATTCCCTGTGCTGTCTCAGGTCTTAAATA
>URYG01000044.1 GCA_900551985.1 uncultured Prevotella sp. | reverse complement strand
ATCCGGATATTGGAAATCAGGGAGTTACATAACGAGTGGCTGCAATGCGGGTTAAGGGAAAATATTTTTTTCCTTAAGGCTTTTTATTTTTTTCCTTAAGACTTATTGCGCGTTCTGATGATATTGTCAGATTAATTCTGCCATTTTGCTCTTTTTCCCCTTTTTGGCACGTTATTTGTAAAACCTATAGCAAAAACAAATAAAGTAAAACATATAAATTAAACATTATAATTATGGCACAGAAAGGTAATATCGGTGTAACGACAGAGAACATTTTCCCTGTCATTAAGAAATTCTTATATTCAGATCATGACATCTTCCTCCGTGAGATGGTTTCCAACGCTGTGGATGCTACACAGAAGTTGAAGACTCTTGCTGCCCAGGGCGACTTCAAGGGCGAGATAGGCGACACTACTGTACGCATCTCTCTCGACGAGAAGGCTGGTACCCTGACCATCAGCGACCATGGTATCGGTATGACAGAGGAAGAAATCGATAAATATATCAACCAGATTGCATTCTCTGGTGTAACAGACTTCCTCGACAAGTATAAGGAGAATGCCAATGCCATCATCGGTCACTTCGGACTCGGTTTCTATTCCTCTTTCATGGTAGCCAGCAAGGTGGAAATCATCACCAAGAGCTACAAAGAGGGTAGCAAGGCTGTAAAGTGGAGCTGCGACGGTTCACCTGCTTTCGAAATCGAGGATGCTGACAAGGCTGAGCGCGGTTCAGATATTGTTCTCCATATCGCTGACGACTGCAAGGAATTCCTCCAGAAGAACAAGATTGAGGAACTCCTGAACAAGTACTGCAAGTTTATGGCAGTGCCTGTAGCCTTCGGTAAGAAGACAGAGTGGAAGGACGGCAAGAACGTGGAGACAGACGAGGATAACATTATTAATAATGTGGAGCCTCTCTGGACCAAGACTCCTAGCACCTTGAAGGATGAGGACTACAAGAAGTTCTATCATACCCTCTATCCAATGCAGGACGACCCATTGTTCTGGATTCACCTGAACGTAGATTTCCCATTCAACCTGACGGGTATTCTCTACTTCCCACGCATCAAGAACAGCATCGACATGCAGCGCAACAAGATTCAGCTGTATTGCAACCAGGTATTCGTAACTGACCAGGTAGAGGGCATCGTTCCTGAGTTCCTGACCCTGTTGCATGGTGTCATAGACTCACCAGACATCCCATTGAACGTGAGCCGAAGCTACTTGCAGAGCGACAGCAACGTGAAGAAGATTTCTACCTATATCACCAAGAAGGTGGCAGATCGTCTGAGTTCTATCTTCAAGGAGAACCGCAAGGAATTCGAGGAGAAGTGGGATGATCTCAAGCTCTTCATCAACTATGGTATGCTTTCACAGGAAGACTTCTACGAGCGCGCCAAGGATTTCGCGCTTCTGAAGGATGTTGAGGGCAAGTACTTCACTTACGAGGAGTACAAGACTCTGATCAAGGACAACCAGACTGATAAGGATGGCAATCTGGTATATCTCTATGCCAACAACAAGGAGGAGCAGTACTCTTACATCGAGGCTGCCAAGCAGAAGGGTTATTCTGTGCTCCTGATGGAAGGTCAGCTCGATACACCTATGGTAAATATGTTGGAGCAGAAGTTGGAGAAGAGCCGCTTTACCCGTGTGGATGCGGATATCATCGACCGACTCATCGTGAAGGAAGATGCCAAGAAGACAGACTTGACAAAGGATCAGTCTGACAATTTGACAGAGGTGTTCCGTTCTCAGATGCCTAAGCTCGACAAGGCAGAGTTCTTTGTGGAGATTCAGGCTTTGGGTGAGCAGAATCAGCCAGTGCTCATTACTCAGAATGAGTATATGCGCCGTATGAAGGCAATGAGCCAGTTCCAGGCTGGTATGAACTTCTATGGTCAGATGCCAGACAGCTACAACATCGTATTGAACTCAGACCATGCATTGGTGAAGAAGGTATTGGAGGATGCTGAGGCTAATACCGCCGAAAGCCTGAAGCCAATCCTTGCAGAGATCAAGGGACAGGAAGCTCGTCTTGCAGTGCTTCATCAGGAGCAGGGCAAGAAGAAGCCAGAAGAGATTACTCAGGAGGAGAAGGATGATGTTCACAACACAGAGAAAGCCATCAGCGATGAGAAGGCTAAGCGCAACGATATCATCTCTGGTTATGCCAAGAACAACAACATCGTTCATCAGCTCATCGACCTCGCCCTGTTGCAGAATGGTATGCTGAAGGGCGCTTCTCTCGATGCCTTCCTGAAGAGAAGTGTGGATATGATTAAGTAATTGCTGCTTTATAAAAAGTATATTACTTTACGAGATGTAACATCGAATGTTACAAATTGTATCAAGATATGTGCTAAATGTTTAAAAACAGACATTTAGCACATTTTTTTGTTTTTTTTCTTTGGTGATATTATCTGTTTTTTGTACCTTTGCACTACTTAATCGAAGAAACAAATAAACTATAAACAGATAAAACCCACCTGATATGAAACAAAAAGTTGAATCAGAACAGGATGTTGCATCTAAAAAATGCATCATTGCTGATTATTACGCAAATCATTATGACGAACTCAAGAAGTTCGTGATATCTCGTCTGCAAGTAGTGGATGAGGCTGAGGATATTGTGCAGGAAATCTTTGTCCGACTTCTGCAGTCGGATCAAATGATATCACCGGTAACTCTGCCTTGTCTAGTCTATACGATGGCAAGGAACAAGATCATCGACTATTGGCGTTGCAGACAGCAACATGAGAAGTATGAGCATTTTATTCGGAAGGCCAGCTGGATCGACAGTTCTTCTGAAGGGGTGGAGTCTGTCTTCTCGGCTCGTGAAGTGAATGAGATTCTGGAGCGGGGCATTGCTCAGCTTACAGAGAGTCAGCGTTCGGTATATCGTCTGAATCTCTACGAAGATATGCCGGTTCGTCAGATTGCAGTAACACTCAATCTGAAATATAAACAAGCAGAAAAGAAATTGGGAGCTGCCCGTAAGCAGGTTCGTGGTTTCGTAGAGAAGGCTTTGGCAGGATAAGGATTTGGCTAGATAAGGGTTGATATAAGAATCAGTTCTTCTGTATGAGCGTTTCTGATAAGTGGTGGTTTTATCACGAAAATAAGGCTGCATTCCCTTTGACAGGAGTGCAGCCTTGTTTTTAATTTTTCTAGTTTTACAATCTAAACTTGAATTCTTGATTTTATTTTTTTATAGAATCAGTTCTCTTTGAAAGCGATGACTCGGGTCAAAGTCTTGTCAAGATAGAATGTCTGGGTGAGTTCTTCTTTCTTGCCATCATGAGTAGTCAACTGGTAGGTGGCTCTCAGATACATTAAGGTATCTGGAAAGGTGCCATCATTGTAGTCGATGTTCTTTTTCATATATGGCAACTGACTCATCTCCTGACGCATTGATTTTACTCTGTTAAAGTCGATCATGGCTGTTGGAGTGAGTTGGCTGAAGCGCTTGAAGCTGCAATCATCGTTGAGCAGGTTTTCGTTGAGGAAATCCTTGACGAGTGACTGAGCCTTGTGCTGGTCGCCACAGGAAGTGAGGACCAGCGCTAAGCCTAATGTCAATACGAATAGTATCTTCTTCATGATTTCATATTCTTTGTTACGAATTCACTCAGTTCTTCTTACTTCATGCTGCGGAGAATATCCAGCAGGTGATCCCATACCATCTGAACGGTAGGAATCAGAAGTGCTTCATCTGGTGTGTGAACATTGCGAAGGGTAGGACCGAAACTTACCATATCGAGGTCTGGGTAACGCTCTGAGAAGAGACCGCACTCCAGTCCGGCGTGGATACCCTTTACCAATGGCTCCTTACCGAAGAGTTTCTCGTAACTCTTCACGGTAATGTCGGTCAGCTTGCTGTTGGCACGCATCTTCCATGCAGGATACTTGCCTCCCACGTTTACTTCGGCACCTGCCAAAAGGAAGGCTGCCTTCACGGTGTTGGTCATATTATCCAGATTACTCATCACATTGCTGCGCTGAGAAGCCACGATGTTGATGCTATTCTCGTCGGTCATCACGCTGGCAACATTGCTGGATGTCTCTACCATCTCGGCAAGTGTCTCGTCCTGACAGGTGGTGAGTGGACCATTATCTACAGCCTGTAAAGCCATGATGAACTTGTCGGCTACTGCCTTCTCGATAACTGGAGCTGCATCGGCAGAACCCATGTTGAAAAGCATAGATTGCTCTGTTACGTGGAACTCGTCTTCTACCTCAGAAGCGAAGATGTTCCAGTCTGCACGTACCTGTTCCTTTGCCTCGTTCTTGACAGCAAAGACAATTTTACCATCGCGAGGGATGGCGTTATGCATCTTGCCGCTGTTGAAGCTTACCAGACGGAGGGCACCATCGAGCTTCTCGTTCTCCAGGAAGAGGAAACGGGCAAGAACCTTGATGGCGTTGGCGCGCTTCTTGTTGATATCATCGCCAGAGTGACCGCCGTTGAGTCCCTTCAGGGAAGCTTCCATGAAGAAATAGCCGGCAGGAGCCTCTTCGCGATTGAAGTGGAAGGTAGCCTTGGTGGTCTGGCCACCTGCGCATGATACGAAGATCTGTCCCTCATCCTCTGAATCGAGGTTGATGAGCATCTTGCCGGTCATGAAACCTGCCTTCATACCTACTGCACCTGTCAAGCCGGTCTCCTCGTCACGGGTGAAGACACACTCGATAGGACCATGCTCAATATCATCAGCTGCGAGGATGGCGAGTTCGATGGCACATCCGATACCATCGTCAGCACCGAGGGTGGTACCCTTAGCCTTCAGCCATTCACCATCTACGTAGGTCTGGATGGCATCCTTGTGGAAGTCGAACTCTACGTCCACCAGTTTGTCGCATACCATATCCATGTGACTCTGAAGGATGATGGTATCAGCATTCTCATATCCTGGGGTAGCAGCCTTTCGAATCAATACGTTGCCAGTCTCATCAACTACAGTTTCCAGATTATGGCTTTTGCCAAATTCCTTCAAGTACTCAATCATGTTCTCCTCGTGCTTGGAAGGACGAGGTATCTCGTTGATTTTAGCGAACTGCTCGAACACAAGAGCAGGTTTTAATTCATTTTTTTCCATTGATAATGTTATTTTGTATGTATTATTCTCTTATTTTGTTATTTTTGCTTCAAGAAAGTCATTTATTTATGAGATTTCTTTTGCTTTTTGCCCGAAAAATCGTACCTTTGCAACGTGAAGTGCACTAAGGCACTGCAAAGATAATAAAAATGATAAAATTAATGTTATTAAGTCTGTTAATAATTGCTATCGCAATGGCATTATTTAGTGTGAAGCTGATTTTCAAGAAGAATGGTAAGTTCTCTTCTCAGCATGTTCACGACAATCCTGGTTTGCGCAAGATGGGCATCCACTGTGTGGTTGACCAAGACCGCGAAGCGCGCGAAGCAAACAAGGCGTATTAAATCATTTTGGTTTTGGAAATAATAATAATAAAAATACAGAAGAAATGAAAAAGAACATTTTGAGTTCAGTGGCTATTGCTGCTGTAGCTGCCTTGTCGTTGGCATCATGCAATAAGTCACAGCCTCAGGTTGAGGCTAAGTCTGAGAGCAAGGCTCCAGCTGAGTTGAAGATTGCATACGTAGAGGTTGACTCTATCATGACTCAATACACATTCGCTAAGGAGTATGCTGCCTTGTTGGAGAAGAAGGGTCAGAATATTCAGGCTACTATCGCCCAGAAGGGTCAGCAGTTGCAGGCTGCTGCTGCTAACTTCCAGCAGAAGATCCAGCAGAATGCTTACACCCGTGAGCAGGCTGAGGCTATCCAGGCTGGATTGCAGAAGCAGAACAACGATCTTCAGGGTTTGCAGCAGCGTTTGAGCAATGAGTTTGCTGCTGAGCAGAACAAGTACAACAAGGCTCTCCACGACAGCATCGCTAACTACCTGGCTCAGTATAACAAGGATAAGAAGTATAGCATCATCTTCTCTAAGAGTGGTGACAATCTGCTTTATGCAGATAAGGCATACGATATTACCAGCGAGGTTATCTCTGGCTTGAACAAGGCTTACAAGGGTAAGTTGAAGGGTGCAGAGGAAACTCCTGCTAAGAAGAAGTAATTTCCGGAAAATATAAAACGTATTGAAATATGCTTCGTAACGAAAGATACGATTTCATATTGAATCACTTCAGAAATGCGCTGCCGAATGTGACTACCGAGTTGCAATTCGGTAGCGCATTTCAGCTTCTGGTTGCTACCTTGCTTTCGGCTCAGTGTACCGACAAGCGTATCAATATGGTTACGCCGGCTCTCTTTGCCCGTTATCCAGATGCACGGCATATGGCGCAGGCGAGCGAGGAGGATATCTATGAGCTGATCAGTTCGGTAAGTTATCCCAATGCCAAGGCGAAACATCTGGCACAGATGTCACGGCAACTGGTAGAACTCTTTGGAGGTGAGGTGCCTGAGGCTGCTGAAGATCTGGTGAAATTGGCTGGAGTGGGGCGCAAGACGGCGAATGTGATCCGTGCTGTTTGGTTCGGCCATGCCACGATGGCGGTAGATACGCATGTTTACCGTGTAAGTCATCGTATGGGGTTGGTGCCTCGTACGGCTGATACGCCTCGCAAGGTAGAAGATTATCTGATGAAGCACATTCCGGCAGAAGATATTCCGAATGCGCATCACTGGATTCTGTTGCACGGCAGATATATCTGCAAAAGTGCAAAGCCGCTTTGTGATAAATGCTTTTTCAATGAATATTGTCCAAAACTCTTGAAGGACAGTAAACTTTAGGTAGTTATTAGTGATTATTTAGTAGTGATTAGTTTGTTTATCACTAATCACTACTAAATAATCACTAATTAAATTTTTGTAGTTTTATTCAAAAGATAGTTATCCAGGATAACCATGGCTGCCATTGCCTCTACTACAGGTACGGCTCTTGGCAATACACATGGATCGTGGCGTCCGCGAGCTGTGAGTTTGGTAGGATTTCCTGCCAAATCTACAGTATCCTGTTCCTTCAGGAGGGTAGCTACTGGTTTAAAGGCTACCCGGAAGTAGATATCCTGACCATTGCTCAAACCTCCCTGGATGCCGCCGCTATGGTTGCTCTTGGTCGTGATACGAGCTGCAACATCCTGATTGATTGTTGTTTCCTGATGATTTGCCGCATCATCAGTAGCACCCATATTCTTAGCTTTAGGAACAAAGACGTCATTCTGTTCGCTTCCGCGAGCAGAAACTCCGGCGAATCCTTCTCCATATTCAAATCCTTTGACGGCATTGATGCCAAGCATAGCTGCACCGAGTTGGGCATGGAGTTTATCGAATTCCGGTTCTCCCAATCCTACAGGACATCCCTTGATGACACAGGTAATGATGCCTCCGATGGTATCACCATCAGCCTTGACCTGTGCGATGAGGTCTTCCATCTCCTTTGCCTTTGCTTGGTCAGGACAGCGTACTGGGTTGTCCTCGATCGTATTGAGGTCATACAGATGGTAATTCTTCTCCAGGGCGATGCTGCCAACCTGCGATGTGTATGCCGTAATGCTAACGCCGAGCTGGCGGAGTGCCAACTTGGCCAAGGCACCACCTACGCAGCGGGCGATGGTGATGCGTGCAGATGAACGGCCGCCACCGCGATGATCACGGATGCCATACTTCTCGTTGTAGGTGAAGTCGGCATGGGATGGACGGAACAGGCAGCGCATATTCTCATAATCCTGAGAATGCTGGTTCTGGTTGCGCACCTCAAAACCGATAGGGGTTCCCGTAGATTTTCCTTCGAAAACACCACTTAGAAATTCTACCTGGTCTGCTTCCTTTCGTGCAGTGGTGATGTGACTCTGTCCAGGGCGACGACGATTGAGTTCGCTCTGAATAAAGTCCATATCTATGTCAATGCCTGCAGGGAAACCGTCGATGACGCCTCCTACAGCTATGCCATGACTCTCGCCAAAAGTAGTGAGAGTGAAAAGATTGCCAAATGTATTCCTCATTGCCAAATTCTTTAGTTGATATGAAGAACGGCTATCCCAATGGTATTGAGATAGCCGCTATCGTTTATTCTCAAATATTACTTGTTGCAATCGCATCCGCCCTCGCAGTTGCCATCCTTGCAGTCTCCGCCGCAGTTGTCGCAACCGCCGCCGCAACCACCAGCCTCACCGCTGATGATCTGAGCCATCTTGGCGATTTCCTCTGCTGTTGCCTCACGGCTCTCAAGAACCTGACCGCAGAAGTTAAGCTTCAAACCTGCCAATGGGTGGTTGAGGTCGCAAGTTACCTTCTCGTCTGTGATATTCTTGACTACAGCATTGAAGCGGTTGCCATCCTCGTTCTGCAATGGGATGATAGCACCTACCTGTACGTGCTGAGCGTCAAACTGTCCGTTGATAGTAAAGATCTGCTTGTCGAGGTCGATTACGCGCTCGTCATAGTGCAAACCATAAGCTTGCTCTGGATCCAACTCGAAGTCGAACTCTTCGCCCTCAGCCAAATCAACAACCTTCTCCTCAAAAGCAGGCAAGGTTACACCCATACCGCTGATGAAGAAGAAAGGACGCTCATCTGTAGTGCGCTCAATCAGCATCTCTTCGCCGTTATCACCCTTTGTTACATCATACAATGCGTATGATACTCTAATAAACTTGTTTTTGTTGTTTGATTCCATTTTATTTTTTTATTGTTTTCTATTTATGGTGCTATCTGTAGACTATTTGATTTTATATATATAATGTACGCGCGTACATTTATATATATATAGTTTCTTTATACCTAGCTTACTGGTTCTTTGTCCCAGCCTGATAGCCACTATTGTAGTTACTTCTTTCCAGTGCGCTTACGCTTCTTCATCTGTACGCTTTTCACCATTTCCATTCGCTCCAAATAGATAGGGCGCCATTTGTCGATGATGTCCTGCAATCCTTTGCTCTTGCGTGAAAGGTCTGCGTATTCCTCACTGTCTGTTTCGCCGGATTTCTTGAGTTCAAGCATTCTGGCGAGGAACTGTTTCTGATTCTCTTCAGCCACTTTTAGCTGGTTTCCCAACTTTTCGAGGCTTTCGAGGAAGGCGAGTGCCTTGTCTATATGATTTTGTTCTTCCATTGTTTCTATTGTAATCCAAGTAGGTCCGTGGGGTTGCCCCCACTTTCCCCTTCAAGAACCGTGCATGCGACTTTCACCGCACACGGCTCGTGTAATTCTGTTAATTATTTCTCGTTTTAAATAATCGGCTCTGTGTGCCATTAGGCACTGCATTTGAGTGGGCGTGTACGACATTTGTCTAGTTGTCGTTGCTTGAAGTACTCGTCATATCGTGGGTCGAACGGATTGGCTTCCGACCTAATCTTCGTGAAACGAAGTATCGGTGTGTCTGCTAGGTGATTAAGACGGAAAATAGTTTCTTTTCCTTTCTTGTTTTTGCGTCTCACACCAAATATCCACCCACGTTTTCCGTCATGCAGCCAATATTTGTCGGCTATCCATTTCAATGACTTGTTGTGATGTCTGCGTATTGCCCACCTCTTCAATTGTAGGAAGATTATGTGGTCGAGATTGGAGAACACCACCTTCGAGGACACATATCTAAAATAGTTGCCCCATCCCGTAATCTTCGGGTTGAGTTTTCTTATCACATTCTCTTGCTTTGCCGAGCGCATTCCGTATATGACTTCGTGCGTGGCTTCCGCAAATTTCTTCTGGCTCTTCTTGCTCGGCTTTATCAACAGCATTCCTCCATTTCTGTACTTGCGTATGTTGAAGCCAAGGAAGTCGAAGCCGTCCTTGATATGTGTTATCAGCGTCTTTTCCTCCGAGAGTTCCAATCCTCTCTCCCTTAGGAACACGACTAGTTCAGCCTTGATTTCCTCCAAGACCTCCTTCGTGTCGCCAGTGACTATGAAATCATCGGCGTATCGAACTAGGTTCACCTTGTTGGAGTAGGTCTTGCCGTTCTCCTTTCGGGTCGAGTACCTGGCTACTAGTTTCTCCATGCCATCAAGCGTGATGTTAGCCAATGTCGGGGAGATGATTCCTCCCTGTGGAGTTCCCTCATCGGTGATGTGGAAGACATTCTTCTCAATGACACCTGCATTCAACCACTTGCGGAGCATTTCCGTGTCCATGATGACGTTTCTTTGCAGCCATTCGTGGCTGATGTGGTCGAAGCAGCCCTTGATGTCTCCCTCCAGCACCCATTGCGCAGAGCGTTTATTGCATAGGTATCGATGTATTTGGTCTATCGCGTCCGCACATGAGCGGTATTTGCGAAAGCCATACGAGTTGCCGTCTGCAAGTGTCTCTGCCACGGGTTCGACAGCCATGAGAAAGAGGGCTTGCATCGCCCTGTCCTTGATGGTTGGAATTCCAAGCGGTCGCATCTTGCCGTTTTTCTTCGGAATGAAGACACGGCGAAGCGGCTTTGGCTTGTAACCTCTCGTTTTCAAAGAGCTGATGGCATTGTAGCGTTCCACATCGGTGAGCCAAGTTTCCTTGTCCACTCCTGCGGTGCTACCGCCCTTGTTTGATGTAACTTGTCTAACCGCCAATGCCTTGGCGGAAATCGAGTTAATCAAGATGCGTTGGAGGACTTTCACCCTGCCAATGCGGTTTGCCTTTAGAGCCTCTACTATTCGGACTTGCAGCTTGCGTACCTTCTTTTCGCATGATGCCCAATCAATGGTGCGCCATGAGTCGGGAGTGGCTGAAGATGCACACTCGGTTTTCACCTCGTTCTCTTGTCGTTTCTTCATTTTACGCAGGTTCTACATTTCTTTTCGTAGTGAATTACCTGATGGAAGTCTGCCCACTTTCGTGTGGGATGATGTCCCAATCCCTATCCCCACCATTACAGAGGGGCGTTCGCTTTCTCCATCGTCATTTACCCACAAGCCATTCGGTCGCACTTACGATTGACTTACCTCCTCTCGTTGCCAAGCGAGGAGACTTTTGGGCTTACCGTGTTCCATACAAATAACTTCGACCGATTTAGAACCCATCTATCCACCGGTGGAGCGACATCCGTGTAATCATTAAAGATACATGACTAACTTGTCCACTTGCCGTTTTGGCATGGCTCTTCAACACCCGTGAGCCAATCCTTTGTAACGATGGTTGGTAGCGATGGTTACTTTACGTTATTCTTGTCGGTCAGCCTAACAACTACGTCTTGTGATGTTCAATACTTTGTCATATTGTCCCGAAGGCTCCGCACCCAGTCGTTACCAACTACGCACGCTTCGGTAGGCTACTCTTAACGGAATAAGAGGTTCTTAAGTTTCAAAGAACAATTACTTGTACGACCTCACGTCGCAAATCTTCTGCAAAGATACAATAAATAATTGGGATATGGAAAAGAAATAGTAGAAATATTGGGATTTTAGGGAAAAAAGATTCAGAGTGCTCATTTTGTGTGGCAGGAAGATGGCAACTTGCTAGGCTTTTTCTGATAGTAGTTCTCACTTGAAACGCAAATGTTACTGATATTGCGAAACTGCTTACCTTTTGAATGCTAAAATAGGTGTTAGGTAACGAAAAGTTGAAGAAAGAAGTCTTTTGATGTTGATGTATATCAAAAAAGAGAGCCTTTTGAGCATTTTTTTCTCGAATTGTTTGCGTACACAGCAGAAAGTTCGTATCTTTGCAGTGTCTTAAAGAAAAGACATCAGGATAATGTTTAACAAGAGTCCTTTTAGAGCCTCCTAGATCATAAGAGAGATAGTTTAGGTTCAGAAGATGACTCGTAAAGTAGAGAAAGGTAAAAAGATTATGAAAAAGGTTATGATTTTGGCAGTAGCAATGTTCGCAATGGCAACAACTACTTTTGCAGCAGACGAGGCAACAAACGCAACAGCAGCTTACAACATGAATGTAAAGATGGGTAGCTTGGCTAATGCATTGTCACTCAATATTGATCAGGCAGAGGCTGTAGCTGATGTTCACAAGAACTTCACAGCTGATATGATGAATGCAGCAACTGCAGCAAAGGATGAGCGTGCAGCTATGATTGACAAGGCTGTCATCAAGGATCTCAAGTACATGCACAGCATCCTCAATGATTCTCAGTATCGCAAGTATGTGATGCTTCTGAATGCAACACTTATGAATCGTGGTTTGAAGTAATTCAATTCGATTGAATTCTGAAAAGAAATTATAAGAGAGAGATATGAATGGACTGCAGGTTGGACGATAAGTCTGACTTGCAGTTTTTTGTATGGGATAGGGGAAAGTAGCAATTGTCTGAAGAGCCTGGCTCATCTGTTTTAGGTATTGTCTAAAACCCCCATTATTAGGTATTGCAGGAATTAGAAAAAAGTCGTATCTTTGCACCCGTAAACAAGAATAGATTAATCGTAAGAGTACGGTAATTGTTTGAAACTATTAGTTTGTTTGAAATATAACTTTTAGATAGAATATATTAATAAAACGAATCTTGTTCGCTAATAGAAATAATTCATAATGTTTTTGTATTAAATGCTAAAGCCCATCCGGGAGGATGGGCTTTGCTCTTGAGTTCAAGTTTATTCTTTTAACAAATCGTCAAGGAATTCATCGAGGTCGTGATCCAGGTTTTCCATCAGGTCACCACCCAAAATGATGGTGTCATCGTCGGCAAGATAGAGTTCGCCGAGGTTTTCCTTGTCATCATCTTCCAGCACGAAACTATATGGCTTAAGGATTCCGAGATTATCTACAATCTCAGAATTCTTGCGCAAGGCGTCTCGCAAAATCTTTGCCACCTCATCATAGAAGTTCTCATCCTTGTTGTCTATCCATTGCTCCACTACGCAGCGAGTAATCTCTGTGTCGTCATCGTCAAAGGCTAGGAGCTCACCACTGTCTTGGGAAACTCTTACATGGATGTCGGTCAGCACGGCGTTTTCTTCATTTGAAGGTTGTGCTGGAAACTTTTGAGCTATCTTTTTGATAAAGCGCTCAACTTGCTGAATTGTCATCTGCTCTGTTATTTCCATAATCTTAGTGTTTTCGTGCCTCGACACGCTAGGTGTTGTTGGCTTTCTTGTTTTTTGCAAAGGTACACAAAAAAATGATATAAACAAAGAAGATAGCGAGAAATTTATTAAAAACCTATTTTTATCCGTTTATTTCTGTGTTTTTCTTTGTTTTTATGGCCTAAAATGTAACATAGAAAACGTTTACGTTTCTTTTAAATAAATAATCTGGTGATTTTGTTTGCCATTTATAAATAATATATTATCTTTGCAAACAAAATGGAATTGCTAACTCGACTTTGCAATAAGCCACCTTAAAATAGGTGCTCTTATGTAGGAGAGGAAAGGCTAACCTTATGAACAAGATTCGGAAATGAGTAATAAAATTAAGCATAATGGAATAGTGGATGGAGTAGAAGAGGGCTGTGTCCGCGTGCGCATCCTTCAGTCATCTGCGTGCAGTGCCTGTAAGGTGGCTGCGCATTGCAATGCTTCTGAAACGAAAGAAAAGATTATCGAGGTTCATGTTGCTGGTGCCGTCAGGTATCAGCAGGGTGACTCTGTTGTTGTGGTGGCAGATACGGCTGTTGGCTTCCGCGCCAGCTTGTATGGCTATTTGCTGCCTCTGCTCCTGATGGTTGTGGCTTTAGTTGCTGTACTGAAGATCACGCAATCAGAGGGATATGCTGCTGTGTCAGCCTTGGGGATATTGATACCTTATTATATAGGGCTTTATCTCTTGAGAAACAAACTACGAAACAAATTAAGCTTTAGTCTTGAGCCCTGCTGCTAGAATGATTTTCCAGCTTTTCAGGCTCGAATACAAGATGTGGGCTGATATCGGAATAACTAGAAATATTAACAAAACAAATACAAACTATTATGGATTTAATTTTGAGTGCTGTCTTGGTGCTCGGAGCCATTGCGCTGGTAGCAGCGCTGGTGCTCTTCGGAGTTTCCAAGAAGTTTGCCGTCGAAGAAGACCCTCGATTGGGACAGGTAGGAGAGATTCTTCCTGGTGCCAACTGCGGCGGTTGCGGTTTTGCCGGATGTTCTGGTATGGCTGCAGCGCTGGTCAAGGGTGCTGATGCCGGTAGCATCGACGGACTGATGTGTCCTGTGGGTGGTGCCGACGTGATGGGCAAGGTGGCTGATCTCCTGGGCCTGGCTGTGGCTAACACAGAGGCTAAGGTGGCAGTGGTTCGTTGTAATGGTTCTTGCGAGCATCGTCCTCGCATCGCCGAGTATGATGGTTTGCACACTTGTGCTGCTATGAATTCTTGTGGTGCTGGTGAAACCGGCTGCGGATTCGGCTGTCTGGGTTGTGGTGATTGTGTGGCTGCCTGCCAGTTCGGTGCCATCTCTATCAATCCTGAGACGGGCCTTCCTGAGGTTGATGAGGAGAAGTGTACGGGTTGTGGTGCTTGCGCCAAGGCTTGCCCACGTCATATCATCGAGCTTCGTAAGAAGGGGCCAAAGGGTCGCCGTGTTTACGTTCAGTGCGTGAACCACGACAAGGGTGCTGTTGCCAAAAAGGCTTGTAGCGTTGCTTGCATCGGATGCGGTAAATGTCAGAAGGCCTGCAAGTTTGATGCTATCACCATTGAGAACAATGTGGCTTATGTTGACTTCAACAAGTGCCGCATGTGTACCAAGTGTGTTGACGAATGCCCAACAGGTGCTCTCGTAAAAGTAAATTTCCCAGTTAAGAAGGCAAAGCCAGCTGCTGAGACTGCTCCTGTAGCAGAAGCTCCAGTTGCTGCACCTGCTGAAGTAAAGAAGGAGGATTAAATCATGAATTTGAGAACTTTTAGAATTGGTGGAGTTCACCCAGAAGAGAATAAGATTACTGCCGAGATGGCTACTCAGGTAGCTCCTCTCCCTATGCAGGCTATTTTCCCACTTGGTCAGCACATCGGTGCTCCTGCCAAGCCTGTAGTTGCCAAGGGCGACAAGGTGAAGGTGGGTACACTCATCGCTGAGGCTGGTGGCTTTGTGAGTGCTCCTATTTACAGTTCCGTTTCTGGAACCGTGTTCAAGGTAGATACAACTATTGATGCTACCGGTTATCGCAAGCCTTGCATTATTATTAATGTAGAGGGCGACGAGTGGGAGGAGAGCATCGACCGCTCTGATAAACTCGAGACTCTTGAGGCTCATGCTGAGCTGACTCCAGAAGAGATTGTCAACCGTATCAAGGTGGCTGGTGTCACTGGTATGGGTGGTGCCGGTTTCCCAACTTTCATCAAGCTTTGTCCTCCTCCAGGAGCCAAGGCTGAGTGCGTCATCATCAATGGTGTAGAGTGTGAGCCTTATATCACAGCCGACTATCGCCTGATGATGGAGCATGCCGATGAGATTCTCGTTGGCTTGAACCTTCTGATGAAGGCGGCCAAGGTAGAGAAGGGCTACATCGGTATCGAGGACAACAAGCCTGCTGCCATCAAGCTCTTCGAGGAAAAGACAGCCAATGATTCTCGTATCGAGATCGTTCCTCTGGCCAAGAAGTATCCTCAGGGTGGTGAGAAGCAGTTGGTGGATGCCGTCATTCGCCGTCAGGTTCCTGCACCTCCTGCTATCCCGGTCAACGTTGGAGCAATTGTTCAGAATGTAGGTACTGCCTTTGCTGTTTATCAGGCAGTTATGAAGAATAAGCCTCTCTTCGAGCGCTATACCACTGTTACCGGAAAGCAGGTGAAGAATCCTGGCAACTTCCTCGTGCGTATGGGAACTCCATTCTCTCTGATGATTGACAACTGTGGCGGTTTGCCAGAAGGCGACAACAAGGTGTTGGCTGGTGGTCCGATGATGGGTAAGGCTGTGATCAGCCTCGATGTTCCTGTAACCAAGGGTACCAACTCTATCACCGTATTAACCGATGCGGATGCTCATCGCAAGAAGGCTCAGCCATGTATCCGCTGTGCCAAGTGTGTGGATGCCTGCCCAATGGGTCTGGAGCCATACTTGCTTGCTACCCTGAGCGTAGTGAAGGATTATGAGCGCCTGGAGGCAGAGGAGGTAACATCCTGCATCGCCTGCGGTTCATGCCAGTTCACCTGTCCATCTCATCGTCCTATCCTCGATAACATCATCAACGGTAAGGCAGCAGTGATGGGTATCATCAGAGCACGAAGTGCCAAGAAGTAAAGAATAAAAGTAAAAACAAACCAAATACTTGATTAAGTAAAATGGGAAAATTAATCGTTTCATTATCGCCACATGCCCACGGAAATGAGAGCGTGGAGAAGAACATGTACGGAGTGATTATCGCCCTCGTGCCTGCCATCCTCGCATCTTTCTATTTCTTCGGCTTGGGTTCAGCAGTCGTTCTGCTCACCTCTGTGGCAGCCTGCGTCTTCTTTGAGTGGGCAATTACAAAATATCTCCTGAAGGAAGAGACCAGCTTGCTCGATGGTTCTGCCATCATCACCGGTCTCTTGCTCGGCATGAACTTGCCAAGTAACCTTCCTCTCTGGATCATCATCATCGGTGCCTTGTTTGCCATCGGTGTAGGTAAGATGAGTTTCGGCGGTCTGGGTAATAATCCTTTCAATCCCGCTTTGGTGGGCCGTTGCTTCCTGCTCGTCAGCTTCCCTGCCCAGATGACTTCATGGCCTGTGGCAGGACAGATGCTCAGCTATACCGATGCTACAACAGGTGCTACACCGCTGGCTATCATGAAGACAGCCATCAAGACTGGCGATGCTTCTCTCCTGAATCAGTTGCCTGATTCTATGAGCCTGCTTTTCGGTGCAACTGGAGATACCTTCGGTGCCGGAACAACCGGTGAGGTTTGTGCTTTCGCCCTGTTGCTCGGTTTGGCTTACATGCTCTGGAAGAAGGTTATTACCTGGCATATTCCTGTCAGCATCATCGCTACCGTATTCGTTTTCAGCGGTTTGATGCATTTGGCTAATCCGGTTTATGCCAATCCTCTGGCTGTCATCTTCAGTGGTGGTTTGATGCTCGGTGCCATCTTTATGGCTACCGATTACGTAACATCGCCAATGACTCACAAGGGTATGCTCATCTATGGTGTCTGCATCGGTCTCCTGACCGTTATCATCCGTAACTGGGGTAGCTATCCGGAAGGTATGTCGTTCGCCATTCTTATCATGAATGCGTTCACACCTCTTATTAACACATACGTTAAACCAAAGCGCTTCGGTGAGAAGCCAGCTAAGAAATAAGGAGGATTGAGACATGCAGAAATTAGAATCATCATTAAAGAACATGGTTTTGGTACTCGTAGGTGTAGCGCTCGTTGTGGGTGTCGTGCTGGCTTGTATCAACAATCTTACTTCAGGTCCTATCGCCGAGAAGGCTGCCCAGAGTCTGGCTACCGGTATCAAGAGTGTGATGGGTACTGAAGAACTCCAGGTGGCTGACCCTGAAGAGGTGAAGCAGGAGTTTGGCGGCAAGGAGTTTACCTTTATCCTCCACAAGTGCTCTGACAAGAGTGGCAAGGAGTTGGGTGCTGCCGTAGAGAGTACTACCGGCGGTTTCGGTGGCGACTTGAAGGTGCTCGTAGGTTTTGATACCGAGGGCAAGATCATGGGTTACACCATCCTTCAGGCTTCAGAGACTCCAGGTCTGGGTGCCAAGGCAACTACCTGGTTCCAGAAAGACGGAAAGGGTAGCATCATCGGAAAGACTCCAAAGGATGGCGACCTCCACGTGAGTAAGGACGATAAGGGCGGCAATGCAGTAGATGCCATCACCGCATCAACTATTACCAGCCGTGCCTTCCTCAAGGCTATCAATCAGGCTTATGCTGCCTATGCAGGTAAGAGTGTAGATGGCGAGAGTGGTGCATCTCAGAAAGCTGATGCTGAGAGCGGTGCGTCTAAAGTTGAACATAACGAAAAGAAAGGATAAGCCGATATGAGTAATATGAAAATTTTGATGAACGGACTCATCAAGGAGAACCCTACCTTCGTGTTGCTCCTCGGTATGTGTCCTACTTTGGCTACAACAACCACAGCGAAGCTCTCTG
>URYG01000043.1 GCA_900551985.1 uncultured Prevotella sp. | reverse complement strand
TGCGCACATGGTTGATGTTTCCACGCTTCACCCAGTATCCTTCCATCGCCTGGGTTCAGGGAGCCGTACAGGGCAAGTACAAGCTGAAGTATCCGTTCCACATTTCTGAGTATGCTCACTCCATGGGTAATGCCTGCGGTAACCTGATAGATTACTGGGATGCCATCGAGAGCACCAACTTCTTCATGGGTGGAGCTATCTGGGACTGGGTAGATCAGGCCATTAACAAGCAGGATCCTGTAACCGGCAAGACCTACTGGGCATACGGTGGTGACTTCGGTAAGGACAACAAGCCAAACGACGGTATGTTCTGTATGAATGGTATCGTTCGCCCAGACTTCTCACCTAAGGCTCAGTACTATGAGGTAAAGAAGGTTTATCAGAATGTAGGCGTGAAGGCTGTAGATATGAAACAGGGCCAGATTGAAATCTTCAACAAGAACTACTTCGAGCCTCTCAAGAATTACCAGATTGTATGGTCTCTCTATAAGGATGGTGTCTGCATTTCAAAGAATCAGCCATTGCAGGGTGCCAAGAATATCGTGGGTCCTCGTGAGAAGGGCTTCTATACCTTGCCATACGATTATGCAAGCCTCGATCCAAAGAGCGAGTACTTCGTAACGGTTCAGTTCCTTCTGGGTAAGGATATGCCATGGGCAGCCAAGGGTTATCCTCAGATGGAAGAGCAGTTGAGAGTGAAGGGCGCTGATGTTGCGGCTCCTTCTATCGCTACTGTTGCCAAGAACGGTAAGGCGATGAAGCTTTCGGTAGATAAGGCGGCTAAGCGTGCCAACATCAATGCTACTAACTTCCAGGTGGCATTCGATCTGAATACCGGTGCTATCTATAGCTTGAAGTATGGCAGCCAGGATATCATCAAGGATGGCAATGGTCCTAAACTCGATGCATATCGCGCTCCTACTGACAACGATGCCGGTATCGGATACCACAATGCATGGTTCAAGAATGGTCTGTACGACCTGCAGCATGTAGTGAAGAACTGGAACTATACAGCCAAGAAGGATGGTACTTACCAGCTCGACTTCACAGTAGAGAGTCAGGGTAAGGAGGGATGCGATGTGAATTACAGCAACCGCGACCGTGACCCTGAGTCTTGCTATAACTTCGAGAAGAATAAGCATGCCTTGACAGATGCTGACCTGAAGTTCACTTCACGCCAGATCTATACTATCTATAAGGATGGTTCTATCGAGATGCAGAGTGCCATCGGTGCTAACCGTTCTAAGGTCATCTTGCCTCGTATCGGCTATTCTATGGTATTGCCAAGCGAGTTGAACCAGTATGATTATTATGGACGCGGACCTGTCAACAACTACAACGACCGCAAGACCAGCCAGTTTATCGGTTGGTACCACAGTCCGGTAGCAGAGCAGGGCATCATGCTTCCTAAGCCACAGGCACAGGGCAACCGCGAGGAGGTTCGTTGGTGTGCCGTTACTAACGACAACCAGCAGGGTGTAGTATTCATCTCTGATAGTACGATGTCTGCATCAGCATTGCCTTGGAGTCAGCAGGAGTTGACTTTGGCAGCACATCCATATCAGTTGCCAAAGAGCAGTGGTACTCACTTGCACCTCGATGCAAAGGTTACAGGATTGGGCGGTGCCAGCTGTGGACAGGGTGGTCCTTTGACCCCAGATCAGGTACGCAGTACTCCTACCACATTCGGATTCATCATCCGTCCTGCGGTGAAGTCCGAGCTTGGAAATATCGTGAAGGTTTCGGCTACCGGTCGTGAGATGGTGAAGGAGGTTATGAAGAAGATGCAGCAGAATCAGCAGACATCCGGTCTTCAGATTGCCTTTGCTTCCAGCCAGGAGCCTGATGAGGGTGATGCAGCCTACTTGGTAGATGGCGATCCTTCTACATTCTGGCATACGATGTACTCTATTACATTGGCGAAGTATCCTCACTGGGTTGACTTCGATGCTGGCAAGCAGAAAGTCATCAAGGGCTTTACTTACCTGGCACGCCAGGATGGTTCATTGAATGGTTGCATCAAGGATTATGAAATCTACGTCAGCAACGACAACAAGACTTGGGGTGAGCCAATCTTGAAGGGTCATTTTGAGAAGACTGCCAAGCTGCAGAAGGTGATGTTGAACAAGCCTGTCAAGGCTCGTTACTTCCGTCTGCGTGCATTGAATGAGCAGAATGGTCAGGATTATGCTTCTGGTTCAGAGTTTACGCTGATTACTGAATAGTAAGTAGAAGATGATATTCATTCTTTTGGATGCATAAAAGAATGAGGAATACCGAATATTATGCGCTTTTCAATTCATAGAAAGAGAAAAGTTGCATAATATTCGGTTTTATTGTAAAAAAGATGCGGGAAAATTTGGTAGTTTCACAAAAAAGTATTACCTTTGCACTCGCTAATGAAAAATAGCAGTGTTGGTTCCGTAGCTCAGTTGGATTAGAGCAACAGCCTTCTAAGCTGTGGGTCTTGGGTTCGAACCCCAACGGAATCACAAAAGTGGATTAATCGAAAGGTTAATCCACTTTTTGTTTTATATCACTTTCAAGAGTTTTTATCGTGGATAGGATATAAAAAAGGTGCATCAAAGAATCTTCTTCAGATCTTATTTGATGCACCTTTAATTTTATTATTTCAGTTTCTTGAGATAACCCTCAGCACGGGTATCTCCCAGTTCCTTTGCTTTTTCCAGGTTCTTGCGGGCCTCTTCCTTCTGCTTGTTCTCCATTTGGAGCAAACCGAGGAGGAGATAGCCATCGGCATATTCTGGAGCAATCTCTATGCAATGCTTGGCAGCACTGATGCCTTCTGCATATCGCTTCACACGCAAGTCAAGACTTGCCCATTCTGCAAAATAAGTAGGCTCGTTAGGAGCGAGGTAGCAGGTACGGGCTATATCAATCAGTGCTGGCTGCCACATACGCAACTTGGTCTCAGCCTTGTATCTTGCATAGAAGAATGCAGGATTAACAGGACGGACAATCGAATCATACATATTATAGTCAGCTATGGCACTGCGATATTCTCCCTGTTCTGCCTGGAAATCACCACGAGCCAGATAGTAAGGCCCCGCCATGGTGCCCGAGTTCTTTGCCTCATTGACTGCACTGTCCAGCAAAACCTTGATTTCTGTAGCAGGAGCCTTGAGCTGAATCTTAGCCTGAGCTGCCTCCAGGAAGATTTCCGGGTTCTTGACCGATGTCTTGGTCAGGGCGATGAACATATCGTATGCCTTCTGATAATTACCCTTGGTAAAGATGATGCGGGCCTCCTGATGCTGATACACAGGATTGGCATTGATGGCGTATGCCTTCTGTGCCTCTTCTATCGCCTTGTCGTAAGTCCAGGCTGTATAGGCAGAATCTCCCTTATAAATCAGTTTCTGATAGATGACATCAGAATAATTGGAGTGGGCTTCATCCTTGGCAGAAGATTTCTTGATTCCATCTTCCATACATTTGGCTGCCTCGGCAAACTCGTTCTTATCTACGAGAAGAGTTGCTTTTTCCTTATAACCGAATGCAGAAGTTGGGAACTTTGTCATAAACTCATCAGCATACTTGTCATAGACGTCGCGGGACACCTGAGACTTGTTGAGCGTCATCATCGTAATCGCCTCCTGTTCTGTATCAGGAAGAGCGGTACGGATGCCTGTTTCACGAAGGGCTGCATCCAGTGTGGAAAGTCCTGTCACCTTCAATCCTTTGGCATAGTTGGCATCAATGGCAGTAACCTGACCGTTGCTATGCATGATACCAATCACCTGACCGTTCTTGTTGACGAATGGGCAACCCACTGCATTATCCGGTACGGTGTTGGAGAAGATGTAGTAATTGTATGTTTCCTTAAACTTCTCAACGCTTGCGATATCCTCCTGCTGGAAAGGTGACTTCTTGATAGAATAAGGAACGAGCCAAACCTTGCTACCCGCAGGTGATTCAGCCGTTGCGATGTTGGCAGCTGTGGTATTACCCAACACTCTGAACTTCGCCACATCGTAAAGCTCATCGGCACCGAGGATGGCATCCACGTCCATCGACTTTCCGCTGGCATCAACGATGGTAGCCTTCACAGCACCGATAAACGGTTTGAAGGTACCTATAGCCGTTCCCTTGTTATCAATAAACACACCTTGTGTAGAAGAGATGATGTTACCATCCTTGTTGAAGGTGGTGAGTGTAAATACGCTCTTGGCGGCTTTCTGTACAGAGCCTGGCTGAGCGAAGAGGGATGATGCACCCAGCATCAGTCCCATCATGATCATATTTATTCTTTTCATATTCTCAATAATTCTTTGGCATTGGCAAGAGCTGCCTGCGTGATGTCACTACCACTGAGCATCTGGGCAATTTCCTCAATGCGCTCCTGGTTGTTGAGCTCTTTCATGTGCGAGATGGTTCCATTCTCGGTTTCCTCCTTCAACACCTTGTAATGGTGGCTTCCCTTGGCTGCTATCTGTGGCAGGTGGGTGATAGACAGTACCTGTCGGTTCTGGAGTCCCATTTCTTCCATGATATCTGCCATCTTTTCTGCTATCTTGCCGCTTACTCCGGTATCAATCTCATCAAAGATGATGGTTGGCAACTTCACGGCTCCACTGATCATAGCCTTCAGCGAGAGCATCACACGGGCAATCTCACCACCCGAAGCAACCTGACTGACAGGCTGCAACTGTGTACTCTTGTTGGCACTGAAGAGGAAGCTGACCTTATCTGCACCATTTCCAGACAGTGGTTTTTCAGCGAAGGCAATCTCGAATCTTACATTCGGAATGCCCAGTGGGATGAGTCTGCCCTTCATCTCTTTTTCAATGGCCTTTGCTGATTTTTGGCGGATAGAAGTGAGTAGGGCAGCTTGCTTTTCTGCCTTGGCAAGGAGAGCAGCAACTTCTTTTTCCTTCTCTTCGATGTCTTCATCGCCGTTATCGATATGCGCAAGCTGTTCGGCGATACGGTCACGGGTGGCAATGAGTTCTGTTACCGTTTCCACATGGAACTTCTGCTGCAGGGTGTAGAGCTTGTCCAGACGGGTATTGATGGCATCCAATCGGTTAGGATCGAATTCCACGTGATCTACACTACTGCTGATTTCCTGTGCGATGTCCTTCAGTTCGATATAGCTGCTCTGCATTCTGCCAGCCACATCAGCTATGCTTGGATAGACATCACAGATATTTTCCAGTTGATGAGTGGCGTTCTTCAGTTTGTCCAGTATGCTGTCGTTTTCTCCCGAAAGCGCATTGTCTGCCTCGAAGAGAGCGGTCTTGATGTCCTCCGAATGACTCAAGGTCTCTGCTTCCTGCTCCAGCTGTTCCAATTCGCCTTCCTGTAGATTTGCATCCTCCAGTTCCTTATGCTGGAAACGCATAAACTCCTCGTTCTCACGGTTCTTGGCAATCTCGGCTTTCAGCTCTTCCAGAAGTTCCTTGGCTTTGCGATAAGCGCGATACTCCTCTTGGTAAACCTTGAGCTGGTCGGCATCCTGAGCGATGATATCCACCACATTCAACTGAAAGTCTTCTTTCTGCAGAAGAAGATTCTGATGCTGCGAATGTATATCCACGAGTTGCTCTCCCAATTCTCTCATGCGGGTGAGAGGCACCGGGGTGTCATTGATGAAGGCACGGCTCTTGCCGGCTGCAGTCAACTCTCTTCGGATGATCGTATCATCGGCATCATAGTCGATGTCGTAATCATCGAAGAATTTCTGCATACCATATCTGGAGAGATCGAAGTGAGCCTCTATCACGCAACGGTCTCTTCCTGCTTTGATAGCCTTGCTGTCGGCACGGTTACCCAGAAGCAGTCCGATGGCACCGAGGATGATACTCTTTCCTGCTCCTGTCTCACCCGTGATGACGGAGAAGCCAGGATAGAGAGAGATGTCCAGCTCGTCGATGAGCGTGAAGTTCTTGATATATAATTGCTTGAGCATAGTTTATTCTACTTTTTGATAAAGATATAAAGGGAAAGCTGATTCTGATTATCAGAAGCTTCCGTTCCGGAAGATGATCTCATGAAGATTCCAACCTGAAAAATCTATCCAGACAGATGATTCCTGAAAAATCATTCTTTGACCAGATCCCAATATTTATTCTGTGAAGGATTGATGGAGAAGAGGAGTTCATAGATGCTCTCCTTTTCCTTTTGGGTTCCCTTGCCGCGATAGATGTTGGCAAGTTCATCCTTCTTGAAGTCGGTCCATATCTGTGGCAACAAACTGAGCGGGCGGTTTTCCTTCGCCTTCTTCAGTCCTGTTTCCAGGGCTGCGGTTATCTCGGTACGACCTCTTTCCGCATTATTTGCCATCTCGTCGAGTCCTTTCCGATAGTAGTCATACTGCAACTGTCTGAAGGGTTCCAACGCTCCAGACAGATAGTCTGAGATGATGGCATATCGGTTGCGGTCATCAGAGAAAGCCTTCCATCCGGGATAATCCAGATTCTGGGCATTGTTTGTCAGATTCATGCAGCGCTGCAGGATGTCTTCACCGCCTTTGGGTGCAAAACTATCCAGATCGATGCCGATGATAAGATATGCATAATAGGCAAAGAGAGCTGTAAGCTGATTGTCTATCTGCTGCTCATTGAACTCCAACTGGTCGTATTCGGCAAAACGAAACGTGAAGTTATCATCCACATTATTATATAAGGTGGAGGTGTATGCCGAATTGAAGACAGGGCGATTGGCCTGTATCAGCGCCTTGCAGGTAAAGAGATTCTGGTCTCTGTCATACTTGGTGACGGTGATATTGAAGTTACAGATGATGCGTTCGTTCTTCTGAAACTGAAGATGAGTCCATTGACGATTGTTGACGAATTGCTGCAAGGTCTGTTGCAGATTGTCGAATACGCCTTTCTCCGTGCCCGAGATCTGGGCATGGTTGATGGTTATCTTAGCTTGCAGCTCCTGTGCTGAAATCGCAGAAGGACTGCAGCACAGGAGACCACCAGCTAAAGATACCGGACTAAAACAGGAGAGCCAGCTCGTCAATGATGTCGTGAGCCACCTCTGTCTTCGGTTTCTTTTCATATTCTTTCTTTCCCTTTTCAGAGATGATGGTAATCTGATTATCGTCAGTACGGAAAGTAGTGCCCGGATTACGGGTAGAGTTGAGCACGATGAAGTCGGCATTTTTCTTCACTCTCTTCTTCTGTGCATTACTCTCTTCATCGTTGGTTTCCAGGGCGAAAGCTACGATTCGCTGATTCTTTTGTTTCATCTGTCCCAAAGCTGCAGCGATGTCATGGGTAGGCACCAGAGTCAACTCCAGGTCATCCTTTTCGCGCTTGATTTTCTTATCAGCTACATTGGCAGGACGGAAATCTGCAACGGCAGCACAGAGAATGGCAGCATCCGAAGAAGTAAAGGCTGCAGTGGCAGCCTGATACATCTCCTCACAGCTCTCCACATTGATGCGGTGGATAGCAGGACTACAATCCAATGAGACAGGACCTGCCACCAAGGTAACATCCGCACCACGGCGCAGACATTCCTCAGCAAGTGCGAATCCCATCTTTCCTGAAGAATAATTGCCGATGAAACGCACAGGGTCTATCTTCTCATAGGTTGGTCCAGCTGTAATCATCACCTTCTTACCACAGAGGTCTTTCTTACCGCAGAGATCTTTCTCCGTATTTTCAAGGTTCTCTGATTCTGCTTCAGCCACCTCATTGGCATTTTCCATCATCTTGAAATATCTATCCAGGTAATCCACGATGACATCCGGTTCCTCCATGCGTCCCTTTCCCTCTAATCCAGAAGCTAGGAATCCCACTTCCGGTTCGATGATATGGTTACCATAGCCGAGAAGGGTCTTCATGTTGGCCTGGGTAGAAGGATGCTTGTACATATCAAGGTCCATGGCAGGAGCAATGAAGACAGGAGCCTTCATGGAGAGATAGGTGGTGATGAGCATGTTGTCGGCAATGCCATGCGCCATCTTGCCCATGGTAGATGCCGTACATGGTGCAATGACCATCGCATCCGCCCAGAGACCGAGATCCACGTGCGAATTCCAGGTTCCATCACGCTGCGAGAAGAACTCGCTTACCACAGGCTTGTGGGTCAGCGCAGAGAGGGTGATAGGGGTAATGAACTCCTTGCCGGCTGGCGTAATGACCACCTGCACCTCAGCTCCCTTCTTGATGAGACCACGGATGATAAGGCATGACTTGTAGGCTGCAATGGAACCCGTAATGCCCAATACGATTTTCTTTCCTTTTAACATATTATTTTCCCATTCTCTTGTTGAACTCGCGCAGACGGATACGGGTGAGTACCTGCTTGGTATTGTTGGTGAAATCGCTTCCCAATACCCAGGTGAAGTAACCAGGATCCTTGGTCAGGATCTCTGCCACATCCCATCCTTTGTACTTGCCGAAGTTGAATACCTCGTGCTTGCGTGGTTCTCCCTTTTCGTCGAGTATCACATTACCGTCAGCATCCTTCAACTCCTGCCAAACGATACGTCCGGCAAAATCTACATTGTCGTTGCGCTTGGAGAACTCAGCAAGCTCGTCCATGTCATTGTTGAGCACACGGTCGGCTTCCTCCTGAACACCAGGAGCATAACGGTCCAATTCGCCTTTCAGTACGCAATAGGTAGCCTCGGTATCCTGGTCGGCACGGTGAGCTTCAAAATCTTCTTCCATCTTTCTGCCGCAATAGAACTTGTAGGCAGCAGCCAGGTTACGGCGCTCCATCTTCATAAAGATATTCTGGGCATCAATGAGGCGACACTTAGAGAAATCGAAATCGATGCCGGCACGCAGGAATTCCTCTGCAAGCATAGGCACATCGAAATGATTGGAGTTATAGCCAGCAAAATCACAACCGGAGAACTCCTGGTTGAAGGTAGCTGCCAACTGCTTGAAGGTTGGTGCATCCTTCACATCATCATTACTGATACCAGTAAGTGCAACCACCTCATCAGGGATTGGCTTCTCTGGATTGATAAACTGGTTTTTACGTACCTCTGTTCCATCTGGATACACCTTGATATAGGAGATCTGGATGATTCTGTCTTTCACCATGTCAAGACCGGTAGTCTCTAGGTCGAACACGATCAGAGGCTTAGTAAGATTTAATTTCATTACTTCAAGTATTTATAACTATATATTTCTGAATAGGAAGGGGTGTTTAGATGAACCAAGCTCCTTATTCGTTAAGGAGCATTGGCATGATGAGCATGAGGATGTCCTCATTTTCTGGCTGCTCAGCTGGTACAATGATACCGGCACGGCTAGGATCAGCCAAGTGGAAGACAACCTGGTCGCTGTTCAGATTACCCAGGATTTCCATCAAGCTGCTACCCTTGAAACCGATGCTGATGCTGGAACCGCTATATTCGCAAGCCAATACTTCCTTGGCAGAAGTAGAGAAGTCGATGTCTTCTGAAGAAACCTCGAAACGGCCGCTCTCAATATGGAAACGGATCAGCTGGCTGCTCTCGCTGGCAAATGGCAATACACGGCGCAATGCACTCTGCAAGCCCTTGCGATCTACGGTTATCTCACATGGGTTGTTGGCTGGAATCACGGAGTTGTAGTTAGGGTAGCGACCATCAATGAGGCGGCATTTCAATACGCCGTCACTAAACTGAATCTCAGCTCTGCGTGCATCAAACTTGATGATAGCCTCATCATCCTTGCTCAGAATGTTCTTCAGCAATGATGCTGGCTTCTTAGGCAGGTTGAATGAAGCAGGAGTTTCACTCTTGATAGTGAAGTTCTTGCTTCTTACCAACTTATGACCATCACTTGCTACGATGGCAAGCGAATCTGGAGTAAGGTCGAAATAGATACCGTTCATTACAGGGCGCAGCTCATCGCTGGCTGTTGCAAAGAGAGAACGGTTGATATTGTCGATCAGCACCTGTGCTGGCAAGACGAGGGTAGTGCAGCCATCACCCATATCCTGTGTTGGAGGATAGTCTTCAGCATTCAAGCCTGTGAAATTATAGAGACCATTCTGATATACAATCTTAATGGCAAAACTATCTGTATCTACATCGAAGCTGAGAGGCTGCTCAGGCAACTCCTTCAATGCATCCAGGATGACGCGGTTGGCAACGCAGAACTCGCCTTCGCCATCGCTGTCAGTGAGAGCGATGGTACTCTTGATGATGTTGTCACTGTCGCTTGCGGTGATGGTCATCTCGCCGTTGGCTACTTGGAACAGGAAATTGTCAAGGATAGGCAGAGAATTCTTGCTGCCGATCACCTTAGCAAGCATATTGAGCTTGCTGCTCAATGCTGAACTTGAAACTGTAAATCTCATGAGTCGTTATTTTATATTATTAATTTTCTATATTACTTATCTCATATTTATGGCTGATGCTCCTTACTTGACGGGTAAATTGGGGCATTTGCGCAATTATGAGCACAAAAATACAAAAAATATTGGGGATAGACAAAAATAATCGAAGAAATGTTTTTGTTTTAAAACTATTTTTAGTAATTTCGCAGTCAGAAAGAAAAATAGTAGATAGATTCACTCGTTTTTGAGCCTCTTCATACATCTTTTGATTCTCGATGGAAATGGGGCTCGGCAGGCGAAGGATTGAAACAATTTTTAAAATAATAATATGGAATTACAAGGAAAGGTAATTGCCGTTTTACCTGAAAGAAGCGGCGTTTCTGCAAGAGGTGAGTGGAAGGCTCAGTCATTCGTTATCGAAACTCACGAGCAGTATCCAAAGAAGCTTTGCTTCGATGTTTTCGGAGCAGACCGTCTTGCTCAGTTCAACATCCAGAGTGGTGAGGAACTTTTGGTTTCTTTTGATTTGGATGCACACGAATATAATGGTCGTTGGTTCAACAGTGTCCGCGCTTGGAATATTCAGCGTGTAGATCCTAATGCTGTTGCTGCTATGCAGGGTGGCATGCAGCCAGTTGGATCTCCATTCCCTCCAGTAAGTGCAGCTCCTCAGGCAGCTCCAGCTCCAGCTCAGGGTGCAACTGCTCCATTCCCTCCTGCTCAGCCAGCAGCTCCAGCAGCAGGAGGCAGCGCAGATGATCTCCCATTCTAAGAGAGAACTGCATGTAAGAAAAATGCAAAGAGCATTCGAAAGGGTTTGTTTCCACAATCCTTACGAATGCTCTTTTTCTTTAACTTGACTTCCATATCGGTTTAACCAGCTGAAACATTACCCTTAAGGAAAAAAAGATTTATCCTTAAGGAAAAATATAATTTCCCTTAAGGGAAAATATTTCTAGCCTTAAGGGTAAAAGTTTTGCCCTTGATGGATGCAAAACTTTTACCAGGAAAAAACTTATACTTTTCTATTCCTCTGCTAATCGTTTCGTCTTCTTTTTTCAAAGAACGTCTTGGATGCGGCAAAGAACAATACCACTGCTGCGGCATTTTCGATTGCTACCATCCAGAAGGCACCACTATAACCGAAATGCTCGGCTACAACACCACCCAGAAGACAACCGATTCCAAATCCCAGGTCCCAACCGGTCAGGATACTGCTGTTGGCAGTACCACGCTGGTCGTGGCGGGCAACATTGATAAACATATTCAGGAAGGCAGGGTACAGGTGACCATTTCCCAATCCTATCAATGCAGCTGAAAGATAGTAGGCTACCGGATGCTTGATGGCTACGAATATCGTAAAACCAACAAGCGATATAAGCATTCCTTCGGCTGCATTCTGGGCCAGCTTACCCTGACTCAAAGCCTTTCTGCCTTGCAATCTACTCAGGAACAATCCCATAGAGAGAATGGCGAAATAGGTACCCGTTCCTCCGGTAATGCCTAATTCCTCCTTACTATAAATGGCGAGATAGTTGCTCAGTACCCCCCAGCAGAAACCAAACATGCAGATGTTGATGGCCAACAGCCAGGCGCGGGTCAGGAAGAAACGGTCGAGCGAGAGCTTCTCCTTGTTTCTGATGATTTCCTTCTCTGGGAGTTTCACCGTTCCTGCAATCACCACAGAAGCAATGGCTACCACAAAGGCTATCCAGAACAATACCATATAGCTACCCACCAGATTGTGCAGATAGATACCGATGGAAGGGGCTATCGCCATGGCGAAGTTGTTGCTCAATCCATAAAGACCGATACCCTCATTGCGCCTGCTGGCTGGCAAGACATCAATGGCACAGGTGCTGTTGGCTACAGTTACCGCTCCGAATGGTCCACCATGCAGAGTTCGGCATATGGCAAACATCAGGATGGTACTGGCTGCTATGTATCCTGCAAAGAAGATGGCAAAAGCCGTCAGACAGATCATCAGTACTTTTTTGCGGGAAAATCCATCCACCACATATCCGCTGAAGGGACGGATGATGAGTGCCGCCACCGTATATCCACTCAGTACAATGCCGATGACATCCTTGGTTGCCCCGAAGGTCTCGCTCAGATAGAGTGGGAGGAGTGGGGTGAGGAGATAGAAGGCAAAGTAGAGCAGAAAGTTGGTGGTCATCACTTTGATGTAATTCGCATTCCAAAGTTTCTCTTTCATCTTTGTATATCTAATTTTAACACATTGCCCCTTCAGGGCATAAGATTACTATATTCTATTCTCTAACCAGGCATCAATGAGTTTGCGGGCAATCGATAATTTCTCCGGCAGGATAGGGAGATTGTCCTTGCTGAACCATTTGCCGCGGGAAAGCTCTTCCTTCTGAAGATGAATCTCGCCATCTACATATTCGGCTGTATATCCTACCATCAAGCCACTTGGGAACGGCCATGGCTGGGAACCGAAATACTTGAGATTCTTGATGGTCAGACCGGTTTCTTCCATCACCTCACGATGAACGGCTTCCTCCAGACTCTCACCAGTTTCCACAAAACCGGCTACCAGGGAATCGAAGTTGCCCTTGAAGTTGCGGGCATGAACCAGCAGCACCTGATCGCCCTTCTTGATAAGAACGATGATGGCTGTAGCGAGAGATGGCCAGACAGACTTGCCACACTCGGTACACTTCTTACTGATATCAGTTGACATCTTCATCGGCGAACCGCATACACCGCAAAACTGGGTGTTCATATCCCAATAGTTCAGTTCCTGACATTTTCCCGCCTTCTGATACAACTCTGGGGAGAGCTTGTAAAAGCTAGGGCGCAAACCGCACATCTCATATTTCGGGTTGTCGGTTACGGGCTCAGGAATGGTGAAAGTCTTCACTTCCGTACCGTCATTCATCGGTGTGATGTTGAGGATATGGGTCCAAGGCTTGGTTGCTATCGGACTTTCCTCACTACATGGAATCGTATAGGTTCCATCTTCTCTCTTCTCGAGCAAGATATCTGTCTTGCAAAATATAAACCAATACTTCATTCTTTACTTTGAACTTTGAATATTGAACTTTGAACTTTATGATATGCTTTGACGGGTAGTTCCCGGCGTTTTTGGGGGCTATTGCTTTTTTCCAAAAAGCAAATCATAGTCACGCTGGGCAGCAGGCTTAGTCCATGCTTCCGGCACAAACTTCCAGTTGTTGTTTGGCTTGGCATCCACAGTTCCCATCTTTTCGATGGCCTCCATCAGATAGTAACGCTGGTCGCGCTCACTGCGATAGATGATTCTGCTATCCAGACTATCCTTTGGAATACCGGCACCGCGGGTAAGGAGCTCGCCGCCACCATTGCCACGATAACTGTTCACTGCTACCTTATACCACTTCTTCTCATCGAAAGGCTGACCATTGCTCATACGCAGAATCTTCACCTTCTCGCCGTTTGGCTTGGTAACATCCACCTCATAATCAATACCGGCAGCACTGTCGAAGTTGAAGGAGAGGTTCTTGAAGCCCAGACGCTGCTGATCGCCCTTGGTCTGGGTATCGAGCAGGAGCAGATGGTCATCAGGACTCTTCATCGTATTCACCCAGAGATCATAGCTCATCTCCAGATGCTTGCGGATTTCCTCACCGGTAAGACGCATCACGTAGAGCTGGTTCTCATATTTATAGAGATTGAACATGTCACCAACGTAGATAGGTCCCGCCTGGATGGTAGAATTAAACTGGAGGGGCGCGTTGAAGGCGATATCAGCATTCGTAATCTGAAGCTGCAGGTTGAGGATGAAATCATTGAAGGCGCAGTTGCCGAAGAAAGACTCGCGGCTATGGATGGTATTCTTGAAAGTTCCGATCTGCTTGCCTACGAACTTGTTGATTTCTGCAATCTGTGGCTCGAATGCCTTCATGAAATCCTCATCAATAGGACATTTTGTCACATCTGGCAGACTGCCAACTATCTTCTTGTCTGTCACAACATACTGTTTCTTGCCATTCACCTTCTTCTTGTCCAGGATAATGGTTACCTCGGCGTCTGCCACATTCAGGGCATTATTGGCAGGATCGAGACAAACCACAGGCTTGCCCTCCACATTCTGGATTGTCTCATTGTAGCGGGTATGGTCATGTCCGAAGAGTACCATATCGAAGCCTGGCACCTCCTTTGCTACCCGCAGAGAGGCATCCTCCTCATATTCAGGAGTGACAATACCGCCATCCTTACCGCTGTGGAAGACACCGATGACAACGTCCGGTTTCTCCTTCTCCTGGATAATCTTCATCCATTTACGGGCACTGGTCACCATATTCTCAAACTTCATTCCGCTCCAGAGATTCTCTGTCAGCCAGTTAGGAATAGCAGGAGTCAGCATACCGAGCACAGCTATCTTCACCCCCTCACGGTTCAGGATGATATAAGGCTTCACATAAGGCTCACCGGTCTTGGTATCAATGATGTTGGCACCCAGCACCGGACAGTTTAACTCCTTGATCCACTTATCGTAAACCGCATGACCGGTCTCTACATCGTGATTACCGAACGCCTGGGCATCATACTTCATATAGTTGACTACATCAGCTGCCACATTACGAGCCTGGGTGTTGACATAATTATAGAAATAGCAGGTAGGTTGTCCCTGAAGGATATCGCCATTCTCCAGGAGGATGACATTGTCCTTATAGGTCTTGCGCAGATCGTTTACATAAGAGGACACACGTGCCAGGGTTCCAGCCTTCGGTTTACGATTGATGAAATCGTATGGGAAGAAAGAACCATGAACATCACTTGTCTGAATCACTCTGAGTTTGACGGTGCGCTGCTGTGCCATTGCCTGCGAATTAAAAGTGAGCGCCAACAAGAGCGCTGCGAATAACTGTTTCATACTTTTTCTCGAATTTATTTGTTTCAACTGCAAAATTACAAAAAAGTTGGCAATTACGGCATACTTTTTGTTGGATTCTTATAAAAATCATAAAAATAGGAGGTATTATACTATGGCATTTGTAGATTATTACAAGATTCTCGGTGTAGATAAGAACATCCCGCAGAAGGATGTGCGCGCTGCATATCGCAAGCGTGCCAAACAGTTTCATCCGGATTTGCATCCTAACGACCCTAAGGCAAAGGCTAAGTTCCAGGCGCTGAACGAGGCGTATGAGGTGATTTCCGATCCGGACAAGCGTGCTAAGTACGACCAGTACGGCGAACAGTGGAAGAATGTAGGAGGCTTCGGTGGCGGAGGCTATGATGGAGCAGCCGGCGGAGGTGCCGCTGGTGGAAATCCATTCGAAGGCTTCGACTTCAGTAGCTTCGGCGGTGGAGGAGGCGGTTTCTCCAGCTTCTTCGAAAATCTCTTCGGCGGCGGTCGTGCCCGTGGTTCACAAGGTGCCGGGTTCGGTGGTTTCGGCGGATTCAGCGGAGCAGGTGCTGGTTTCGGTGCCGGTGCAGAATATGGCACAGGTGGATGCAACGGTGGCTGCGGTGGTCATAGCGCCAGAACGAATACGGGCGAGATGAACATGAATGTGAATATTGACATGTACACCGCATTGCTCGGTGGTGAGGGTATCATCACATTGAGCAATGGTTCAAAGATTAAACTGAAGATCAAACCGGAAACCCAGAACGGTACCAAGGTACGTGTTCGCGGCAAGGGTTATGACAGAGGTGATGGAACCTTCGGTGATCTGATGATTACCTATAACGTGAAGTTGCCTACTGGTTTGAATGAAAAACAGAAGGAATTGCTCCGACAGATGAAGGAAGCAAAGTAAAAGGAAAAAAGAAAGCTCCGGTGGAATGTTGATTCCATCGGAGCTTTCTTTTTATATTGTTTTTGAATCTTATGATTCTTTTTTTTGAACTTACGAATCTTTTAATCAGGACTCATCTATTGCTGTGGCTCTGAAACCTTGTTCATATTGAAAGCAGAAACCTTGCCATCAGGTGAAACAACTGCAGAAATCTTAAAGAGCTGTTCCTTCTTGGTTCCATCTGTCAAATCTACGTCCTGGCGGGCAGAGAACTGTACCTGATACTCATATTCCTCATCGCCAACCTCGCGCTTCTTGATCTGGTAGTCGTTGTTGATGTGCCAGTTCATATTGGCAACATTGTCTTTATAGAGCTTGTCCATAAAGGTAACGACATCAGCCTTAGTAGCCGAATTCTTACCGAGCAAGGAAGAGAGAATATCCTCACAGGTAGCTGTCAATCCATCCGCATTATGGGAATTGATGCTCTGGAAGAACTGACGGAACAAGCCGCTTACCATCTGCTTTTCTTCTGGCTGGAGGTCACGGCTCTTCACCTTCTTCAGGGCATTCTCTGCCTCTTCGATATGAGCACCATCTGTATGAGCATTCAAATATGCCTGGTAGGCATCAGCTGTATCTGCAGCCTTAGCCACATTCCAGTCGAGGGAATCTATTTTAAGCAAAGCTTCCTGCTTGTGCAAGCTGTTTGGGTACTTCTGGAGATATGCTTCCAATGCCTCTTTTGATCCGCTCACTACCGCATTGGTCCAATCCTGGTCGTTCTGCTTCAACAGGTCAAGATGAGCCATGATGGAATCGCGATGTGCTTCATCTGCATCCTTGTAGGTATCGAGATAACTCTGCAGTACCATCGGGTCGCTGCTTTGCATCGCATACTCATAAGCTTCCATCTCCTTATTGCGATTGGCACTGTCGTAGAAGTAATACATAATGCCACACGCCAAGACTGCAAAGATGAATGAGATGATGAAGATAGAGCGGGTGTTCTTTTTCTTCTGTGGTTCCTGAGGAGTATTACCCTCTCCGCCATCATTTCCATTCGCAGTAACAACAGGACGACGTACAGGAGGTACTGGTGGGGCAGGAGGGGTAGGAGGTGCTGCCTGAGGAGTAGGAGATACTACATGAGAAGTAGAAGAAATCTCTGAAGCAGGAGAAGATACCGGAGCAGGTGGTGCAACCGGTGTTGAATCTTTTACAGCTGCAGATGATACAACAGGATGCGTAACCCCAACAGCGATCTCATGACAGTTTGGGCACATCTCCTGACTGCTGAAATAAACCTCACCGCAATGAGGGCATTTAGTGATTTTACCAGCTATCTCAACGCCACAACTAGGACAGGTAGGAGCCTTGTCACTGATTTGGCGACCACATTCTGGACATTTAATAATTGCCATAGTTTTATTTAAAGTTTATGTTTTACTAAAATTATTCATGATTCCATGTTTTCAGACCATATTCCCTCTTTACCTTGAAACTAATCATCAAGTTCAAAGCTCCAAGTTCAAAGTTCAATGTCTTATCTGTGTCTGAATCTAATCTCTCTCAATCGATGCCTGCCCATGAATCTGCTCTTATCCACGTAGCCGTTGATACCGTTCAGTTTTCCTTTACCGGTATATTGCCACATTTCAAAGTCTCTTCCATCCTTGAGCACAGGCTCACGCTTGGTATATTGGGCTATCATCAGCTTGTAGCTGTCGAGCTTTCCCAGAAGATAATGGTCATAGAAGTTGGCACCCGTATAGATGAGCGGCTTCTGCCTGTATGCCTTTTCCACGAGATGCAGGAACTTAAAGAGTGAGTCGCAAAACTCTTCTGTTTCCAGACCACTCTTGGTCTCTACGTCGATCATAGGCAAGAGATCCTGATCACCTGGACGACACTGTGCCATAAAATTCTCCAGCTGGGTCTGCT
>URYG01000042.1 GCA_900551985.1 uncultured Prevotella sp. | reverse complement strand
AGTATGATTCTTTTTTTCAGAACTCCATCTAAGAGTGTGATTGCGACCGAGATTGACCACAAACCATCTCAGGACGAAATCAATGAACTTTGTTGGCTTTATGGTGACGCAACTTTAGAGGACGCCCAGCAGTTGCAGGGCTTCTATGTTGGCCCACGCCGTGAAATGATTACTCCTTGGAGTACGAATGCCGTTGAGATAACTCAGAACATGAGTCTTAACGGCATTTCGCGTATCGAGGAGTACTTCCCTGTGGATAGCGAGGACGCTGAGCACGACCCAATGCTCCAGCGTATGTACAACGGTATCGGACAGGATGTGTTCACCGTGAACCACGAGCCAGAACCAATCAAGTACGTCGATGACCTCGAGAAGTACAACGAGGAAGAGGGTCTTGCCCTCAGCGAGGACGAAATGGCTTATCTCCACAAGCTGGAGAAAGAGAACGGACGACCTCTCACCGACAGCGAAATCTTCGGCTTCGCACAGATCAACTCAGAGCACTGCCGCCACAAGATCTTCGGCGGCCAGTTTATCATCGACGGCAAGGAGATGGAATCTTCTCTTTTCAGCATGATCAAGAAGACCACTCAGGAGAACCCTAACAAGATTCTCTCTGCCTATAAGGATAATGTAGCTTTCTCTCAGGGTCCTGTCATCGAGCAGTTTGCTCCAGCCGATCAGACTACCAGCGATTTCTTCCAGGTGAAGGATATCGAGAGTGTCATCTCTCTGAAGGCTGAGACTCACAACTTCCCTACTACCGTAGAGCCTTTCAACGGTGCTGCTACCGGTACAGGTGGTGAGATCCGCGACCGTATGGGTGGTGGTGTAGGTTCATGGCCTATCGCAGGTACTGCCTGCTACATGACTGCTTATCCTCGCCTGAAGGATGACAATGGCAAGAGCGATGCTGAGCGCGACTGGGAAGACATCATGCCAGTGCGTAAGTGGCTCTATCAGACTCCAGAGCAGATTCTGATCAAGGCATCTAATGGTGCATCAGACTTCGGTAACAAGTTCGGTCAGCCTCTCATCACCGGTTCTGTGCTTACATTCGAGCACGAGGAGAACGGCGAGAAGTATGCATACGATAAGGTGATCATGCTTGCTGGTGGTGTAGGCTACGGCAAGAAGCGTGACTACAAGAAGGGTGAGCCACAGAAGGGCAACAAGGTTGTCGTAGTAGGTGGTGACAACTATCGCATCGGTCTTGGTGGTGGTTCTGTTTCTTCTGTTGATACAGGCCGTTACAGCAACGGTATTGAGTTGAACGCTGTTCAGCGTGCCAACCCTGAGATGCAGAAGCGTGCCTACAACCTGGTTCGTGCACTCGTTGAGAACGATGAGAACCCAGTAGTCAGCATCCACGACCACGGTTCAGCCGGTCACTTGAACTGTCTCTCTGAGTTGGTAGAAGAGTGCGGTGGCGAAATCGATATGTCTAAGTTGCCTATCGGCGACAAGACTTTGAGCGCCAAGGAAATCATCGCCAACGAGAGTCAGGAGCGCATGGGCTTGCTCATCGACGAGAAGTATATCAGCGAGGTTCAGAAGATTGCCGACCGTGAGCGTGCTCCAATGTACGTGGTTGGTGAGACTACAGGCGATGCTCACTTCAGCTTCAAGCAGGCTGACGGCGTGAAGCCATTCGACCTCGATGTAGCTCAGATGTTCGGTCATACTCCTAAGACTGTAATGGTAGATGAGACCGTAGAGCGCAAATATGAAGATGTAACTTATTCTGCAGATAACCTCGACGAGTACTTGCAGCGTGTTCTCCAGATGGAGGCTGTGGCTTGTAAGGACTGGTTGACCAACAAGGTAGACCGTTCCGTAACAGGTAAGATTGCCCGTCAGCAGGGTCAGGGTCAGATTCAGTTGCCACTTTCCGACTGTGGTGTCGTAGCACTCGACTACCGTGGCGAGAAGGGTATCGTAACAGCAATGGGTCATGCTCCTCAGGCAGGTCTTGCCGATCCTAAGGCAGGTTCTGTACTCTCTGTAGCAGAGTCATTGACCAATATCGTATGGGCTCCATTGGCAGATGGCATGGACAGCATCAGCCTCTCTGCTAACTGGATGTGGCCTTGCCGTAGCCAGAAGGGTGAGGATGCTCGTCTGTACGAGGGTGTGAAGGCATTGTCAGACTTCTGCTGCGCCATCCACGTAAACGTACCAACAGGTAAGGACTCCCTCTCATTGACCCAGCAGTATCCTAACGGCGAGAAGATCATCGCTCCAGGTACCGTTATCGTCAGTGCAGGTGGTGAAGTTTCAGATATCAAGAAGGTGGTTAGCCCAGTTCTCGTCAACGACAAGAACTCTAGCCTCTACCACATCGACTTCAGCTTCGACGAGCAGCGCCTCGGTGGTTCTGCCTTCGCACAGAGCCTGGGCAAGGTGGGCAGCGATGTTCCTACCGTAAAGAACCCAGAGTACTTCGTTGACTGCTTCAACGCCGTACAAGAGCTCATCAACCGCGGTTGGGTAATGGCTGGTCACGATATCAGTGCCGGTGGTTTGATTACAACTCTCCTCGAGATGACATTCGCTAACGTAGAGGGCGGTATGAAGATCAACCTCCACGACATCGCTGATGCCGACATCATCAAGACTCTCTTCGCCGAGAACCCAGGTGTTGTCATCCAGGTAAGCGATGCTCACAAGGACGAATTGAAGGCATTCTTCGATGAGAACGGTATCGGTTATGCCAAGATTGGTTATCCAGCTCCTGAGCTCCGCAAGATCATCATCAAGAAGGAAGGCTTCGAGCATGAGTTTGATATCGATGCATTGCGCGACGACTGGTATAAGACCTCTTATCTCCTCGACCGCAAGCAGAGCATGAACGGTATGGCTAAGAAGCGTTACACCAACTATAAGAAGCAGCCTATCGAGATGAACTTCGGTTATGGCTTCAAGGGAACCCTCGCTAGCTACAGCCTCGACGCAAACCGTCGCAAACCATCTGGCATCAAGGCTGCTATCATCCGTGAGAAGGGTACCAACGGTGAGCGTGAGATGGCATACTCTATGTATCTCGCCGGCTTCGATGTAAAGGATGTCATGATGACCGACTTGATTTCTGGCCGTGAGACACTGGAGGATGTGAACTTCATCGTATTCTGCGGTGGTTTCTCTAACTCCGACGTTCTCGGTTCTGCCAAGGGTTGGGCTGGTGCATTCCTCTACAATCCTAAGGCTAAGGAGGCACTCGACAAATTCTATGCTCGTGAGGATACCCTTTCACTCGGTATCTGCAACGGTTGCCAGCTGATGGTTGAGTTGAACCTCATCAATCCTGAGCACAAGCATCGTTCACACCTCTGCCACAACACATCCAAGAAGTTCGAGAGTACATTCCTCGGTTTGACTATTCCTCAGAACGACAGTGTGATGTTCGGTAGCCTGAGCGGTGATAAGCTCGGTATCTGGGTAGCTCACGGCGAGGGCCGTTTCTACTTGCCAGAGCCAGAGGATCACTACAACATCATTGCGAAGTACAACTACGCTGAGTATCCAGGTAATCCTAACGGCAGTGACTACAATGTAGCAGGTATCTGCTCTGCAGATGGTCGCCACTTGGCCATGATGCCACACTTGGAGCGTGCCATCTTCCCATGGCAGAATGCTTGGTATCCAGCTGACCGCCGCAACGACGAGGTAACTCCTTGGATTGAGGCATTTGTCAATGCACGTCAGTGGATTGAAGAAAGAGCTTTTAAAAAGTAAAAAGGTAAAAAAGTAAAAAGGTAAAAAATGAATAATAGCGTAAGTTATCTTACATTATTCAATACATTTATGAAGATTGGCATAGTCACCTTTGGGGGTGGCTATGCCATGATTCCTATTATAGAATCCGAAGTCGTCGATAAGCATCATTGGATGACGAAGGAGGAATTCTTGGATGCCATCGCTACTACCCAGGTTTGTCCGGGAGCCTTGGCCATCAATATGAGTTCCCTGCTCGGATATAAGTTGGCAAAGACACCGGGAGCCATCATCTGCACCCTCGGCGCTTCGTTGCCATCGTTTCTTATTATCTTGGCGATAGCCATGTTTTTCCATCAGTTTGAAGACAACAAGGTGGTGGCAGCCCTGTTTGCGGGCATCCGTCCTGCCGTGGTGGCATTGATAGCCGTACCTACGTTCTCACTTGCCAAGAGCGCCCATATCACGCTTGTCAACTGCTGGATTCCTATCCTGTCTGCCCTTCTGATCTGGCTGATGGGTGTCAACCCTATCTGGGTGATTATCGCAGCCGCCGTGGGTGGCTACATCTATGGTCAGTTCATTCAACCAACGGAATAAAGGTAAAAGGGTAAAAAAGTAAAAAGGTAAAAAAGTAAATAGCTTAAAACATAATGATGATATTTTTTCAGCTTTTCATCGTATTTCTTCAGATAGGCATCTTCGGATTCGGAGGTGGCTACTCTATGATTTCCCTCATCCAGGGTCAGGTGGTTACCCAGTATCATTGGATGACGATGAAGGAGTTTACCGATGTCGTCGCCATTTCGCAGATGACTCCGGGACCTATCGGTATCAATGCCGCTACCTATTGCGGTTATACAGCTGTTCATAACGCCGGCATGGGCGGTATGATGGCTATTCTCGGAAGTGCCATGGCAACCTTTGCTCTGGTTCTCCCTTCCTTGGTTTTGATGATTCTTATCAGCAGGATGCTGTACAAGTATATGAACACCTCAGCAGTACAGAGCATTTTCATCGGTCTCCGCCCAGCCATCGTCGGTCTGGTGGGTGCCGCAGCCTTGCTTCTGATGAACGGAGAGAACTTCTCTACGCCAGCCAATCCCTGGCATTTCTACATCTCCATCGCCCTCTTCTTTGCCACCTTCATCGGCGTGAAGGTGATGAAGATCAATCCCATCCGCATGATTCTCTATTCGGCTTTTGCGGGATTGGTATTACTATATTAAACAAATTCTTTCTATTTTATTTGGTAGTAATAAATAAAAGTCGTACATTTGCAACAAAAAGGAGATAGACAATGACATACTCACAAGCAGATATTACCGTTCCATACGCTGTGGCGAACTTTGCTGAGATTCGTCACAAGGGATATTATTATGTGGACAAGACCAACTATATTCCACTGCTTGAGCGTTACAAAGCACCTGTTTTTCTCCGTCCTCGCAGATTCGGAAAGAGTCTGCTCGTTTCCATGTTGGCTCACTATTACGACCGTAACATGGCAACACAATTCAAGGATTTATTTGGTGGAACTTGGATTGGCGAACACCCGACAAACGAGCACAACCAATATCTCGTAGTAAGATATGACTTTTCCACAACTTCCGTTGCCAGCAAAAAGGAAGATATCGAGAAGAACTTCAATGCCGTGAATTGCAGTCCACTCCGTACGCTGGTGGAACGCAACAGAGACCTTTTTGGAGATTTCAGGTTCAGAGAGGATGGCAATGCCTCCAACATGTTGGTTGAAGTATGTGAGTTTATCTCTTCCCATAATCTTCCACCTCTTTATATATTAATAGATGAATACGACAACTTTACCAACCAGCTATTAGTTGTCTATAAGGACTCGCTGTACCAGGACCTGACCACAGGGGAGAGTTTTCTACGAACTTTCTTCAAGGTTATCAAGGCTGGCATTGGTGAAGGAACCATCCGTACCTGCTTCAGCACAGGAGTACTGCCTGTCACCATGGATGACTTAACCAGTGGCTACAACATCGCAGAGATGTTGACACTGAAGCCAGAATTTACCAACCTATTAGGCTTTACCCATGAGGAAGCAGCCCAATATCTCAAGTATGTCATCAATAAATATGGTCCTCAAGCCTCTTTCGAGGAATTATGGACTCTGATTCTCAACAATTATGACGGCTACCACTTCCTGCCAAACGCAGAACCGTTGTTCAATTCTACCATTCTGACTTACTTCCTCAAGAACTTTGCAGAACTGAGAGGTGGCATCCCTACGGAAATGGTAGATGAGAACCTGCGCACCGACACTAGTTGGATAAGAAGATTGACCATCACGCTCGACAATGCCAAGGAAATGCTCGACAGCCTGTTGATGGATGGAGAACTGTACTATTCGCAAGCAGATTTACGCAGCAAATTCAACAAGCAAAAGTTCTTCTCCCCAGAGTTCTACCCTATCAGCCTCTACTACTTGGGTATGACCACCCTGAAGGACAATTACAAAATGGCTTTGCCAAACTTGACGACCAAGAGCGTATATATGAGTTACTACAACGAATTGAATAGTATCAGTGACAATGCCCGTAAGTTTGTTCCTGCATACGAGGCATTTGCAAGAGACAGAAAACTGGAGCCATTATTCCATAACTATGTTAAGGAATACTTAGGTCAGCTTCCTGCCCAGGTCTTTGACAAGATGAACGAGAATTTCATTCGCTGTTCATTTTTCGAGTTGCTGAGCCGCTACTTGAGCAATTGCTATACATTCGCCATCGAACAGAACTTGCCATCGGGTCGTGCCGACTTAGTCTTGACCGGCATTCCTGGCACATCATTCCACAACGACTGTCGCATCATTGAGTTTAAGTATTTCAAGTCAAAAGACGCAGGCATTGTTGGTCATTTGGAAGAGGCACGCCTAGAAGATGCCCAACAAGTGAAGGCTTATGCTGCAGATATGCAGAAAGCCTACCCTCACTATCAAATAAAAGCATACGTAGCTTATATCGCAGGCAACAAGGCTTGCAAGATTTTTGAAAAGAAATGAGAAAGGTATATTTAGCCATAGCCCTGGGCTTCTTTAGCCAGGGCATTCAGGCACAGCAGATATCCTCCTACCGCTGGAAGGTGGAGGCAGAAGCTGGTGTCAGTTGCAGTGTGCTCGATACGGATGTATCGGGCTTGTCGGAGACTTATTATAAGGTGCGACCGGGTTTCACGGCTGCCATCGGTGCCGAATACAATATCGTAGATCAGCTGGCAGTAGGAGCGGGCATCCGCTTCGTTCAGCGCGACTACCTGTACCAGAACCTCGGCGGCGACTCCTGGAATACCCGATACAACAACAACTTCATCAGCATCCCACTCCATGTGGGCTACTATCTCCTCCATAATCCCTATCACGAAAAGGGATTGTGGATCAAGCCACAGGTGGGTGTCTATTATGAGTACTTCACCTCCATGCATACCAAAGGTATGTATCCGATGAACATCATGGAGGGTTACAAGGGCGATGGCTCCTACATCCGCTATAACACCACCTACGATTTCAAGAAGAATGAGAACCATCTCCGCCGCAGTCTCTTTGGCGGAGAAGCAGGCATCAAGGTAGGTTATTCCTTCGGCAAGATAGATGCCAGCGTGGGCTATCAGTTCCAGTACGGCTTCTCGCATATCTACCAGGATAAAGCCAGCACCAGCAAGACTGCCCGACGCAACTCCAGCCTCATCACAGCCTCGGCAGCCTATAAGTTCTAAAAATTCATTTTAAAATTATGAGAACCCCTATATATATAAAAGGTGGAATGCGATGCCTCTTCGCCTTCCTCCTGGCGACAGCCACCACCGGGATGTCGCTTACCAGTTGTGTGGCAGACAATGATGCCAACGAGAAATCGATTTCCGATTATTCCGATACCGATATCAAGTCGTATGGCGACCTGTTCCAGGTCTTCTGGAGCGTGATGAACCAGCGCTACTGCACCCTCAATGAGCAGTCTGCCGTATCTTCGCAGACCTGGGACCAGGTATATAAGGAATACAAGCCCAAGTTTGATGCCCTGAAGACCTTCCAGCATACCTCCGCTTTCACCCAGCAGGAGATTCAGGAAGATAATGCCAAGGCAAAACAGTATTTCCAGGAAATCATCGATAAGATCATCGACCAGCATTTCTATGTCAAGATTACCCTACCCGTCTCCCACTCTTCTACGGAAACGGTGAGATTCAACAGCACGCTCCGCAACAAGACCGAGTATTTCCCGCTGAATGCCCACTGGAACTATACCCGCGACCAGCTCAACCTGGATGGCACAGCCTTCGGCGAGATTACCTCGGATGGTTTCTGCATCATGGGCGGTTACCTGAAGGAACAGCCGGGCACCTATTATCTCGGCTTCAACAAGTTTGCCCTCTACGAGAACTGTTTCCACGAATATCAGAAGTCCTATCTCCCTGGCAATGCCGCCAGCACCTATCATCTGGATGCTTCCAAGATAACAGCCAAGGCGAAGGAACTGATTACAGATGCCGGAAAGCGAGAGAAGGCTGAACAGCAGGCAGCGCAGTTGCTTACCGATATGGATAGCTATTTGGCATCGGATGATGCAGCCAAAGCCTGCGAGAAGATGGCGGCTTACAGCAACCAGGGCGATTATTCCGGTCTCTATGCTTTCGCCAGCGAGGCTTACGAGAAGTCGCCGAATCTCCTCAAGCTGTTGCCGGTTACTTCTGATGCAAGCGGCATGGGCGAGCAGATCCGGCAGAAGCTGCAGGGCGATGCCCGCTACCAGCAGATGCTTTCAGCCTCCGGTTTTGCCAACTGGTATTGTCAGGCACTTGCCGATTACCTCTGGCACGAGCGCGAACTCTACGCTTACTGGAGCGACCTGAAGTTTACCTACAATCATCTCTGCGTAGAAGGTTATCGCCGCCTGTTCCTGGAGCCACTGGCTAAGGGCGAGATCAAGAAGCTGATTCTCGACTTCCGTGGCAACGGAGGAGGCAGCGTGATAGATACCCGTCTGCTTACCGACTACCTCATCACCCAGACAGCTGTCTATGCCTACGTGCGCAAAAAAGAGGACAATAATCCATACAGCTATACCCCATGGATTCCGCAGAAGATTACGGTTACGTCGAAGAGTCTGGGCAGAAACATCCCTACCGCCATCCTGCTCGATAACTACAGCGCAAGCATGTCGGAGGTGACAACCCTTATCCTGAAGAGCCAGGGCGACCACGTGAAGACGATAGGCAGAAACAGTTACGGAGCGCAGGCGATGCTCACTTCCGACAACGAAGCCAGCAATGGCGGATGGATAGGAAATGTAACGAGCTACCTCTACTTCTACATGCCGTTTGCGCTTACCAAGGATGCACAGGGCAACCTGCTGGAAAGTGTGGGAATCACCCCCGATTATCTGCTCGACGAGATGACCGGAGAGGAAAAGGAGAAGCTCTATCAGAACGATCCATCCGCTGTGGATAGAGGTCTGAAGAAGGCGATGGAAGTTCTGAAATAGCCCCCCAAAGCCGGATTTTCCCCGTCTTCAGATTCTCAAATCACAAAAAAGAATTTCATCAAAATACAATGTTTCAAAAGCGAAGGTGTGCAAGTTACACTTTCGCTTATATTTTCCTATATACCAAGCACTTAGCTCCCCCCCCCCGAATTGTGCTCCCACACACTTTACGCAGCAATGCAAACGTTTGCATTTCATTTTCCTTGATTTTCATCACTTTTTTGAAGCTACTTTGAACAATTCGTAATATCTTTGCAACCGAAAAGGAAACCCGGTGACATTCATCTTGTTACAAGGGTAAGCCTGTGATAATAAGTAAATGACGATAATAAGAATAGGCAACTAGCATTATCCTTAAGAAAGAAAACAATAGAGTATAATTATGATGATGAAGCAGAGAATGTTCAAACGAACACCGATGTTATTGCTGCTGATTCTCTCAACAGTAGTAACACGAGCGCAGGAGGTTGCGCTGAAGACCAACCTGCTTGGTTTGGCAACCACCTCGCTCAATGCTGGTCTAGAAATAGGCACGGGCAGGAAGAGCACTTTTCAGCTTTTCGGCGCCCTGAATCCCTGGAAGTTCTCAGGCGACAAGAAATTGCGCTACTGGAACGTAATGCCAGAATACCGCTGGTACACCTGCCAGAAATTTGGAGGCCACTTCTTCGGCATCCATGCCCTTGGAGGTGAATACAACGTAAAAAATGTGGACCTGCCTTTCGGTATCTTGCCAAAGACAGAGAAAGGAAGACATTACGAAGGCTGGTATGTGGGTGGTGGCCTCACCTACGGATACCAATGGCTGCTGTCAGAGCATCTCAACCTCGAAGGATCCATCGGAGTGGGATACATCTACAGTCCATACAAGCTTTACGGAAGATGTGAGAAATGTCTTGACAAGGACCACCGCAACTATGTAGGTCCTACTAAAGCCGCCCTCTCCCTGATATACGCATTCTAGGAACAATATCACCGAGATAGCGAAAAACCAAAATCAAATCCTCTTTATTTAAGATTAAGAATATGAAGAAAATGAAGCTTTATGCGGTCATTTCGCCCCTTTGCATTCTTTTTGCACAGAGCGCTTTGACTGTCCAAGCCCAGAAGATAGATGATTCGCAGCTATGGTTGGCTGGAGGAAAGATCCTGATAGACAGCGTCTTGACACAGAAGAAGAGCGACAGTCTCAAGGTTGCTTTCCGCCTCCATCTCGATAGTCTGCAGCTCAAATCAGAGCAACAGCTGGTTTTCACTCCGCTTATTGCCGGAGAAGATACCATCGCCCTGAATCCCATTATCATCAATGGCAAAAACCAGAACATCAGATACCTGCGCAAAAGCAGCAAACTGAAGAACAGCCAGGCAGTGGTAGTGAGACGCAAGAATGATACCGAGCAGCAGGTGCTCTTCTCACAGACCCTTCCCTACAGGAAGTGGATGAAGGCTTTCAACCTCTCCATGACGGAAGACCTCTGCGGATGCGGCAACCTGCAGGATCAGGATACCACCCAGATGGCTAACATCCAGCCGACACCGAGAATCTGTCGCGACCATTACGTGAAGCCAAAGGCTGAAGCCATCAAGGTGAGAGCCGAAAAGGGTGAAGCTTACCTGAGCTTCAAGCTCAACAAGAGCGATATCCTTGCCGACTTCCGTGAGAATGCTGCTGAGCTGAGAAAGATTACATCCACCATCGACCTCGTAAAGAACGACAAGGATGTGAGCATCACCAATATCGATATTCATGGCTATGCATCGCCGGATGGTCCTTACGACAACAACGTGCGACTCGCCAACAATCGTGCGGCTGCCCTGCGCAATTATGTCAGCAATCTCTACACCATCGATGATAAGCTCTTCACCTATCACGCCACCCCGGAAGACTGGGAGGGATTCAAGAAGAAGGTGGAAGCCAGCAACTTAGCCGACAAGGCTGCCATCCTTGCCGTTGCCAACTCATCATTGGCACCCGATGCAAAGGATCAGAAAATCAAGAAGCTTTATCCGGCTAGCTATCGCTACATCATGAGTGAGATTTATCCTCGTTTGCGCCACAGCGACTATACGGTAACCTATACCGTTCGTCCTTTCGACATCGAGGAGGCAAAGGTGATTTTGAAGACCAAGCCTCAGCAGTTGTCATTACAGGAGATGTATCTGGTGGCACAGACCTATGAGCCTGGTTCTCCAGAGTTCAACGAGGTATTTGATATTGCCGTCCGTCTCTTCCCAGATGATGAGACAGCCAATCTCAATGCCGCCTGCACAGATTTGCAGAAGGGCGACCTCGTAACTGCCGAGAAACATCTTGCCAAGGCTGGAAACTCGAAGGAAGCAGAACGCATCAGAAAGATTTATGGGGAAATGAAAGCGGAGCTATAATAGTAAAAGAGAAGATATAAAATAAACAATTAACAATAAAATCACATCAATCATGAGAATTAAACATTTCTTTGGATTAGCAGTGATAGCTGCTATGACAGCAAGTTGCTCTAGCAACAACGATTTAGTAAATAGCGGTAATGGCTCAGGTGAGAATGAATCAGGTGTAGGTTATGCTACATTGAGCATCAACTTGCCAACAACAAGTGGTACACGTGCTGATGGTAATCCGGAATTTAAGCCAGGAGATGCTAACGAATATGACGTTAAGGATGTAACCCTGCTCATTTTCAAGCAGGCAGGTGCTTCTGAAGGTACCTATACATTCGTGGAGACAGCCGATTTGGGAACAATGGCTCCTTGGGTCAAGGATGGCAGCAATGGTATCACTACAGCTGCTACCATCACTGCGAAATTGAATTCTGTTGATCTTACTAGCCAATATTATGCATTGGTCATTCTGAACAATAAGGATAAGAATAATGACTTGAAGGTCAAGATGCCTAGCACAGACCAGACATACAGTAACTGGAATAGTGCAAGTACTACTGATGGCACAAAATTCGCAGATAACACGAATGGTTTCTATATGGCAAATGCGCCTCAATTTACAACAGGTACACCTACCACACTTGTTAAGATTGATAAAGTATATGCTACCAAGCAGGCTGCAGAAACAAGTCCAGCAACTACAATTCATGTAGAGCGCGGTTTAGCAAAGGTTACTGTTGCTTCCTTACCGACAGCCCAAACACCAACAGGAACGAAATATAGTAATGACAAGGTAGATATTACAGCTTGGAATTTGGATGTAACCAATAAGAGTACATTCCCTATTCACACTCTCACAGACTTAACCACAAACTTCGCCACAATTTGGAATGCTTCAACTGAAGCAGCTCCTTCTACGGGTCGTTTTGTTGATGGAGCAAACAAAGCCTTCAAGCGTGTATATTGGGGTATTGACCCTAACTATAACACAGATTATAAAACTGTTGAAGCATGTCAAGGCGCATTTAATGTATTAGCAGCAAATGCAACTATCACAGGTGATGCAGCAACACCACAGTACTGCCTTGAGAATACATTCGACATCAAGCATATGATGCAGGGACAGACAACTCGTGTTGTATTCAAGGCCAAATATACTCCTAAGGACTTCGCTGATAACGAAACATTCTATAAGATAGGTAATAATACTGACCTTTGGAGTAAGACTAATTTGGAGACGCAGATTAAGGCAAAAGCTCAAGAAGTTCTGAAAGAGGCAGATGCCTCTAAGATTACAGTTGACCTTAAGGCAACTGACAATAATATCGAGGAAAACGCTGGCACCAAGATATTGAAAGAAGCAAACGTACAGCATAATAGTACTAACGTAACAGAAGCTCAGATTAAGGCTATCAATGAAAAGCTTGGTTTGAAAGCTGCAACAACAACAGACCCTATCGTTGGTATTGCAACTTATGCTTCAGGCGTATCTTACTATATCGCTCGTGTTAAACACTTCGGTGACGTTCTGACACCTTGGAATGAGGGAGAAGAGACCTATGGTACAGACAATGCTGAACAGAACAACAAATATCTTGGCCGTTATGGTGTACTCCGTAACAACTGGTATGAGTTGACTGTTGGTAAAGTTAGTGGTCCTGGTTATCCAGATGTTCCTACCATCAAGCCAGAAGCTCCAGACGATGAGAACGACAAGTACATCAACGTCAGCGTGAAGATCCTCGACTGGGCTAAGCGTTCACAGACCGTAGATTTGTAATCGAGTTATAACTACGAAAGGCGGAGCTTAGGCTCCCGCCTTCGTTCAACCATACGAGTTTGTGTTTTCTGCTTTCCACTACCCCATACTCACCCTCTGCCAATCTTATACGATATAAGTAAAAGGGGTTAAAATGAGTATTTGGGAAAAGAGAAAGCGAGGAAAAATGTAGAGTGAGCTTGAGTAGCGGAAAACAGAAACACAACTCGATATTTTGAAACATTATATAGACAATAACCAAACAGCATCATGGCAAACAATAAGTTACATAGTTGGATCAAGAATATACGCATGGAATGGGGATTCGACAGCTTGGCAGCTATCAGCCGCACGGCAGCATTCAGCAGCATCGTCGCTCTCGGCAGTATGCTCAGCAGCTGCAACGACTTGATGCACGATGACCTGCCCTCTTGCGATATGGGAGTTGACTTGCAGTTCAAGTACGACTACAACGTGCAGCGTGCCGACATGTTCAATGATCATGTAGGCGGAGTAAGCGTATTCGTATATGATCAGCAGGGTAAATACATCACTCGCCAAGATGCCTACAACAGTGCAACATCGCAGCCGCTGAAAGACCATAACTATGCCATGCGTCTGAATCTGGAACCGGGCAAATATCGCTTCGCCACCTTCGCCTTCCAGAAGAAATACGAAGAAATCCGTACGCATAATGGAGCCAAATTCCAAATCGCCCTTCCCGAGGAAGGCAGCGACATCAAGGATTTAAATGTTAGGCTCGACCGCACCTCTCCTAATCGCAGAGATGCCCAAAGCCCTGACGGCAATGTCCTGGAGGATCATCCTGCTATCGTAGAGAACCAATCTCTCCCACTCGATACACTCTGGCAGGGACTCAGCGACCAACTCGTAGAAGTAAAAGACTTACAGGTAACCAAACATACCATCAGCCTCGTAAGAGATACCAAGCAGCTCACCATCCGTCTGCACCAGCTCAACGAGCCTACCAACATCAATGCCGACGACTTCAGTTATCAGATAACCGATGCCAACGGCTACATCAACTACGACAATTCCCTCCTCCCCGACGAGGAGTTAAGATACACTCCATACAAGACATGGACCACCGAATTCAAGGATCCAGATGGCAAGGTAACAGAACGGACTGCCATGGCAGCCCTGATGTTCAGCAGAGTCGTACTTCATCCCGTAACCGAGAACGACAAGAATGCGATTCTCAGCATCTGGAACAAGAAGACGGGCGAAGAAGTGGTCCGCATCAACCTAGCCGATTGTCTCGCCCAAGGCAGAGGAGCCTTCGAGAACATGAACTATTCTGCCCAGGAATTCCTGGATAGAGAATACGACTACAAGCTCGACTTCTTCCTCAAAGGCGACCAGTGGCAGTATATGCAACTCGGCATCTCCATCCTCGACTGGAGCAAGCGCATACAGCGTGCCGACTTATAATCGTAAATCATTCATCGAGATGGAAAAAGTAAAAGGTAAAGTTATCATGAGAAGATTTCATATCTATATAGGTTTCATAGTTTGGTTGTTGACTAGTTTATTTGCAGTTAGTTGTAACGACGAGTTGGAGGGTAACGGATATATCCCCAACTCGTCAAGCACCCTGCACGTGCTTGTACCAACCGTGCTCAGTGCGAGCGGCGAGGCATCCACCGGCAGTTCCTCTGAGGTACCTACCTATAATGCTACGGTAGATGAATGCCAGATCAATGATCTTCGCCTCTACGCCTTTCCTGTAGATGGTAACGGTAAGCTCGTAGCAGAGAATCTTCCTGCGCCATTGGCAAGCATGATGGTAGAGCAACATGTCGCTAACTATCAGCTCAATATCGAACCGGGTACTTACCATATCTATGTAGTTGCCAATATGAGTGATGTATTGAGTCGCGAGAATATCCAAACGGAAGATCAGCTCAAGAATATCGTGCTGTATTATAATAATGCAGGAACAGAACCAGGAATGCCAATTTGTACGAACATTCCGATGATTTATGAGCCAAAGGATATCAATGGCATCATCAAAGAAACGAAAATAGAAAAAGGCGGTGATAAATATACAGAGATAGCAGCTAACCTGAAGTTTACATGCGTAAAGGTTAAGCTCAATCTCATTATGGATCCATCTGAGAGCGATAATCTTCATGACAAGAGCTATCGCATAACAGAGATTGCTGCACAGAAACTTACTCCTTCTACCCATTTATTATGGGATGGTAAGTTTACCCAGACAGATGTAACTTCTGAATATGCTACAGGTATAGATACACCTCTTTATAATAGAACTTCTACAGACGACGCAAGCAAAGGATGTTATTATCAGAATGATGAATATGAAATCAATGAAGCCAATGCTAACGAAAACAACAAGGATGTGGTAACTATTACTACAGATGCTACCAAGAAAGGTACAGAAGACCCAACGAACGCTAAGCATTGGCTCTTTCAAGGCACCTACTATCTGCCAGAGCGTTATATCTCAAAGGCAGAGGAACAGTCGGTATTGAAGATTTCCGGTATAGTTAACAACAGCAACAAGAATCAATATACCATCAAGCTGGGACATAAGCAGAATGAATCAGATGCGCTGCCAACATTCCCTCGCGGCACCTATTATGAAATTACAGGTAAGCTGAAGAGCTATGGTGATATGGATCTTGACTGTAATGTGAAGGTAAGCGACTGGTCTCCTGTAGAGATCAATGCCGATTTCTACCATACCACCTTATGGGTTAACAAGACCAAGGCTGAAGTCACTTCTGCTGAGGGAGATACCATCTCTTTCCAATCCAGTGAAGCTACTGTAGAATTTGGCTGCATTGACACCAAGACTGTTGATGGAAACGATGAGAAGGTTATCATCGAAACAAAAAGAGATGGCAACAACATCATCTTTGGTATCAACCCAAACATACCAATAAATGAGTTTCCAAAGAACCCTTCAACAGGAAAGAGAGATGGAACTGCTAGAGTTTACTTACAGGCTAACAACATCAAGAAGTATATTGAAGTACACTATGATGTTACTCCTTATTTTAAGGTAAGCCCTAAAGACGTAGTTATCTATTGGGGTAAGGATCCTGACGAACAGCAGGTCTTAGAGAAGCACTTTGTGGTAGAAACCAACTTGGGTGGCTTGAAGGCATATCAGAACATCAATGGTACGCTAATTGAAAAAACTTCCGGTTCTACAACACAAGTTGGTGATGCACCTTCTCGTCTGCAGATAAGTTATGATAATACTCCTGTAACAGAGAATGGAATTACAGTATATGGAAAGTACGTGATGAAGGTAAAGGAAACAGTAGATCCTAAGACGACTACCGTTTATAACTTCACACTATCTCCGCTGAACAACATTTCTGGTGACGAGGTTGCTTCGCAAGATGTTACTGTTACCGTAAAACCGGAGTTCGGTCCTTATCGTATCTACATGCGAGCTATCAATGATGTGTATAGTTGGAGTGGAGAACAAAACACGACAAAAAATCTTGTTGTTGCCATGGAAGGTCAATTACCAGAATACACAGGTCCAGACGGAACTTATAATGGTAGCAATAATTTCAATTGGGATGATGGTTGGTTTTGGTCTGGTACAGACTGGGCAGGAAATGAAAAAACTCATTCAGAGAAACATTATGCATATATTTATACTCAAATTGGAGAAAATTCATCAACAACATCTCCTGATATGCCAGTCTGGATTTTTACAAATTACTTTCCTGGAGATCAAATGATAGGAGACGAAAATAATGCAGGATGGTATTATAAAACCATGCAAGCTGATGCAACAAATCTTCACACTGATCATGGAGCAAATGGCACAAAGACTATCAAGCCAGGTCAAACCCTCGTTATGTTCGGCAATGGAAATAATTCTGGAAATAATGAAGGAGGCTGTACTCCACACCGTTTTCCACATCATATGGATCCTGGTATTCCTTTGTTCAATTACGAAGATCATGAAGGCTGGTATCTCTATGACCCAACCTGTATTCCATATTATCGAGTATATGATGACAAACCAACTATAATAAACGTTGACTATGTAATATATACTAGAGCTGAGATAACACGATGGTACATCAACTTTGGAAAGAAGAATGGTTCGCTAGAAAAATATACTTTGGAGTGTAATCCAGATAAATTCAAGAAAAAGAGCGAAAAAGTTGATGATTGGTATCGTACTGTTCTCCAATTCAAAGCTCCTAAGGGCGAATATGAAAGAGCAATAATGGTTAGCATTGGTAACGATAACTACCACATGCTCTTCAATGGTGACAGCTACAAGTGCACATACGATGCAACCAACGGATACCAGATATTCGGCTATTACGATGGTAGCAGCTGGCATGAAGGCAAACCTTCAGGAGTTTCTAAATAGTAAAGAATGAAAATATAATGATGACAAGAATAAAGACTTTAATGTTATGGATAGGATTGCTCTTAAGCCTTGCATCATGTAAGGACTCTTTAGATGCAATTACTCTCGGGGGGGACGAACTCCCTACCGAGGGCATTACGCTGAGCATACAATTACCCAAATTCACTCCTCAGGAAATCTCCACCCGAGCAGGAGGCGAAACTACAGAGAGCATCAAATCTCTTTGGGTATTATGCTATGACACAAAGGGTACTTTTCTGGGAAAGCAGGATTG
>URYG01000041.1 GCA_900551985.1 uncultured Prevotella sp. | reverse complement strand
TTTGGCAGGCATCGTACCAGTCAAGGCAAGTGCGGAGATGATTCCGATGGTCAGTTTGTTCATTTTTATTTGTATGTATTTTGATTGTCTATAATAGATATGGTTTATTTTGTTTTGCAAACTTACATAAAAAAGTAAAGAAGTAGAAAAGTAAAAAGGTAAAAAAAGTAAAAAGGGAAAAAAGTAAAAAGTGTTGTCGGAATGGCACATAAATGAACGTTTTGTGCAGATATGAAATTAATTTGTAAAAAACTGATATGAAAATTTGCAGGTAACTTATAATTTATTATCTTTGCACTCGTAAAAGGAACAAAATAACACCTCGATCAGAATATAAACACTCCAACAGATAGTTTGCAAGACAACTAATATAAAGGAAATATATAAACCCGCGGTCGTTAAGTTTGACCGCACAAAACAATTGTAGTATGGCACAAATGAATTTCGGTGGCGTTGTAGAGACTGTAGTCACCAGCAAAGAGTTTTCATTGGAAAAAGCACGTGAAGTTCTTAAAAACGAAACAATTGCCATTTTGGGATACGGTATTCAGGGACCTGGTCAGGCAGGTAACTTGCGCGACAACGGTTTCAACGTAATCGTTGGTCAGCGTGAGGGTAAGACCTATGAGAAGTGTCTGAAGGATGGTTGGGTTCCTGGTAAGACTTTGTTCTCTATCGAGGAAGCTGCAGAAAAGGGTACTATCATCTGTATGTTGCTTTCTGATGCCGGTCAGATTGCTTGCTGGCCAAAAATCAAGCCATACCTCACTCCAGGTAAGACTTTGTATTATTCACATGGTTTCGCTATCAACTGGAGCGATCGCACAGGCGTTGTTCCACCTAAGGATATTGATGTTATCATGGTTGCACCTAAGGGTTCTGGTACTTCTCTCCGCACAATGTTCTGCGAGGGTCGTGGTTTGAACTGCTCTTACGCTGTTTACCAGGATGCATCTGGCAAGGCAGAGGATAAGACTATTGCATTCGGTATCGGTATCGGTGCAGGTTATCTGTTCAAGACTACATTCCAGCGTGAGGCTACTTCTGACCTTACTGGTGAGCGTGGTTCTTTGATGGGTGCTATCGAGGGTCTCTTGGAGGCTCAGTACGATGTACTCCGCGAGAACGGTCACTCTCCATCTGAGGCATTCAACGAGACTGTTGAGGAGTTGACTCAGAGCCTTGGCCCTCTCTTCGGTGCTAAGGGTATGGATTGGATGTATGCTAACTGTTCTACAACAGCTCAGCGTGGTGCTCTTGATTGGGCTCCTCGTTTCCGTGAGGCTATCAAGCCTGTTATGGAGTGGTTGTATTACTCTGTTAAGACTGGTAATGAGGCTCAGATTTCTATCGACAAGAACTCTCAGGCTGATTACCGTGAGAAGTTGAACGCAGAACTCGAGGCTATGCGCAACAAGGAGATGTGGCAGGCTGGTGTTACTGTTCGTAAGCTTCGTCCTGAGAATAACTAATTTTTTTCTCGTACATAATGTTATAAAGGGAGCGGTCCGCGATGGGTCGCTTCCTTTTACGTATATGATAAAGCCGAAAGGATGTTGCTTTTCCAATCATCCTTTCGGCTTCCAATCATTCTTTTATCTTTTCCAATCATCCTTTCGGCTCTCAATCGTCCTTTCGTTTTTCTATGACTTTGAGGTCTTCTATGATGATTTCTTCTTCTGCAATCTTTCTGCGGAATTCCTTTTCTTTCTCTTCTGTTTCCTCCGCCAGACAAACATCACACTGCTGGCATTTCGTTTCATTATGTTCACCAAAATAGGCGAGCAACTGGCGTGAGCGGCATATCTCATCATTTTTGGCATATTGCAGCATGCTTTGAATACGCTTCATATATTGCTCTCTTCGGCCTTCCCATACCTCTTGCGGAATCTGTACCTTGTTGCCATCTACTCGGTCGCGTGTATAGCTGATGAAAGGTATCTTGCGGCGGGGAATGAATTTGATGATGTGGCGGGCTGCCAGATTCTTTAATGCAAAATATACCTGCTGGATGTTTAACTCCGCCTGGCGGGCGATAAGATGCTCGTCGATGAAGGTAAGATCAACAAACAGACTGCCGTAGCTGCGCAGTAATGCTGTGACGACCGCTTCCTGTGTAGGAGGAAGCTGATCGAGCATATAAAGTTCGTTTCTGCCCAGGAGAAACATAACGCGGGCTTTACCGTCAGGATCATCCTCGTAGTGCAGATAGCCGCTTCGTTCAAGAATCCTGAGTGCTGAATCTACCTTGGTAGGGAAAAACTTGTAGGTGATGCAGAATTTATCGATGTCAAACTCGAAGGTCTTGCCGCATCCGCTACCTACACCTATCTGGTAGAAGTAGGCAAGATGTTCGTAAACGTCCTGAATCATTTCTTTAGGTGGAAAGGTATCATCTATTCGTTTCTTTAGTTTCGACTCGTCGCTTCTGTCGAAAAGCAGTACTGCATAGGATTTCTCCCCATCTCTTCCGGCACGTCCGGCCTCCTGGAAGTAGGCTTCGAGTGAATCTGGACAGTCTATGTGAATCACCATTCTCACATCGGGTTTGTCTATTCCCATTCCAAAGGCGTTTGTGGCGCACATCACTCTTACTTCGTCTGCCTGCCAGGCTTTCTGTCGCACATCCTTCTCATCAGGAGCGAGTCCGGCGTGGTAAAAGGTGGCGGAAATTCCTTTTTTAGACAATAGTTCAGCCATTTCCTTGGTGCGTTTTCGGCTTCGGGCATAGACTATGGCTGAGCCTTTCACGCTTTGCAGGATATGTACCATTTCACCCTGCTTGTTGGAAGTGTTGCGTACAACATAAGCGAGGTTCTTGCGTTCGAAGCTCATCTTAAACACATTCTTTTCTGCAAAATGGAGTCTTTCCTGTATATCATCCACTACTTCTGGAGTCGCAGTCGCTGTAAGAGCAAGGATAGGTACCTGGGGAATCATTTCCCTGATTTTGGCTATCTGCAGGTAAGAAGGGCGGAAATCATAGCCCCATTGGCTGATACAATGGGCTTCATCTACTGTGATGAAACTTACATGGATGTGTTTGAGCTTGGTCTGAAAGAGTTCTGATGCGAGCCGTTCTGGCGAAACATAGAGAATCTTCACGCCCCCGAAGATGCAGTTGTCAAGTGTCTGAAGTATTTCGCTTCTCGATTTGTCGGCATAGATGGCATCAGCCAGAATGCCTCGTTCTCTAAGATGCTGTACCTGGTCTTTCATCAGGGCGATGAGAGGGGTGATGACGATACATACGCCTTCCTTGACCAAGGCAGGCACCTGGAATGTGATGGATTTGCCACCACCCGTAGGCATAAGACCGAGGGTATCCCGTCCGCAGGCAATGCTTTCAATGATATTGCGTTGAATGCCTCGGAAATCAGGATACCCCCAATACTTTTGCAGAATAAGTTGAAATTGATCTGCCATTTTTTCTTAGTCATTTGGCCTGATAGCCTCTATTTGAAGTTGGACTTGATTCTTCTTGAAAATATTGTCCTCAATGGTGTATGCAATGTCGAAACTGCGGCGGCTTTTGATGTATCGGGCAGCTGCGCTTTGTCCGAAGGCAATTCCGTTCATTACCGTACTCGACTTGGAATCTACCAATTCCAGCTTGATATGCTCTTGCTCTCTGCCCACCACCTTGCTGGTGCCGTAATCATATACGTTCTGGGTACAGAATACAGGCTTGGGATTGCATGGACCAAAAGGAGAGAACTTCTTTAAATCTGCGTGCAGCTGCTTCGTTATGTCCTTGAAGTCTATCATAGCATCAATGTTGAGCATCGCTTCCGTCTGTTCGGGAGCGATATGTTCAGCCACGTACTGGTGGAATCTGTCTCTAAACTCCTTCACGTTTTCCCATTTCATTGTAAGTCCGCAGGCATAGGTGTGACCTCCGAAGTTGATTAGCAGGTCGCGGCAACTCTTGATGGCAGAATATACATCGAATCCAGTTACACTGCGAGCCGAACCTGTTGCTAGGTCTCCGTCACGGGTCAGTACCACGGTAGGACGGAAGTAGATTTCCGTAAGTCGGGATGCAACGATGCCGATGACACCCTTTTTCCAACCTTCATCATAGAGTACGATGCTGGAGTTGTGTTTCTGTGTCTCCAGTCTCGACACGATTAGATTGGCTTCTTCTGTCATCTGCTTGTCTATGTCCTTGCGCTGTTCGTTGTACTCATTGATGTGCTTCGCCATTTTCAGGGCCTGACCGAAGTCTCGCTCTACCAGCAGATCGACGCTTTCCTTGCCGTTCTCCATACGTCCGGATGCATTGATGCGTGGTCCTAGCTTGAAGACGATGTCGCTCATAGACAGTTCTCTGCCGTTGAGTCCGCAGATATCGATAATCGCCTTGAGCCCGATACTTGGATTGGTATTGAGAAGTTTGAGACCGTGGAAGGCAAGGATTCGGTTTTCATCCACCACAGGCACTATGTCGGCAGCAATGCTCACGGCACAGAAGTCGAGTAATGGGATGAGGCGTGAGAAAGGAATGTTATTGTTCTTGGCAAAAGCCTGCATGAACTTGAATCCTACGCCACAACCGCAGAGATGCTTGAATGGGAACGGATCATCCGGGCGTTTGGGGTTGAGTATGGCCACGGCTGGTGGCATCACGTCGTCAGGGACATGATGGTCGCAGATGATGAAGTCTATGCCAAGACTCTTGGCATATTCTATCTCCTGGATAGCTTTGATGCCGCAATCCAGGATAATGATGAGTCTTACACCTGTTTCGTGCGCAAAGTCTATTCCCTTTTTGCTTACTCCATAGCCTTCATCGTATCGGTCTGGTATGTAGTAATCAATGTTGGAATAAAACTGTTGCAGAAACTTATACACCAATGCTACAGCCGTGCATCCATCCACATCATAGTCTCCATAGACCAGGATGCGCTCCTTTCTTCCCATAGCATCGTTGAGGCGATCTACAGCGATATCCATATCCTTCATCAGGAATGGATTGATGAGATCCGACAGCTGGGGGCGGAAAAACCGCTTGGCTGCAGATTCTGTCGTAATGCCTCGATGGATGAGAAGCTTGGCTAGGATAGGGCTGATACTGAGTTTGTCGGCTAGTTCTTTAGCCGATTTCTCCAGCTCTGGTGTCGGTTCTTCGTAATTCCATTTAAAATGCATTTTAATTATTTTTTATTTCTGCCCCCAAAGTTACAAAAATAAAATGACAATCGAAAATGTTTATGAAGTATTTTATTTAAAAATACCTAGATTTAAGTAAAAATAATACTTGCAGGTAAACAAAAAGGCAGCAAACTCTGCTGTTTGCTGCCTTTGGTTATGTTTATTTTGAATAAATTAGATGCCGAGCTTCTTGCGGATATCCTTAGGAATGGCATTCTTGTTTACCATGAAGTCCATAGTCTTGTAAGCTACGAAAGCCTTGGTCATATACCATGTTCCCTTGTAGTCACCATACTCACCCCAAGAGTTCTTTACCATATAGTACTCCTTGCCGTTCTGGTCCTTAGCGATACCGTAGATGTGCATTCCGTGGTCATCGGTAGTCTCCCAGTTATCGAAAGCTTCCTGACGCATAGCCTGTGTAGGAGTTACCTCTGGTGCGTTTACGCCAAGAGAGTCAAACTTCACCTTCTTCTCGTCCTTAGAGAGCTTGAACCAGTGGTCTGCGTCTGTACCTGCCATAGAGCGAACCTTCTTTACGTCGTATGCGATACCGAGACCCTTACGAGTGAAGCCGTCCTCTGTTACGTCGCCACCCCAAGCTACAGTGTAGCCATTGTTGATAGCGTTGTCGATAATCTTGCAAAGATCATCCATTGGTACGTTGTAGCTCAAAGGCCAACGCCAGTTATCCTGTACCTCAACAGCAAACTTGCTCCACATTGGGTGGTGAGTATAGCTGGTGATAGTAACATAATCATCGAGGTTCAAGCCGAGGCTCTGGCAGAATGACTGTGGAGTGTACTGCTTGCCCTGGTATGTGAACTTCTCTGGAGTCTTGCCGATATATGAGTCGATGATACCCTGAAGACCGCTCTTCCAGGCAGAAGAAATCTTCTTTGCATTGCTCTTGGCTACAGCCTCTACGTATGGAGTCATTACGTCGAAGAATTCACCGAAGTTAGCGAGTGAGTCGCCTGTCAAAGTACCTGGAGCTGGCATTGCGCCCTCTGGTACGATTCCGTAGTGCTGCAAAGCATAAAGTACATCGTATGCGCTACCGCCCTGTGAGAAGCTTACGTCACCGTGCATTCTTACAGCCATAGTGGCGCGGTCCATATAAGTCTTGTTAGCTACGAACATCTCGCTGAGGTCGTAGGTCTTACCAGTATGCTTCAGAATCTCGCTTTCGAAGTAGCTGAGTGTAGAGTAAGCCCAGCACGTACCGCTACGGTTCTGGTCCTTGATGCTTGTGATAGGATTCTGCTTCACTACAGTGAATACAGGCTTGTTCTTTGCGATAGCTGCAGAATCAGCTGCTGATTTCGCATTTGCACCAGTAGCAACCATGGCCAACATGGCTGCAACGATCATTGATTTCTTCATGAAATTTTTCTCTTAAATTAATAATGTTATTCTATACTTATATCTCTCTATGAAGAATCCTCAAGTTTTATAGGCTTGAGGGTTCTTCGTTCGTTTGCTTGAATGGATTTCTATTTAAAGAATCTCTCCTCTGTGAGCAGCCATATACTCCTCTACATCCTTTGGATGATATGGGATGCGGTTGGTTCCTAGGAATCGGCAACCATCCTTGGTGATGAGTACATCATCCTCGATGCGGATACCTCCGAAGTCTTTGTAGGTCTCAATCTTGTCGAAGTTGAGGAACTCTGCACAGTGACCTGAAGCCTTCCAGTCGTCGATGAGAGCTGGAATGAAGTAAACGCCTGGCTCGTCTGTTACTACGAAGCCTTCTTCAAGGCGGCGACCCATACGCAGGCAGTTTGTACCAAACTGTTCCAGGTTAGGACGAACTTCATCATCAAAGCCAACGTTTATCTGGTCGAGGTTCTCCATATCGTGAACATCCATACCCATCATATGTCCCAATCCGTGAGGCAGGAACATGGCATGGGCACCAGCACGTACAGCCTCTTCTGTATCACCCTTGGCAAGACCTAGCTCTTTCATGCGGTCGAAGAGCAAGCGGCATACAGCAAAGTGGACATCAGCCCATTTCACACCTGGCTTTGCTACTTCCAGAGCGTAGTCGTGACAAGCCTCTACGATAGAGTAGATTTCCAGCTGGCGCTGGCTGAACTTACCGCTGACAGGCATTGTTCGGGTATTGTCTGAACAGTAATTGTTCATAGTCTCTGCACCTGCATCACAAAGTGCCAGTCTTCCTTCCTCAAGCAGATTCATAGAAGGATAACCGTGCTGAATCTCTCCATGCTGGCTGAAGATAGTAGGGAAACTAACCATAGCTCCATAAGAGTGAGCAATTCCGCTTACCTGTCCTGCTACATATTTTTCTGTGATACCCGGACGGACGAGCTTCATGGCTGTGGTATGCATCTTGTATCCGATAACAGAAGCACGTTCCAGTTCTTCAATTTCCTCTGGAGTCTTGGTAGAACGCATCTTGACAACAGCCTTGATGAGATCCATGCTGGCTTCCTCTTTCTGCTGGTTCGGATGAATGCCGAGAAGGTCGAATACCTGAAGCTTGATGTCGTAACGGTAAGGTGGCAAGAAGTGAATTTTGCGTTTCTTCGACATTGCATCGTTGCAGATGGTCTTCAGGCTCTTCATAGGTGCTGAATTATGTACGCCTACCTGCTCTGCGAGATTGTAGACGCTATCTACGCTTCCGTACCATACAATATCTACTAGGTCGATATCATCACCGATTAAAGTTTCGATGTCGTTATCTATATCAATCACACCAACCAAACCGTCTCGCTGCAAACCGAAATAGTACAGGAATGTTGAGTCCTGGCGGAATGGGTAATATCCGTTATTAGGGAAATTACAAGGTGAGTTGTTGTTTCCGAAAAGAATGATGACGCCGCTTTTGACGAGCTTCTTGAGCTCTTGTCTGCGGCTGATGTAAGTGTCCTTGCTAAACATATTTTTAGAATTTTACTTTATTTTGCTGCAAAGTTAGCAATTATTTCGCAAAAATGTATTATCTTTGCAATCAAAAATAGAAAAAACTAGCGAATTTATAAATAATTAATATAAAAACACTCTTTTTGAGGGGCAAAATGTAAGAATAAGGGTTTTCTCAGAGTGCAAATCGTTAGTAAAGCAGAGAGTAATAATCTGTAAGAGTATGAAGGTTGATTAGTGTAATGCAATCAAAAAACAGTGAAAGGTAAAGGTTATGAAGTTGAATTTGGAAAAAACTGGTTTGGTCTTGGAAGGTGGAGGTATGCGTGGCGTCTTTACCAGTGGCGTACTTGATGCTTTTATGAAGCATGATGTTTATTTCCCGTATACGGTGGCGGTGTCGGCAGGTGCATGTAATGGTATGTCGTACATCAGTCGCCAGCCGCGTCGTGCCCGTATCTCAAATATCGATTATTTGGCGAGGTATCAGTATATCGGCATCCGGCATCTGGTAACGCAAGGGTGTATTTTCGACCGTAAGTTGCTTTACGATAAGTTCCCGAATCAGTTGCTTCCTTATGATTTTGATACCTATTTTAAATATGCCGACCGATTCGAGATGGTTACCACGAATTGTCTTACGGGGCAGCCTATGTATCTTTCGGAAAATCATGATCGGCAGCGTGCCCTGGATATTGTGCGTGCTTCCAGCAGTTTGCCATATGTGAGTAAAATCGTGAATGTGGATAGTATCCCAATGCTCGATGGTGGAATTGCTGACAGTATTCCCGTGATGAGAGCTATAGACAAAGGTTATGAGCACAATGTGGTTGTCTTGACCCGCAACAAAGGATGGAGAGATACTGGTAAGGATAGAAAGCTACCTTATTTATATAAGAACTATCCGCGCCTGCGTGTGGTCTTGAGTCATCGTCATAAAGTTTATAATGAGCAGATTCAGCTGATTGATGATTTGGAGGCTGCTGGCAAGATAACCTGTATCCGTCCGATTCGCCCGATGGAAGTAGGGCGCATAGAGAAGGATACGGATAAGTTAGAGCGTCTTTATGAAGAAGGATTTATGCTGGGAGAAAAGTTTTGTGAGAAATTCCTGTGATGAAGTTCTCTTCGTGGATTCCTGAAATGAAATATTCTTTATGAAGCAGCCTGTTCTCTAAACAGAAACTCGTGTTTTGAGAACAGGCTATTCTTATATATATGCTCACCTTATATATATGTTCACCTTTTATATATGCCCATCTTGGTGATTGTTTTCCTGCCGATTATCCTTTAAGCAGGTCGGGTCTTAATCGCTTGGTTCTCTCCATAGCCTGGTCAAACTCCCACTGGCGGATTTTTGCTTCATTGCCGCTCAGCAGAATTTCAGGAACCTTCCAGCCTTTGTAGTCGGAAGGACGGGTGTAGATAGGAGCAGACAGAATATCATCCTGGAAACAGTCGGAGAGGGCGCTCTGCTCATCGCTGATGACTCCGGGTACGAGTCGGATTACAGCATCAGAAATGATTGCTGCTGCTAGTTCACCTCCTGTAAGCACGTAATCACCTACGCTGATTTCTCTGGTAATGAGATGATCGCGTACGCGCTGGTCGATTCCCTTATAGTGACCGCAGAGGATGATGAGGTTTCCGCCCAGCGACATTTCGTTGGCTATCTTCTGATTGAAGGTTTCTCCATCTGGAGATACATAGATGACATCATCGTAGTCACGCTCTGCCTTCAGGGCAGTGATGCATCGGTCTATTGGTTCGCATTGCATCACCATTCCGGCGCTTCCTCCGTATGGATAGTCGTCCACTCGTTTCCATTTATCTAATGTATAGTCGCGCAAGTTGTGGAGATGGATCTCTGCGAGACCCTTCTTCTGCGCACGTGCCAGGATAGATTCGTTGAAGAATCCCTCCAGCATCTCTGGTAATACTGTAATAATGTCTATTCTCATAACATCTGCAAAGATAATAAATAATGTGTATAGTGCCAAATGTTTTCTCGTTTTTCTTTTCCTTCTGCGATTGTTTTCTGGTTTTCTGATGCTTTTACTATTGTTTTCTTTCTTTTCCTGTGTTTTTGCTTTGAAATCTTCATTTATCGTAGAAAAACAGCATTCTTCTGTATAAATATACAACAAATTTATCAAAAAAACAAGAAAAATGCTAGCAAAATGATAAATTTTCGATAAAATGTGCTACTATTTGCAGAAAAAGTCGTATATTTGCAAACAAAAAAGTTCGGTAGTGCGTATTTTGCTGTTGTATGGTGTGCGCACACGAGTGTATAATTAATCAAATAATTAGTGAATAAGATGATACTGGACATTGAAATGCTGAGAAGCTTTTATGCTTCGTATTCGGAAAGTGTAAAACAGGCTAAGGCTACTGTGAAACGACCTCTCACTTATGCCGAGAAGGTGCTTTTTGCGCATCTTTTCGCCCCAGCTGAGTTGCGCCCATATAAAAGAGGTATAGAATATGTGGATTTCCGACCTAACCGCGTGGCTATGCAGGATGCTACCGCTCAGATGGCGCTCTTGCAGTTTATGAACGCCGGTAAGGATAAAGTGGCTGTTCCTGCTTCAGTACATTGCGATCACTTGATTCGTGCAGACGTGGGGGCTATTCAAGACCTTCCTGAAGCATGTAAGACCAACAAGGAGGTATATGATTTCCTGAAGTCTGTTTCTCAGAAATATCACATCGGATTCTGGGGACCAGGTGCCGGTATCATCCATCAGGTGGTGCTTGAGAACTATGCATTCCCTGGAGGTATGATGGTAGGTACTGATTCTCACACGCCAAATGCCGGCGGTCTCGGTATGGTAGCTGTTGGTGTCGGTGGTGCTGATGCCGTGGATGTGCTTACAGGTCAGCCTTGGGAGCTCAAGATGCCTCGTCTTATCGGTGTTCATCTCACGGGTAAACTCTCTGGTTGGGCTACTCCTAAGGATGTAATTCTCGAAATCCTGGGCATTCTTACCGTGAAGGGTGGAACCAATGCCATCCTTGAATACTTCGGCGATGGTCTGGATAGTATCTCTACTACCGGTAAGGCTACCATCTGTAATATGGGTGCAGAGCTGGGAGCTACCTGCTCTATCTTCCCATTCGACCAGAATGCCAGCGAATATCTCCGCAAGACAGGTCGTGAGGAGATTGCTTCTCTTGCCCAGAAGAACGCTGCCGAACTTCGTGCTGATGATGAGGTGCTTGCCAATCCGTCAGCTTTCTATGACCAGATTGTAGAAATCGACCTCTCTAAGGTGGAGCCACATCTCAATGGTCCGTTTACTCCGGATGCAGCAACCCCTATCTCTCACATGAAGGCAAAGGGTCCGGCCAATGATTATCCGATGGTGGTAGAGGTAGGATTGGTAGGTAGCTGCACCAACTCTTCCTATCAGGACTTGGCTCGTGCGGCAAGTGTAGCACGCCAGGCTTACGAGAAGGGCATCCAGGTAAAGGGTCAGCTCATCATCAACCCTGGTTCTGAGCAGATTCGCTATACGGCTGAGCGTGATGGCATTCTCGATGACTTCAAGAAAATTGGAGCCTTGATTATGACCAATGCCTGCGGTCCTTGCATCGGACAGTGGAAGCGTCACACTGATGACAACACCCGCAAGAATGCCATCGTTACTTCTTTCAATAGAAACTTCCGTCGTCGTGCAGATGGCAACCCTAATACATTCGCCTTCATCGGCAGCCCTGAGCTCACCGTGGCTCTCACCATTGCCGGCCGCCTGGATTTCAATCCAGCCACCGACACCTTGTTAGATAAGGATGGCAACAGCGTGAAGCTCGATGCGCCTACCGGTTTCACCTTCCCTCCTAAGGGATTTGCCGTAGAAGACAAGGGCTTCATTGCTCCTAGCGAGGCGAATGCCAACATAGAGGTAGTGATTGCTCCAGACAGCAACCGCCTGCAGAAGTTGGCTCCATTTGCTCCTTGGGATGGAAAGGACTTGATAGATATGCCTCTCCTCATCAAGACCGAGGGTAAGTGTACCACCGACCATATCTCAATGGCTGGTCCATGGTTGAAGTTCCGCGGACATCTTCAGAATATCTCTGACAACCTGCTGATGGGGGCCGTCAACGCCTTCAATGGCGAGAGCAACAAGGTGAAGAATCTGTTGGATGGCAAGTATGTGGAGGTTTCTACTGCAGCCAAGGCTTACAAGGCTCAGGGCATCAGCAGCATCGTGGTGGCAGAGGATAACTATGGCGAGGGTTCATCTCGTGAGCATGCTGCCATGGAGCCTCGCTTCCTGAACGTGAAGGTGATTCTCGCCAAGAGCTTTGCCCGTATCCACGAGACCAACCTGAAGAAGCAGGGTATGCTCGCCCTTACCTTCTGCAACAAGGATGATTATAATAAGGTACAGGAAGACGACCGTATCTCGCTGACCGGTTTGAAGGAGTTTGCTCCAGGTTCTAAACTCACCTTCACCTTGAAGCACAAGGATGGTTCTGAGGATAGTTTCGAGGTTGAGCATACTTATAATGATACACAGATTGCATGGTTTAAGGCTGGTTCTGCATTGAATTTTGCAGCTAAAAAGTAACAGTTATGAATAAAGAATATTTAATATATAAACTAAGTGATGAGGTAAAGAACTCATGTAAGATTGATAAGGAGGCATTCACCAAGTTCAATGTAAAGCGTGGACTCCGTAATGAGGATGGCTCTGGTGTGCTGGTAGGATTGACCAATATCGGTAACGTTGTGGGCTATGAGCGCGACGAGAATGGCAAGCTGAAGCCTACCGAGGGCAAGCTCTACTATCGTGGCTATGAGCTTGATGATCTCGTTACTCCTCTTCTGAAGGAGAAGCGATTCGGTTTCGAGGAGGTTGCCTTCCTGCTCCTTTCCGGCCAGCTGCCGGATAAGGAGGAGCTGGATGCCTTCAAAGAACTCCTGAACGACAATATGCCGCTCGATCACCGTACCATTACCCACATCATCGAGCTGGAGGGTTCCAATATTATGAACATCCTGGCTCGCTGTGTGCTCGAGATGTACACCTTCGATCCAAATCCTGATGATATCAGTCGTGATAATCTGATGCGCCAGAGTATAGAGCTGATTGCCAAGTTCCCAACCATCATCGCTTATGCATACAACATCTACCGCCACTCTGTACAGGGCAGAAGTCTGCACATCCGTCATCCACGTGAGAATCTCTCTATTGCAGAAAATTTCCTCTATATGATGAAGCACGAGAACTATTCAGAGCTGGATGCGCGTATGCTCGATCTGCTTCTGATTATCCAGGCGGAGCATGGCGGTGGTAACAACTCTACCTTTACGGTGCGTGTTACTTCTTCTACCCGCACGGATACCTACAGTTCCATCGCTGCCGGTATCGGTAGCTTGAAGGGTCCTCTTCATGGTGGTGCCAACATCAAGGTTATCAATATGTTCCATCATCTGAAGGAGGCTATCAAGGACTGGACAAACGTGAACGAGCTCGATCTCTACCTGAATCGCATGCTCAATAAGGAGGCTTACGACAAGACGGGTCTTATCTATGGTATCGGTCATGCTGTCTATACCTTGAGCGATCCTCGTGCAGTGGAGCTAAAGAGACTGGCTGGCGAACTTGCCAAGGAGAAGGGTAGAGAGGATGAGTACAACTTCCTGAAGCTTATCGAGCAGGAGGGTATCAAGTGCCTGCAGGAGCATCGTGGCGGCAGCAAGCCTGCCTGTGCCAATCTCGACTTCTACAGCGGTTTCATCTATGAGATGATTGGTCTTCCACAGGAGATTTATACCCCAATCTTTGCCATGGCGCGTATCGTGGGTTGGACGGCTCATCGCATCGAGGAGCTTAACTTCGAAGGCCGCCGCATTATTCGTCCTGCTTACAAGAATATTCTGGGTGAGTTGGATTATACTCCATTAAATGAGAGATAGGAGAATCTTATCAAGTGATAGGAGAATCTATCAAGTAAAAATGGAAAGATTCATATAAAAATGATTATATATAAAAAGGCAATGCTTATGGAAGTGTTGCCTTTTTATTTTTTTATACGCTTATATGGTGTTTTTTAGTAAAATGTTGTTAATTAATTGGAGTTTGCAGATAAATATTGGGGGAAATTGATAAAAATGTAGTATCTTTGTCGACGAATTGCATGAAATGCAGCTATGCAATAGTAAATATTAAGATTAAACTAACTGATGAGCTGACTGGTTTGGCTAAAGATTGCCTGATATGCCGGTAGCCAAACAAAATAGGAGTAATAAAGTTAATGGAAAAAGAATTTGAAGAGTATTGGAGCGCACACAGCAAGAGGATGCTTTTGAATGCTCCTCGCAACTTGCGGCAGGAATACTTGGAGTCAACCAAATTGGATACGCCAATGGATTGGGTGTGTTATATCTTTCCTGTGGCTGCAGGTATTCTCATACAGCCCCATATCAATCTGAAGAGTGAGGTAATGTCTTGGGCCATTATCTTATTGGTAGTGGTAGTGCTGTTTGTGCTTCTGCAGATGGTGAAGCCTTTTTTTCAGAAAAAGAAATCAACCATTCAGGCAATAGAGCAGATTAAGCAGTATTATTACGAAAGATATAAGAAATATGGTCTGGATAAAATGGAGCCCTGGAAATAAGGCTCCATTTTTCCTTTTTTTTATGCGATTATGTAGTTTTATACAATTATGTAGTTTTATACAATCATAAAGTCGCTCATGATATCATCTGATATATAGAGCCCTTGATGGGTAAGTGATAGCTTTCCGTTGTTTATCTTCATGAGGCCTCTGCGGATATGCTTCTCTGCTTCTTGCATCATCTGTGAAGCTGATTGGACGCCAAACTCCTTTTTCATCTTTTCGATGTCGATGCCGTCGCTTGTTCGTAATGCGGTGGTAATAAGGTCATTGTATCTGGTGGAAAGGTCCAGGGATTCGCTTTCGCTAGGCAATTTCCCCTGTTGGATGGAAGCGATGTATTCCCTGATATTGTCCACATTCCAGCTTCTGGTGACTTCTATCTTGTTTTCTTCACCTCTTTTAGTTTCTCGTCTGTAGGAGTGGGCGGCTGCACCTATTCCGATATAGGGCACTTCATGCCAGTAGCTGCTGTTGTGGCGTGAACGGCAGCCAGGCTTGGCGAAGTTGCTGATTTCGTAATGCTCGTAACCGGCAGAGGTGAGTAGGGTGATGAGCAGCTCATACATCTGTCGGCTGGTTTCCTCATCGATTTCCTCAATCTTTCCCTGTCCCAGCATTCTGTAGAGAGCTGTTCCTTCTTCGTACATCAGGCTGTAGGCTGAGATGTGCTCTACTCCCAGTGTGATGGCTTCATCAATGTCTTTTTCCCAGTCCTCCAGGGTTTCTCCAGGAAAACCGAACATCAGGTCGATGCTGATGTTGTGGATGTTGATGCCGCGCAACCGTTCTATGGCAGCCTTGACATCTGCAGCCTTGTGGCGGCGGTGAAGGAAGCTGAGGCGATGATCAGAGAAGGTCTGTGCCCCCATGCTTACCCTGTTTACAGGCAGCTGCTGGAGAGTCTTGCAGAATTCTTCTGATACATCATCAGGGTTGCATTCCATCGTGATTTCCATTTTAGAGAATTCTTCTTCTGGATGTTCTGGAGGAAAATAAGCCTCCTTGATACCTTCGAAAAGGCGGATGAGCTGATCGTGGGTAAGCTGGCTGGGAGTGCCACCCCCCAGGTAGATGGTTTTGAAACTGTAATCGTAATCAGTTGCCGTTTTGATGGGGCGCATCTTCATTTCCTTGCACAGAGCATTAACGTAATCATCCCGCATGCTGAGGGATGTGGTGCTGTAGAAGCCGCAGTAGATGCAGCGGCTCTCGCAGAATGGGATATGTATGTATAGTCCTGCCATGTTTTTAAAGTCTGAATTCCTGATGGGCATTTCTGGCTTTAGCCTTATCTTTCTCTATATATAATAAGGTGTAAGCCTAAAAGAATGTCTTAACAAGATGCAAAATTACTAATATAATTTAATTTAGAGCAAGTTTTTTGTGAAAAAATTTGCAGGATTGCCGAAAAATGTGTAATTTAGTAGCACGAAACAGAAAAATCGTATGATTGGACTGTCGAATAACTAGCAATTTAAGTATAACCCTTAAAAATCTATAAGCGTCATGAGAGTATATCAGACTAATGAGATTAAAAACATTGCATTGCTGGGCAGTGCGGGTAGCGGCAAGACTACACTTGCCGAGAGTATGTTATTTGAAGCAGGCGTTATCAAGCGTAGAGGCTCTGTAGAAGCGAAGAATACGGTGAGCGACTACTTCCCTGTAGAGTTGGAATATGGCTACTCAGTGTTCCCTACCGTTTTTCATGTGGAGTGGAACAATAAGAAGCTTAATATCATAGATTGCCCTGGTAGCGACGATTTCGTAGGTGGTGCCATTACATCACTCAACGTTACCGATCAGGCAGTCATCCTTATCAATGGTCAGTATGGTCCAGAGGTAGGCACCCAGAACAACTTCCGTTATACCGAGAAGTTGAACAAGCCTGTTATTTTCCTCGTTAACCAGCTTGACTCAGACAAGTGCGATTTTGACAACCTCATTGCCACCATGAAGGACATTTATGGTTCTAAGTGTGTGCAGATACAATATCCTATCGAGACAGGTCCTGGCTTCAATGCTCTCATTGACGTGTTATTGATGAAAAAATATTCCTGGAAACCAGAAGGCGGTGCTCCTATCATCGAGGATATTCCTGAGGAGGAAATGGACAAGGCTATGGAACTTCATGCTGCACTCGTTGAGGCTGCTGCCGAAAACGACGAGGGCTTGATGGAGAAATTCTTCGAGAGTGAAAGCTTGACAGAGGATGAGCTCCGCGAGGGTATCCGCAAGGGATTGGTAATCCGCAGCATCTTCCCTGTATTCTGCGTTTGCGCAGGTAAGTCTATGGGCGTTCACCGCCTGATGGAGTTCTTGGGCAACGTTGTTCCTTTCGTAAGCGAGATGCCTAAGGTGCATAATACCCGTGGTGAGGAAATTACTCCAGATACCAATGGGCCTGAGAGTGTTTATTTCTTTAAGACGGGCTTGGAGCCACATATCGGTGAGGTAAGTTACTTCAAGGTGATGAGTGGTTCTATCAAGAGTGGTGACGACCTGACCAATTCAGACCGTGGTTCCAAGGAGCGTATCGGACAGATTTATGCCTGCGCAGGTGCCAACCGTGTGCCTGTAGATCAGTTGAATGCCGGTGATATTGGTTGTACCGTGAAGATGAAGGACGTGAAGACAGGCAATACCTTGAACGGAAAGGGTGCTGAGTGGCGCTTCGATTTTATCAAGTATCCTAATCCTAAGTACTCTCGTGCCATCAAGGCTGTCAATGCTCAGGATACAGAGAAACTGATGGCTGCTCTTCTCAAGATGCGCCAGGAAGACCCAACATGGATTGTGGATCAGAGCAAGGAGTTGCGCCAGGTAATCGTACGCGGTCAGGGTGAGTTCCACCTCCGTACATTGAAGTGGCGTCTGGAGAACAATGAAAAGCTCAATGTAGTCTTCGAGGAGCCTCGCATCCCGTATCGTGAGACCATTACCAAGAAGGCTCGTGCCGACTATCGTCATAAGAAGCAGAGTGGCGGTGCTGGCCAGTTTGGTGAGGTTCACCTCATCGTGGAGCCATACGCAGAGGGTATGCCGGATCCTACATCATTCACCTTCAACGGCCAGGAGTTCAAGATGAACATCAAGAGCCGCGAAGAAGTTTCCCTGGAGTGGGGTGGCAAGTTGGTATTCCTCAACTCTGTGGTTGGTGGAGCTATCGATGCCCGTTTCATGCCAGCTATCCTGAAGGGTATCATGGATTGTATGGAGCATGGACCTCTTACGGGTTCTTACGCCCGCGATGTCCGCGTTATCGTATATGATGGCAAGATGCACCCGGTAGATAGCAATGAGTTGTCGTTCATGCTAGCTGCCCGCCGTGCATTCAGCGATGCCTTCAAGCAGGCAGGTCCAAAGATCCTGGAGCCTATCTATGATCTGGAGGTTTACG
>URYG01000040.1 GCA_900551985.1 uncultured Prevotella sp. | reverse complement strand
GCCTGCATCATCTCGTAGAGAAGCGATTCCGTGGAGAACTCAATAAGTGTGAGGGCTGCAAGCTTTGCAAGTAGATAATATCCTTTTAAAGGAGTTAAGTTCTTAAAACTATGTATGATATCAATCAAGTAAGAGCAGATTTCCCGATTTTATCGAGAAAGGTCTATGATAAGCCATTGGTGTATCTGGATAATGCGGCAACCACGCAGAAGCCATTGTGTGTACTCGATGCCATGCGCGATGAGTATCTCAACGTGAATGCCAATGTGCATCGTGGTGTGCACTATCTCTCTCAGCAGGCTACCGACCTTCATGAGGCAGCCCGCGAAACCGTGCGCAAGTTTATCAATGCGCCGAAGGTTGAGGAAGTCATCTTTACCCGTGGTACTACCGAGAGTCTGAATCTCGTGGTTTCATCGTTCTGCGATGCCTTTATGAGCGAGGGCGATGAGGTGATTATCTCTACCATGGAGCATCACTCCAATATCGTGCCTTGGCAGTTGCAGGCTGCCAAGAAGGGAATCGCCATCCGTGTAATTCCAATCAACGATAAAGGTGAGATTAACCTCGATGAATTCGTCCATTTATTCACCGAACGCACCAAAATCGTGAGCATTGCCCAAGTGAGCAACGTGCTCGGTACAGTGAATCCGGTGAAAGAGATGATTAAGATTGCTCACGAGCACGGTGTGCCTGTGATGGTGGATGGTGCTCAGAGTACTCCTCACTTTGCTGTGGATGTGCAGGATATGGATTGTGATTTCTTCGCTTTCAGCGGACATAAGATTTATGGTCCTACCGGAATCGGTGTGCTTTACGGCAAGGAAGAGTGGCTGGAGAAGTTGCCTCCTTATCAGGGAGGTGGCGAGATGATTGAGAGCGTAAGCTTCGAGAAAACTACTTTCGAGAAGTTGCCTTTCAAGTTCGAGGCAGGTACTCCGGATTATGTGGCTACCCACGGTCTGGCTAAAGCTATCGATTATGTCTCTGCACTCGGTATGGACAACATTGCCAAGCATGAGCAGGAACTCACCCGCTACTGCATGGAACAGATGAGAACCATCGATGGAATCAGACTTTTCGGTGAGCAGGAGGGCAAGGATGCTGTTGTCAGCTTCTTGGTTGGTGATATTCATCACATGGATATGGGAACCTTGCTCGACCGCCTGGGCATCGCAGTCCGTACCGGTCATCATTGTGCTCAGCCTTTGATGGACCGTTATGGCATCCTGGGAACCGTTCGTGCGAGCTTCGCCCTGTACAATACCAAGGAGGAGGTTGATGCGCTTGTAGCAGGCGTAAAACGCGTTTCTCAGATGTTCTAGGCTGGACAGTGCTCCGTTCTTCTTAACTCCATTTATCTTCTTAAGTAGATAGGAATATGTTAGAAAGTCATTATTATAAGGATATGATTGAGGCGGGCTGCGATGAGGCGGGCAGAGGTTGTCTGGCTGGTAGTGTCTATGCGGCAGCAGTGATTCTTCCTCCCGGTTATCAGAACCCTGACCTCAATGACAGCAAAAAGCTGACCGACAAGAAACGCAAGGCGCTCCGTGAACAGATAGAGCGGGATGCTGTGGCTTGGGCTGTGGGCATTGTTACTCCCGAAGAAATCGATCAGATCAATATTCTGAATGCGAGTTTTCTGGCGATGCATCGTGCCTTGGATCAGCTGAAGGTGCGTCCAGAGGCAGTGATTGTGGACGGCAACCGTTTCAAGCCTTACAAGGACCTGCCTTATACCACGATAGTAAAAGGCGACGGTAAGTATCTCTCGATAGCTGCGGCGAGCATTCTTGCCAAGACTTATCGTGATGACTATATGGATGAGCTTGCAGAGGAATATCCACAGTACGACTGGAAGGGCAACAAGGGTTATCCTACCAAGAAGCATCGTGCAGCCATCAGGGAGTTTGGCATTACGCCTTATCATCGCAAGAGCTACAACCTTCTAGGCACAGGTGAGCTTTCGCTCGATTTTAAAGACTAGACATCATAGCTGCAGTGCTATGATTTCCATATAAAAAAGCCGCTCAACAGGCAAATCCGTTGAGCGGCTTTTAATTTTTGGGCTTCATCCAATCAAGTGTTTGGATTTGATTAGAAGTCGAGGGTGATGCCCTTTTCATCTATCTTCTTGTATTTCTTTCCGTTTACAGTAACATCCTTCGAGTTCTTGGCATCGAAGGTGTGAGTCTTGGCAGAAACCTTGATGTTCTCCAGCTTCACGCCCTCAGTACGGTTGATGACGATACCCTGCTCAGCATTGTTAACTTCCATATCCTTGATGCTGATATTCTGTACAGGCATCTCTGGCAGACCGTTGAAGTAAGCGGCACGGCGGGCACCACGGCAGATAACATGGTTGATGTCGATGTTGCGGAAGGCTGGGGTAGTTTCATCCACCTTCTTCATATCTACTACCTGCTGTTTCTTCTGGTCGCCATCGTTCAATACCTCTACTGCAGACTTTCCGCCATAGTATAGGTCGAAGGTAACCACATCGGTCTGGATATCAAACATAGACATATTCTTGATGTAGATATTCTCAACAACGCCACCTCTACCACGTGCACTCTTGAAACGCAAGCCCACATCGGTACCGAGGAACTGGCAGTTGGTAACCATCACATTCTTGACGCCACCGCTCATTTCGCTACCTACCACGAAACCGCCGTGACCCTTGAATACGGTACAGCCATCTACGATAACATTCTCGCAAGGAATACCGCGCTTTCTGCCGTCAGCATCCTTTCCGCTCTTGATGCAGATACCATCATCGCCTACGTCGAAGGTAGAGTTTACGATGAGCGAGTTCTTGCAAGACTCCAGGTCCAGACCATCACCGTTCTGTGCGAAGGAAGGGTTGCGTACCAGTACATCCTCGATGAGTACATTTTCGCACATCAGAGGATGGATGTTCCAGGCAGGAGAATTCTGGAAGATGACGCCATTGAGCCAGACGTTCTTGCAGCTGATGAGGCTTACCATTACAGGACGGAGATAATCCTTTACCTCGTTCCAACCTTCTTCTGTAGTAATGCCGAGAGGCACGTTCATGCCTGCACCTTTCGCATCAGCCTTGAGGGCAGCCTCAGAAGGGAACCAGTAGTCAGGGCGCTTGAAGGCACCGCCACGTGATGTAATCGCCTTCCACTGAGCCGAAGTAACCTTTGCCTTCTTCAATGGGCGCCAGTATTCACCATTGCCATCGATGGCTCCCTGCCCGGTGATAGCCACATTCTCCAGGTTACGGCCGGAGATAGGTGACTGGCAGCGGCGGGTGTCAAGACCCTCGAAAGAAGTTTCTACGAGAGGATAGAGGTTGACGTCAGCCGAGAAGAGGATGACTCCACCTTTTTCTATATGCAGGTTGATATTGCTCTTCAGAGTAATAGGTCCTGTAAACCATACACCCTGTGGTACGATCAGTTTACCGCCCCCTTTCTGCTCCAGCGCCTCGATGGCTTTCTTGAATGCATCGGTGCAGAGGGTAGAACCGTCGCCTACAGCTCCGAAATCCTTGAGGTTTACCTCGTTGGCAGGGAATTGTGGGCGAGTTACCTTTTCCATCTTGAATGGAAGGTTCTCGTACAGAGCGTCGTACTTGTCAATAGAGTTTGCCTGTGCACTTAATGCCAGCAAACAAGCGCAAACAATGCTGAAAATTTTCTTCATGCGAATAATGTTTGTTTATTGGGTTTATAAATATAGTTTGTTTCGTCTGCAAAATTAGGAATATTATTTGGTATTACCAAAAGAAAAGAGGAAAATATCACCGCAAACGTTTTAGGTGAGTCCTCATCTTCCTATCTGGCAAAAAAAAGAGCCGCAAGTATGAACTTGCAGCTCCTTGTACCCAGACCCGGGATCGAACCGGGATGGGTTGCCCCACTGGTGTTTGAGACCAGCGCGTCTACCGATTCCGCCATCTGGGCGATTGCGGGTGCAAAGGTACAAATAAAAATTGAAATGGCAAACTTTTTGGTGACTTTTTTTCTGAAAAAACTATTCCAAGGGCGAAAAAAGCTAAAAATGTGTTTTATTTCTCCTATTCTTTATTAAATTCTTAGAAAAGATTTGGCTTTCTCGCAGATAATGAGTACTTTTACACTTGAATTTAGTAACTTATAAAAAATGAACTATAATATGACACTTAATGATAATAATAATTATTGTGTGATTCTCGCAGGTGGAAAAGGTCGAAGACTTTGGCCATGCAGTCGGAGCAGTCATCCAAAACAGTTCATTGACTTCTTTGGAGTCGGACGTACCCAATTGCAGCAGACATTCGATCGCATGGCAAAGATAGTACCTGCCGACCATATTTATATCAATACCAACGAGGAATATGTAGATTTGGTGAAAGAGCAGTTGCCTGAGGTATCTGCCGACCGCATTATGGCTGAGCCTATTCATCGCAATACGGCTCCAAGTATGGCTTGGGCTAACCATCGCATCTCCATGCTGAACCCTGATGCGTGCATCATCAATACTCCTTCCGATCAGGCCATCTTCAATGAAGAGGCTTTCCGCAAGAATGTATTGGAGGGATTGGCGTTTGTGGCAGCTAACGACCGTTTCCTGACGATGGCTGTCAAGCCTACCCGTCCTGAACCGGGTTATGGTTATATCCAGATGGGCGATGTCGTGGAAGAGGATATCTATTCCGTACGGTCGTTTACGGAGAAACCTGAGCGTGATTTCGCCAAGATCTTTGTAGAGAGTGGAGAGTTCTATTGGAATACGGGTATCTTCCTGAGCAATGTCAAGCATCTGCGTGAGTGTTTCTGCAAGATTCTGCCTCCTGTGCTTCGTGACTACGATAAGAAATATCCGGAGTTCAGCATAGAAACAGAGAATGCCTATATGAAGGAGACTTTCTCTTCTTACCCTAATATCTCGGTAGATTTTGGCGTATTGGACAAGCCTTCCAATGCCTGCATGATGAAATGCGACTTCGGATGGGCTGACCTGGGTACCTGGCACAGCATCTATGAGGCGATGCAGAAGAGCGAGGATGACAATGTGGTGATAGACAGCGACGTCATCATCGAGGATTGTCATAATACGGTGGTGAAGATGCCGAAGGGCAAGCTTGCCGTACTCAATGGACTTGATGGCTTTATCGTTGCCGAGAAAGACAATGTGCTCCTGGTATGTAAGAAGGAAGATTCCTCTGCCCTGATTCGCAAGTATGTGAATGAGATACAGATGAAGAAGGGCGATGAATACGTATAGGATAGAAAAAGAGCAGCGAAGATTCGCTGCTCTTTTTTATTGCTTATAACTTCTGGAATTCTGTATAAATCTTGTTGGCGATTTCCTTGAACTCCTCTTCTGAGAGCTTGAGGTGCTCCTTGCGGAAGTTCACGTCAGCCTCGCTGTTCATAGGAATGAGATGGATGTGAGCGTGAGGAACCTCCAGGCCCAAAACCACCTGAGCCACCTTCTTGCATGGGAAGGCTGCCTTGATAGCCTTGGCTACTTTCTTGGCGAATACTTCAAACTCAGCCAGGTCTGCATCCTCCATATCGAAGATGTAGTCCACCTCCTTGCGAGGAATCACCAAAGTATGACCTTTGCCGATAGGGCTAATGTCGAGGAAAGCATAGAACTTGTCGCTTTCTGCACACTTGTAGCTAGGAATCTCTCCTGCTGCAATCTTTGAAAAAATGCTTGCCATAATCTCTATTTCTGTTTAAAATGAATAATATGTCTTGATGGGCTTACATATAACATAAAAGGAACCGTCATACGGGCATCACTGTCCGTATGATAGTTCCTTTATTCTTTTTATTCAAATGAAATCTTGTCGATGCGAAGACTGATGGTGCCGCGAGGAATCTTGATCTCTGCAATTTCACCAACCTTCTTGTTGAGCAATCCCTGTGCGATAGGGGTCTTGATGGAAATCTTGCCTTCCTTCAAGTTTGCCTCGCTCTCGCTCACGATGGTATAGGTCATCTTTGCCTTGTTAGCCATATTGGTCATCTCTACTTTCGACATGATCTGCACGCTGTCGGTGCTGAGCTGCTTGGTATCGATGATCTTAGCCTCGGCAATGGTGAGCTTCAGACGATTGATCTTATCTTCTAGATGAGCCTGAGCCTCTTTAGCGGCATCATACTCAGAGTTCTCACTTAAATCACCCTTATCGCGGGCTTCAGCAATTGCGGCTGATGCCTTAGGGCGCTCTACAGTTACGAGCTGTTTCAGCTCAGCTACGAGATTGTCGTAGCCTTCTTGTGACATGTAAGCCATAATTTTCTTTTTGTTTATTGTTATTAATTAAGTTTGCAGGAGGCATAAAAAATAAAGAATTCCAGTGCCTGTTGAGCACCGGAATCCTATATCTTATTGTGTCTCTTGTTTATCCTTTTGTTTATAATCCGATTGCAAAGATAGGACTTTATTTCTGAATCACCAAACTTTTTCGGTGAAATTTTGAAAATATCCTCCTTTTTCTTTCACATAGTCCATTAATTGGCTAAAAATCTGATTATTGCGCAATATCTCTGCATTGCCCGTCATAATCATCTGTTTCCGGGCTCGGGTGATGGCTACATTCAGCTTGCGGTCGATGATGGCTCCGTCTTCCACAAAGCTGTTGCCGGCAAGAAAATCGAGCTGCCAGATGTTCTGGATGGTGAAACTGTAGATGATGACATCACGCTGACTGCCCTGATAGCGCTCCACGGTGTCGATGCTGATCTTCTCCAGTTCCGGGATGCCCAGCTTTTCGATGCCTTTGCGCACCATAGCTATCTGGTTGCGATAGGGTACGATGACGCCCACCGTCTTCTGGGCATCAAACCGGTCGCCGTAGAAACGGTGGATGCGACGAAGCATATCCACCACGATTTCTGCCTCGTTGGCATTGATCTTGTCCGATACATTCGGCTCCTTGCAGAACCTGGAAGGGAGGAAGATCATGCGGTGCTCCTTCAGCAGGTCATCGAGTGCATCTTCTGATGGGAGGGTGTACGACAGTTCCGACTCCAACTGATGCGGACAAGGTACGGGTTCCAGTTTCTCCCGGCGGTAGAACATCCGGTTCGGGAACTCGGCAATCTCCGGGTGCATTCGTCCCTGGCGGCGCAGGATACCGATGAATTCGGTGCGCTCCTCGTGGTCTTCCCATCTGATCAGGCGCTCGAAGAGGGAGTTGCGGCAGTTGGTGAGGCAGATGTCCTGCAGGATGCTCATATCGATGACACCCCCTTTCTGGCTGTCGTTGATGGTAGGGATGCCCGAATCTTTCTCGCTCTGCTGCACCACGGCAGGCAACTGCTTGTAGTCGCCGATGAGGATGAACTTATCTACAGCCGATAGCAGACCGATGAGATTAGGCTCCAGTATCTGGCTCGACTCATCGATGATGGCAAGCTTGAAGTGCTTCAGACTGAAGATGAAGGGCTTGGAGGTCATCATCGAAGTGGTGCCCACAATCACGCGCGTACCTATTATATATTGCTTGATGGCTTCCAGCTTCGGACAGTCGCTGATAGCCTTCTCTATCAGATAAGGACGGAATCGCTCATCGCAGGAATATTCGCTGCCGAGGCGAAGGAATGGGATGCCGGAATCTACCAGCATCTCGCAGATTTCATCCACGGCACGGTTGGTATAGCTCATCAGCAGGATAGAGGAAGCTGGCTGAAGAGCCGACTTGCCTCTAGCGGCGATGCTTTCTGCTGTAGGCATTCCCATTCCGTCGTTCAGTGCTTCTTCCACCATGAACTTCAGGGCACGACTGGTCTTTCCTGTTCCCGGAGGTCCCACGAGCAGGAAGTAATCCTGTGCCTGCTTGGCACGGAGAATGATGTCGTCCAGAACTTCGTCATAATGTCTGGTCAATGCCAGCGATGTATCTCTCTCTGGAGCACGCTGCCCCAGAAGAAGGTCACGCTTCTCCTTGGGTGCACAGATAAACTGATGCAGGTTGCGGATGCTTCCTCCCGTAGAGGCGTCAGTCGTTCCGTGTTCGATGGCGTACGGCAGGTTCATCTCGAAGATGTCGGCGTTCTGCTGTCCATCGGTCAGGTGAACCACGATTTCATCGCTGTGAATCTCCTGCAGTACACCTTTATATAATATAGCCTTTCTTACATCCGGTTCTTCCTTGAGCTTGTAGGTATAGAGATACACCATATCGCCGATGCGGAAGTTGGGCAGGAAGTCCTTGCCCTGGTCGGGTACGCTGAGGGTGATGGTATCGTATCCGCTTCCGGCGCAGCTCTGTTCCTTTCGGATGATGTGCAGGTCGGTATAGATATTTCCTGCATCCTTCTTTTCGGCGAGCGGCATGGTCCAGAGGTCGGAACTTGATGTGTTCGTTCCTTCCTGTGCACCCACCTTGCTGATCATCTGCTCCCGCAAGACGAAGGTCATCATACGGCAGAAGTAGGCTTCCTCCAGGGGCGATAGGGTATGGAGCGGCTTGGTGATGGCTTCTATCTGCGGTTTCAGATACTTGTTGTAGAAGAAGTCCTGGGTGCCTGCTACATTCAATACTTCGGGGGTAAACTCGTTCAGCGCATGTTCGAACCCCTCCTTGGCTATCTCGAAGGAGGCGGCAACCAGCTGGTTGCGGTATTGGATGGCTTCCTTGAAGAGCTTCTGGTAGTAGGCTACCACCATCAGTCCGTCCTGTGGACGGTATTTGGAGTAGAGCAGTCGGATGTTCACGCGGTCGTTGCTCAACTTGAAGTTGTGCTGCAATACACCATAGTAGAGCAGGAGCTGCACATAGTGAGGCTCCAGCTGATAACTGTGATAACCCGGATCTACCTGATGGGTTTCGATATTCATGTTGCGTCCCGATTTCTGTTCCACCAGCAGTTTGCAGTCGGTGGTCATCAGATCCACACGTCCCTGGATGCCGAGGGCTTCGCAGACGAACGAAGGCTCGAGGATGGCCTTCTTCCGGTCGTAAAGACTTTCGCCACGGAAAGCCGACATCTGTGCCTGCGATGCGGTGCGTGGAAAGAGAATATCCACTACTTGCTGCAGATTGAAAGCCTGCAGGCTGGCATCGGTATAGAACTTCTTGGGGTCAAACCAGGGACAGGTACAGAACTCTAGGGCTTTCTCCCGGAAGTTTGTCTTCACCGTCTCGTTCATCTGGTATTTGCCGTGGCTGTTGATGATGTCATCCAGCGCAGCTCCGGCAAAGTTACCCAACAGGGTAGCCTGGGTATTGGCGCGGGGTTTCATCTGGTTCAGCAGATAGAGCAGGGGATGATGACCGAAAGCCGTAAAGCAGGTGGCAATGCTACTGATATCTACCAGATAGTCGGGTTCCACCACGACGAGGCGGGGAGTGATGATAGGCTGCTTCACCTGACAGTCGAGCAGGTTGAGCTGCATCCCTTCCTTCAAGATATCCCAGAGGTAGGTATGGTCGATATGGTTCTCCTCATCTTTCAACTGCACGAGATATTCCTCTTCATCGGCATCCTGGTCGATATCCACACGGATGAAATCGCCGTCCCAGTTCTTCACGATGCATCGGATGCGGCGGTTGTTGATTTCCAGCCCTTTCTGATAAGGTCGGGGAGTATGCGGAATAAGTACGTTGAGTTCGTGGGGAACATCCACTCCGAAGACTGCTGAGATGAAGAGGGCGAGGGCACGTGCATCGTATTTCAGGTCTTCGCCCGAAAGCGGTTCCTGCGAGTTGCTGTGTCGGCGCATGGTCTGGATGGCAATCTTGTCTGCCACCTTGATGCCGCGTGCCTTGCAGAGATAGTCCACCTGGGAGAAAAGGTTACCGAAAGCCTGTTTGGTATCCTTTACTCCTTCGTGGCAACAGAGGATAAGCGTGTCGTGCATCATCTTGTTGCGGGTCTGCGGTTCCAGTTCAGGGAGCATCAGGAGTTCCCTTACCCTTTGGAAAAGTTCTGCGGCGCTGATATTATTCTGATTCATGAGATATTGCTAATTCTTGAAATGTAGGTACAAAGATACATCAATTTATAGATAAAAGCAAGAAAATAGAGATAAAAGAAAAAAGCCGCAGGACTTTTTCTAAAATATAGGTAAGAAATGCTTGCCGTATCATTTCTTTTTTGTATATTTGTAGCCCCCAAAAATGAAGAAGAGGGATATTATTAATCTTAAAATATTAAACAATGACAAAAGAAGAATTGATGCATAGAGCCATTGAGCTTTCAAAGAATAGCGTGAAGACCGGTGGCGGACCTTTCGGTGCCGTGATCGCCAAGGACGGAATCATCATCGCTGAGGCTTCCAACAGTGTAACCATCGACCTCGATCCTACGGCTCATGCCGAGGTAAATTGCATCCGCCAGGCTACCCGCAAGCTGAAGACCTTCAATCTGGAAGGTTGCGAGATCTATACTTCCTGCGAGCCTTGCCCGATGTGCCTCGGTGCTATCTACTGGGCGCATCTCGACAGAATCTATTATGCCAATGATAGAAAGGATGCGGCAAAGATAGGTTTCGATGATGAGTTTATCTACGAGGAGATAGACCGCAAGATAGAAGACCGCCACAAGCCGATGATAGCCCTGATGCGCGATGAGGCGCTGGGTGCTTTCCGCATGTGGGAGGAAAATACAGAAAAAACGGAGTATTAACACTCCGTTTTTCCTTTTATTCAACGAATTATTCTACTAAAAGAACCGATTTCTCGGATTTTCTTTGTAATTTTGCCGCCAAATTCAGAAAACCCTGAATTCTGGAAGATGGAAATTCTCTAATGATAAGGAATTCATGATAAGGAATTCTCTGATTATATGGAAATTCTCTAATTATTATAACGACAATGGAACAGTCAATAGAAAATCTCTACAAGCTTGACGGTAGAGTGCCCGTCGGTAAAGCACTCCCATTTGGTCTTCAGCATGTCTTGGCGATGTTCGTCAGCAACATTGCTCCAATTATGATCCTTGCCGGTGCGATAGGATTGGATAGTTCGGTGAGCGCCGTGCTCATCCAGAACTGTATGGTCATCGCTGGTATCGGTACCTTGATACAGCTCTATCCTGTATGGCGCATCGGTTCGCGCCTTCCTATCGTGATGGGTATTTCCTTCACCTTCCTTTCGCTCGCCATCGCCATTGCTGGTGCTCATGGCATGGGAACATTGGTGGGAGCGGTTATCGTTGGTGGATTGATAGAGGGAACACTCGGTCTCTTTGCCAAGTATTGGATTAAACTTATCCCTCCTGTAGTAGCGGCTACCGTGGTAACAGCCATCGGTTTCTCTTTGCTTCCTGTAGGTGCCAACTCTTTTGCCGGTGGTCAGGGTGCTGCCGACTTCGGTAGCATGAACAATTGGGTCGTGGGTTCTGTAACCTTGCTCGCTTGTCTTCTCTGCCAGATTTTTGCCAAGGGATTCCTCCGCTCTCTGTCGGTATTGGTTGGTCTGCTGGTAGGTTATGTCTTGGCTCTCTTTATGGGAATGATAGATTTTAGCGGACTTTCCGGTCTTTCTATCGTTGCCTTGCCAAAGCTCCTTCCATTTACTCCAGAGTTTAATATCGGTGCCATCCTCTCGGTGGTAGCTGTTTATCTGGTTTCTGCCACAGAGACCATCGGTGATACTTCTGCGCTCTGCAACAGTGCCTTGAAGCGCGATCCTAATACCAAGGAGATGGGAGCAGCCGTATGCTGCGATGGTTTCGTAAGCTCAGTATCGGGTCTCTTCGGATGTACTCCTATTACTTCGTTCAGCCAGAATGTAGGTTTGGCAGCCATGTCGGGAGTTGTCAACCGCTTTACCATTGCCTTGGGTGCCATCATCATGATTATCGGTGGTGTATTCCCTGCTATCGGATATGTGCTCACCACCATTCCTCAGGCAGTATTGGGTGGATGTACCATCATGATGTTTGGTAGCATCCTCTTTGCCGGTTTCGGTATGATGGCTCGCACGGGTTTCTCTCAGCGCAACATGGTTATCGTGAGCCTCTCGCTCAGCGTAGGTCTCGGATTTACATCAGCAACAGGTATGTTCAACATCTTCCCAGAGATTGTTCGTACCGTTTTCGCAGATAACTGCGTAGCTGTAGTCTTCCTGCTCGCCGTAATCCTGAACCTCGTATTGCCGAAGAATCTGGATAAAGCATAAGAATCGTTTTTCCCTATATATAAAATTAAGGTGCAACTCACAAGATAAAACGTGAGTTGCACCTTAATTTTATATATTCGATTTTTGTTACTGTCCTCCCAGTCTTTCGAAGAAGGTGATGATTTCCTCGAAGGTCTTGAATTCATCGCTGCCGTATTCTATGGTTGTACCCATGAAACCATCGCATGGGCGAGGGTCGATGAAGTAATCGCCGTAGAGCAGGTTCTTCTGGTTGCAGAAGATGATGTGGTCGTAGGCTGGGGTAGAGAGATATTCCTCTACCCAGGTCTGTACCTTCGCCATGTATTCATGGTCGTTGGTTGGTGCCGGGGCAACGATATATACGTTGTAATGCTCTATCAACATCTCGTAAGCCTTGTGCATCGAACTGGTAGCCTTCATGTAACTGTCGTGCAGGGCATCGAAGTCTATATATACGATAGGACGCTCCTTGCCGTTCTGCTTGTCGTCTATCCAGCGGATTACCGGACTGAGATAGTGGAATGCCACCTTGTCGATGAGTCGGTGCTCGCCATGAAAGTGGATTGCCTGTGGATAGTGTTCATGGAAGAGGTCGAAGGTATGAACTACCGGATCTTCATCTCCGAAAAGACCATATACGCGCTCCTGCTCTTCTGAAGTAATGTCCTGGAAGCATCGCTCGGTGAAGTCGCGGTATTCCTTGATGAGGCCTTTGGTAACCATCAGCTCGTTCACTCCATCCTTTCTCGGGTTCTGGAACTCCTGCTTTCCGGTCATGCTGTTCATCGTGTTGCCCATCTCGAAGGCTGGGTTTACGAGGATGCGGTCGAATCCTTTCAGCAGCTCGGTGTACATTCCGCCCATCGAAGTACCGATGATGAGGTCGGGTTGCTCTGTCTCCGCCATCTTCTGCAGCATCTCTATGGCTTCTTCCGGATGAACCGGGATGTCTTCAGCCACGAGGGTAGCATTCGGCATCAGTTCCTGCAACATCTTCACGGTACCGCTCTGTGCAGAAGAGAGGAAGCCGTGCACATACATGATTTTCTTGCCCGACATCAGGTCGGGGAATTGCTTGATATATGGATTCATAATCTTATAATTTTTATTGGGGGTAACTCCTTAACTTCTATCACTCCCAGTTATTTTCGCTGCAAAATTACGGTAAATTGCAGACAAAACAAAATTATTGGGCGATAAACTTTCTTGTTTGCGAAAAAAGTAGTAATTTTGCACCCAATAACCAAAAAGTTCAAGTCATAATGGATTTACTGAAAGAAAGAATAATGCAGGAGGGCCGCTGCTTTCCTGGTGGAATCTTAAAAGTAGATAGCTTCGTAAATCATCAGATGGACCCAATCCTGATGATGGACCTGGCTAAGGAATTTGTGCGCCTTTTCAAGGACATCAAGTACAACAAGATTGTTACTATCGAGGCTTCGGGCATCGCTCCTGCCATCATGGTGGGTTACCTGACCAATCTTCCTGTTGTCTTCGTCAAGAAAAAGCAGCCTAAGACGATGGAGGGTATGATTACCTCAGTGGTTCACTCTTTTACCAAGGATCGTGACTATACGGTTTGCGTGAGCAACAGCTACCTGACTCCAGAGGATCATGTGATCTTCATCGACGACTTCCTCGCCAACGGTAACGCATCCAAGGGTGTGATGGATCTCTGCGAGAAGGCTGGTGCCAAGATCGAGGCGATGGGCTTCATCATCGAGAAGGCTTTCCAGCATGGTGGTGACTTCCTGCGCAAGGAGGGTATCCGTTATGAGGCGCTCGCTACTGTAGAGAGCCTGGATGATTGCAAGATTGTCTTGAAATAATACACCTATTATTATATATATTGTAAAAGCCGCCTGTTGATACGGGCGGCTTTTGCTGTTTCTATGTTTTTGCGTTTCTACGCTGTTTTTTACTTGATAATGTCTGCGGCATAGATTCCCATGACCTTGTATCCTGTCGGATTCGGATGGAGCCAGTCGTTGCTGGCGTATTCCCGCTTCATTCTTCTGTCATCATTCGGATCTTGAAGCAGCTTGGCGAAATCCAGGATGCCATCCACGTTCTTCGCCTGACTGCGTATCCAGTCGTTTACATAGAGGCGGGCTGCCTCATGGAAATGACTGTAATATCCTGCACCCTTGAAAGGAGTGATGGTGCCCAGATAAACCTTCATTTTCCTTGCCTTCGCCTTCTTCACCATTCCCTGGATGCTCTCGATGATCTGGCGGGCTACGGTCTCGCTGCTGCCGCTCCTGGCTGCACCGATGTCGTTGACTCCCTCGAAGATGACCACCTTCTTGACGCCGCTCTGCATCAGAATGTCTCTGTCGAAACGCTCCTTGGCTAGTGCTCCGAAGCCACCCGGTACGGTTATGCGGTTGTTTCCGATGCCCAGGTTCAGTACGCCCTGATGGGTAATCTTATGCTTCAGCTGCAGCATCTCCGACATTACGTCGGGCCATCGGTTCTGGGCATTGTCGGTAGAGCATTTACCGTCGGTGATGGAATTTCCGATGATGGCGATGGCGCTCATGTTGTTGCTCATCGTATAGACATCGATGCCGCTGATGTTGTACCAGTGGTTCTCCCGGAATGCCTTCTCAAAGTTGGAGTGGGCATTGGTTACACCTTTCAGGATATAGGAGGTGGTGCGCGAACCCATGTGTACGGTCGGAACTTCGGGAGCCGAGGTGTAGTTGATGGTGATGGCTACACGCTCCAGATTCCTGAGCTTGAACTTCAGGGCATCGCTCACAATCTGCCTGCCGGCAGGGATGACAGTCTTGTAGCTGTTGCCGAACTTGAAGTATTTCGCCGTCTTGGCATCGATGTCGGAGGAATCCTTGGCATGGGCGATGTAGATAGAGCGGATCTCTACGGGCTGCATCGAATAGATGTTGCTCAACTTGAGGCGGATTATGTCGCCTCCTATGCTAACCTTTACCACCTGGCGTACCGAACGGTTAGTCATGCAATTGTTATAGGGCATAAATGATTTGACTACAGTTTGCGGAGCTGTGGCCCAGGTGCCTACCCAGTTCTGTGCCTGCGAATAAGTTGACAGGGCACAGAATACCATTAAGAAAACTAATAATCTTTTCATCATACGTGCAAAGTTAGATAGAAAAGGCAATAAAACCAAGAAATTTAAAAACTTTTTTCATAAAACTTTGGAGAATATTGAGAAAAGTTGTACCTTTGCCCAAAATTCTAACTAAAATAATAGTCTATGCAACCAACAAAAAGTTTTGCGATTCCATTGTCGTTTATTGGAATCATGTTTTTCTCTTTGGGCTTTGCCCTGGGTATTAATTCCTTGCTGGTGCCTGTATTGCAGGGCTCGCTGGGTATTTCCAATGCTGCCTCTTATCTCATCATCGCAGCCACCTTCATTCCGTTCCTGATTTTCGGTTATCCTGCCGGACTCACCATCAAGGCTATCGGTTATAAGAAGACGATGTCGCTGTCGTTTGTCATCTTCGCTGTGGCATTCTATCTCTTCATCCTTTCTGCCGATGAGAAGAGTTTCCCACTGTTCCTGCTTGCCTCTTTTGTAAGTGGTGCTGCCAATGCCTATCTTCAGGCATCTGTCAACCCTTACATCACCATCCTGGGTCCATTGGATAGTGCGGCAAAGCGCATCAGTATGATGGGTATCTGCAACAAGCTGGCTTGGCCAATCCCATCTATGTTCATCGTATGGCTGTTGGGCAAGGATGTGCATCTCATCGGAATCGAGGATTTGTCTAAGCCTTTCTGGATCATCATCGTAGCGTTCCTGGCTTTGGGTGTTCTGGCATTCCTGGCTCCATTACCAGAGGTGAAGGCTGCCGGAGAGGATGATTCTGAGGAGGAGGAGTCTGCTGCCTGCGCTTATGCAGCCACCAAGACTTCTGTATTCCAGTTCACTCACTTGCTCTTGGGCTGTCTGGCGCTGTTCCTGTATGTAGGTGTTGAGACGGTTTCTCTCGGAACATTGGTAGATTACGCCAATTCTCTGGGTTTGCCGGGTGCTGCCAATTATGCCTGGATTGCTCCTATTGGTATTGTTATCGGTTATATCTGCGGTATCATCCTGATTCCTAAGTATATCAGTCAGGCAGTAGCCTTGAAGCTCTGTTCGTTCCTGGCAATTGCCGGCGCTTTGCTGGTAGTTCTTACTCCAGCCGAGATTTCCATCTATTTCATCTCATTGATGGCTTTGGGTTGTTCTCTGATGTGGCCTGCTCTCTGGCCATTGGCAATGGCGGATCTGGGTAAGTTTACCAAGTCTGGTTCTTCATTGCTCATCATGGCGATGTTTGGTGGCGCCGTTCTTCCTACGCTCTATGGAAGTTTGAAGGATGCAGTAGGTGCTCAGCAGGCATATTGGCTCTGTCTCCCTTGCTTCCTCTACATTTTGTATTACAGCATCCACGGCTACAAGATCCGTTCATAGTATCGTTTCTTATCAGCTGAGATCATAAAATAAGGTGTATCCTCTTTGGCCTTCGATGATGAAAGGCTAGGGGATACACCTTATTAGTATAATAAATCTAAAAATTTTTGGTTAGAACTCTACTTTCGCATATCTTTGCACTTAAAAAAAGTGGCACATGTGCCAGAAATTTTAAGTAGCATGAAGGAAATTAAGCGCGAATATTATCTCAACCAACTCATATCAAGCAAACAAAATGGCTTGATAAAGATAGTTACAGGTATCAGAAGATGTGGTAAATCATATCTTCTATTCAAGTTGTTTAGAGATCACCTCCTGGCAGATGGCATTTCTCCAGACCATATTATATCTCTGGCTTTGGATGATATACTGAACGATGAATACTGTGACCCCAAGAAACTGCTACACTATATTAAAGGTAACATCAAAGATTCTGAAATTCATTATGTCCTATTGGATGAAGTTCAAATGGTAAACAACTTTGTTGGAGCCTTGAACAGTCTTCTTCATATAGACAATGTGGATGTCTACGTAACAGGAAGCAATTCTAAGTTTCTATCTTCCGACATTGCCACAGAGTTCAGAGGAAGAGGTGATGAAATACGTATTTACCCTCTGTCTTTTTCAGAATATGTATCGGCTTACGATGGCAACAAAGAAGATGCATGGCGAGATTATATTACGTATGGCAGTTTGCCTTTAATCTTGTCTTTGGATACCCAGCAAAAGAAGGTGAGTTATCTGCGTAATCTCTATACTACGGTGTATCTAAAAGACTTGATAGACAGAAATAATGTCAAGAAAAACTTGGAGTTCGACTCTCTTGTTAAAGTAATGGCATCATCGGTAGGCTCACCATGCAATCCGAATAAATTGAGCAACACTTTCAAGAGCGTAAGCAATGCAGACCTGTCTCCGTTAACAATCGACAATTACTTAGGATTCTTGCAAGAAGCCTTCCTGATAGAGAAAGCGATGCGGTATGACATTAAAGGGAAAAAGTACATCGGTACATTGTCTAAATACTATTTCGTAGACTTAGGATTGCGCAATAGCCTTCTGGATTTCCGTCAAATAGAAGAGACCCATCTCATGGAAAATGTGATATACAATGAATTACGATGTCGTGGCTATCTTGTGGATGTTGGTATGGTAGAAACTCGTACCCGAACACCGCAACAAGGAATGATGCGCAAGCAATTGGAAGTAGATTTTGTAGTCAACAATGGCTCTAAGCGTTATTACATCCAGTCTGCCCTTGCTCTTCCTGATAAGGAAAAGATTGAACAAGAATCTGCATCACTAAAAAATATCTCAGATAACTTCCAGAAGATAATCATAGTAAAGGACAATATTGTTTCTCATCACAATGAAGCAGGCATCTTGTTCATAAGCTTGTTTGATTTTCTTTTGCAACGAAATATATTAGAATAGGCTTCTACTTAAAAAAAGTGGCACATGTGCCATAAATTTTAAGTAGGGGCATCTGTTCGAGCCCACACGCATTTGCAGGTGATCCTTTTTTTGCAAAGATACGCTTTTCTTCTGAAAGAAGCAAGGAATTATTGGAAAATGTTTGGGGCATCTGCATAGTTCCGTGGATAAAAAAGTTTAATTTTTCAGATAATCCATC
>URYG01000039.1 GCA_900551985.1 uncultured Prevotella sp. | reverse complement strand
ATTTGAGTTTACCCGTTTCCATATCAAACACCTTTATCATTCCCTTTGCATCTTTAAAATCAGAAACGATAAAAGAGTTCTGCTCTGCAGCTAAAGCCATAGGCAAACCAACTTCTACAGAGATTTTTCTAGCACACTCTAATTGCTTTACGTTGGTGTTTCCTTGCTTACATCCCCATACAGCAATCAAAGCAGCACAAACACTTAACACTAAAATAACTTTCTTCATAAACATTCTTTTTTAATGCCAAATGCTACTTTAAGATTAAAGAGGCACTTGACATAATTAATATTACTCCGATACAGTTCGATAAAAACGATGATCAACATGTCCTGAAGTGCAGATTCTTGTTAAATAAAGCTTACAATCTTCATTTTCATTTTCGCCATCAGAAAGAGCCTCTACATTTGCTAGTTCCAAACTACTCTCCAAAGAATCAACGTTAAAAAGATGATTGCTTTCCACTGCCATTAAGCCAGCTATCGCCAAGCAGAATGCACCAATAAAAACTTTCTTTTTCATGACACAATTAATTTAGAATTTCACATTTAGATATTTACTGTACTCTTATAAATATCCATTATTTTTTTATTCGCTATAGGACTACCTATAAGAATCACCTTACCCTCTGTATTTAACAAGAAAGAATGGTATTTATTCTCCTTAGGCAAATCCTTGTTATTCTTTTTGAAAGCAAAAGCCGTATCCACATAAATAGAACTTTGCAAATCCGTAATTTCTAGCTCCACATTCACATCCTCCATATCTTTCTTTTTGGGAGCCAAGATAAAAACATAATCTATATCAAGTTGTTTTTTCTTTGCCTCTGCTATCAAAGGATTCCAAAAACGAAGTTTGCTCAAAGCGCACGAGCTGCATTCTGCAGAATCTACATAAACAACCATCGTGTACTTCTTATTCAACTTGCTCAATGGATTACGCCGACATTCCATCTTGTCAAGGCACAATTCTATCGGACGAGATTTCATTTCCTCTATCTTGTCTCTCACTTGTTCCTTCTCCGACTTGCAGCCCAAAAAGAGCAAGCATATCATCATACCTATTATAGATAGTTTAGCCTTCATCTATTTTTTAGTTTAAAATTGTTCTTGTTGTTTGCAAAATTAGTAAAAAAACACTTAACTTCCAAATTTTACATAGCTTTTATTTAAAAATAACATCATTTTCATCGAATTAATTTTATTATGTTTACAAATACAGATTACCGCTTTCCTTTCTCCCCAAACTTGCAAAATATCGGCATGATGAATATCAGCGCAGGGAGGGAGAAGAGCAGTCCACCCGTTACTCCCGTGGCAAACGAGAACCAGAATGCCTCGTCCTTGCCATCCATGAAAAACGGAACCAGCCCCACAATCGTAGAAGACACCGTCAGGAAGATTGGAATGATCTTGTGATTGAAGGCTCTGACATAATCCCTTATCTTGCCACGATGCGACAAGCGATGCATATTGTTATATTGACTCAAAATGTAAATGCCCGAGTTCACGACTATACCAATCAGCAATACCAAGGAAGCGAAGCCTCCACTGCCAAAAGGAATCTCCGTAAAACAGAAAGTAAGGAAACTGCCTATCAACGCCACAGGAATGACGGAAACTATCACCAGCGACTGGCGAACAGACTCAAACTGAATGGCACAAATAAAGAACACGATCACCACTATCAAGAAAAGCAACCAATAATTGGATTTCTCATTGATAGACCTGTGGTAAGAAGTATTCTCGCAACGATACCCCACAGGCAAAGTCTTATTGAAATACTTGAGCACTCCGTCTATATACTCGGATGAGTAGGTATAAGAACCCATCACATTGAATGCCACATTCAGCATATACTCCTGGTTTTTCTTAGGAATGACATTCTTCGCCTCACGGCGTTCCATCTTCATCGCCTCTGGCACAAACAGCTCACTTGAGTCCACCTTCACCTGCTCGTTTTCCACATGCCACAAGTCAAAAGACGTTTGAGGCAAGGGCTTGAGATATACGTCAGACTCTATGTTGTTATCCTTATAATACCCTACATAGCTAGACATCAAGATATTTTCCAGCGATCCATGCGCATCATCCACATCCACCTGATAAAGAGCCATTTGCCCCTTTTTGTAGTCCATGAAGAATTCAGGCTCTTGGTTTTCAAAGCCCGGAGTCTCAATGGTCAAGTCCTGCACACGTGGATTTTTTCTCATATAGCGGCACACGTCCTCTGCCAGACGATAGAGCTGGTCGTAATTATAGCCAGAAAGCGTCAAGCGATTGCTGCGATACAGCAAGTTCAGGGCATTGCTAAACCCTCGCTCGCTCACGCCATAAGTGCTCCAGTCAGCGCCGCCAATCGTTATCACCTTGCCTATCACCTCATTTTCCAGGCGATATGGGAAAGAGGTCTTGTCAACACCCTGTTTGAAGTGAACAACGATTTCGCCATTTCTCTTATCAATGCGAGTGACAAACTCCTTGATTTCCTTATATTTCTTCAGCGTTTCCTCCACAATCATCATCTTGGGGTTAAGCTGCACGGCTGTACCGCCCACAGGCATCTGTGCTCGAATGTGCAATACCTTTTCCGCATTCTCATCACTCCGACGGCTATCCTCATCCAAATAATCGGCAAACATCTGCACGGTGCCTCCCAACCATTCCGACAACAACGGCTTGTATGTATCCACAAACTTTTGGTTGCCAAATGTCTGGTTATAAAGCACGTCATACCAAGGCAAATGTTCATCATCCGCCTGTTCCGTTCCGTCAGCTTCGCTATCCGTCCCCAAGCGATCCGGCAAGAATTGGAATGGAATGCCGAATGCCAACACCAACAAGACATAATACACCCATTTACGATGGGAGGTGAATGCGATATAACGGCAGTAGAAGCGATTGTATCTAACGACCACCCTACCCAACCAGAGATGTTGCCTTTGGCTGCTATATTGCCAACGGTCGATGATGGCTGGCACAAAAAACAACGCCACGACCAAAGACACCACCAGATTGATGATGACTATCCAAGCGAAATCGTACAAGTCTTGCTGCAATTCCTTAGGAAGGAAAAAAATGACCACCATAGACCCTATCGTGGTGAGCATAGCCGCCAACAACGACAAGAAAGCCTTGCGGTTGTGATAATAACCATAATGATCGACCATCACAATCGTAGAGTCAATGATAAGTCCTAAAGAGACGGTGATTCCTGCCAAGGAATAAATGTGCAGCTTGATGTCGAACAACCAAAACACGATGATGGCTATCAACAGATTGGCAGCCAATGTGGAAGCAACGATAGCCAGATATTTCCAGTCTCGGTTGGTAAGCCAGACAAACACCAGCAGGATGGCAAGCGACATCAATGTCCTTCTCAGCAACTTCGACATCTCCTCTCGCTGTTGCTTGGCACTGTCATACGACAACTGGAAATACACCTTCTGATGAATGCCAGCCTTCAGCTGCTCCATCTTCTCCTGCACGACATCCGACATCCTCACGGTCTTGCCATCCGAAGGAATATAAACGTTGATATATACCGTGTTCAAACCATTTACCCGATAATAGCTGTCGGGATTCTGGTTCTTCACTTGCACGGCAGCTAAATCGTTCAGATAAACCACCTTTCCATCTATGTTTTTCAAAGGCATCTCACCCAAAGGTTTTCCAAACAACTCGGTGGTGAGATGCAAGGCAATCTTCTCTTGGTTTCCCTGCGCCGTGGTGTGCATCACCGTACCGATGATTTCATCCTGCCCGATATAGTTGCGAATGCCATTGGCTATGTCGTTCGACGTGATGCCGTATGCAGAAAGAGCCATCGGGTCATAACTTATCTCCACGTATGTATCCGTCGTGCCAGTCACTTCCACCTTGTTAACGCCATCCACTGCCTCCAGTTGCCTGACCACATTCTCCTTCACAAAGTTCTTAATCAACTCGGGCTGTATGTCGGCATTCACCAGGTAAGTCAGCAACAGTTTTTGGGCATTGTGCGATGCCATGCCGCTGACCACCTCGCCTCCCATCAGCGTAGGATAAGAAACGCCCTTCGGCAATCGCTCGTGCGACTGTCGCAACAAGGAAGAAATCTCGAACCTGACGGAGGACACATCCACATTCTCCTTCAGATTGACCACGATTTCACTTTTGCCAAAATAAGACTTGGAAGAAACACTCTCCACCCCTTTCAGCGCAGACACCATTCCCTCTATCGGCGAGGTGAGATTCTGCTCCACCACCTTTGCCGACACATGAGGCCACTCGTACTTGATGGTCATGCGCTTGCCCTGTCGTGGTGTCGGCTCAGTCCCCACGTCGATGAGGGGAGCCAACGCCACGCCAATAATCATCAAGATGACGAAAGTCAATATCACACTAAAAGAGGATAGTTTCATCGTATATCAATTTTTCGTTTTGTCTGTTTTCTTTCTATATATTGAGTAATAGAGGATTGGCACAAAGAAGATGCTCACCAAAGTGCCTATCACCATGCCTATGAGGATGGCTAGCGACAACGGGAATTGCATGTCGGCACCTATGGAGCCTCTCGACATAAATGGCAACAAAGAGAAAATGGTGGTCAGCGAAGTCATGATGATAGGCATCAGACGCTCATGCCCCGCCCGCTCTATCGCCTCCATCAGCGGCTTCCCTTCACGGCGATGATGATTGATGGTGTCGATCTTCAAGATAGAGTCGTTGATGACAATGCCCGCCATCACGATGACACCGGTCATCGACATGATGTCGATGGACATTCCGAGCAACCACAACACCAACAACACGCAGAACACATCCAGCACGATTTCCGACAAGATGATGGCTGGCTGTATCATACTCTCAAACTGTGCCGCCAAGATGAAATACAAGAGAAGCAAGGCCACGACCAAAATCCAAACCAAGCCCATGATCATCTGTCGGCTGGAGAAATAGTCGCCACTGGCAACAATCCTCACATCGTCATGCTGAGCCTCGTATTGCGACACAAAATTCAAAATCCGTCTCACCTCCTTACCAGAGGCTTGTATGTCAATAGGTTGGTACTCGCCCCCCTCCGAGCCATACAGATGCTTATAGTCATACACCATACGCTCCTTCAGCAACAGGCTCAAAGGTATGCTCACCCCATCCTTGGCATCAATGGAAGACGACAATATCGACTCCCTGTCCGCCTTCGACGAACCTATCACCACAGGCACGCTTCCCGCACCTTGGTTGATGCGCAAAGCCTCGTTGGTTCCCGATATCTGGCGCAACCTATCACACAGTTGGGTATATGAGATGCCATAAATGGTCATCTGCTCCACATCAGCCACCAACTGCAAATTCTCCTCCGTCACCACAGGTGGAATCATCACTTCAGGGAAATGCTGGCGCAAACTGTCGGTGAAAGCCATAGCCTGCGACACCGTAGGGCGATGCCCCCCAGCGTCTTGCAACTTCAATCGCAACTCAGGTTCCCCAGAAGAGAATATCATATCGAACAGGTTGCCCGAAGGAGAGAACGAGACAGACGCATCGGGATAAGCCTCAGCCACATACGACTGCAATCGCTTCTTGGCTTGCAAGAACTCATCCACCGACTCACACTTAAAATACACCAATGCCTCGGAAGAGGTAATGTCTTGGGTATGGAACAGCAAAAAGTCTTGCGTACCCACCATCGAGGTTGTCGCTTCCACCCCTTTCTTGCAATGCTCCAGCACTTGGCTAATCCTCCTATCGTTCTCTTGCACCGAGATGCCCGCGTTCCAATCCACATACATGATGGCATCCGTATAGCTCACCTCCGGCATTTGTCTTTTCTCGGAGATTAAAAACATCACCACGAGTCCCGGGGCAGAGAGCAAGAACAAGAAGAGACAGAGGCGCAAATGAGCAAACATCCAGCTCTGCGTCTTCTCATACCAGCGTAAAATCGCCAGATTCGTTTTCGTCACGTTTTTCTCGTCATCTGCCACCAAAGCCTCGCCCTTCTCAAGCTTGCGCTTGTGCACCTTTTGATATAGCACCTTGAAATATACAGGCAGCACGATCATACTTACAGCCAACGACGCAAAAAGGGCTATGGCAATGCCCATACTCTGGTCGTAGAACAAAGCACCCGTCATTCCACCGATAAAAATCAACGGCACGAAAACACTGCAAGTGGTCAATACAGAACTCAACATCGGCGTAAACACCTCTGCGGTTCCCTGGCATATCGCCTCAGCCAAGGTATTGCCACCATGCAATTTCTGCAAGATGTTGTCTATCACAATGATGGAGTTATCCACAATCATACCCACACCCAGAATCAATCCCGACAAGGATATGATGTTGAGGGAGATGCCCAACAACTTGAATGCCAACAGCGTGATGAGCAGAGACAATGGGATGGACAATGCCACCAACATAGCCAAGCGCCACTTACGCATAAAGAACAACAAGACCAACAAGGTAAAAAAGGCTGCCGCCAAAAGGTTCCACTCCAAATTGTTGATAGAATAAGACAACAACTCCGTTTGGTCTCTAGTTATGTCAAATTCCAAATCAGGATAAGTTTTCTCCAGGTCGGCAATCACATTGTCCACCTCGCTCTTCAGCTCATCCATCTGTGCATCATTCTGCTTGATGATGCACAAGGTAACGCAATTCTTCCCATTATGCCTGACGATGTTTCTGCGTATGGCAGGATGCTCCTCTATCTTACACAAGTCCTTGAGCTGGAGCATCCGCCCCTCATGGTTGATATAAACATTGCGCACATCATCCACCGTCAGAATCTGACTGTCGAAATGCACATTATACTGGTAAATGCCATCAACCACCGTAAGGGCAGACAATCGGATGTCATTCTCAGCCAAGGCTCGCTGCAACTCCTCCACCGTGATGCCCAAAGCCGCCAGTTTGTCCGCATCAGGCACACACTGAATCTCGGAGGTAGTCAGTCCGCTCATATCCACCATGGCTGTGGACGGTAACTGCTCCAGGCGACGGCACACCACATTTCGGGCAAAGTCGCTCAGTTGGGCAAACTTTGCCGAAGCCTCCTGCCCCGATGGTTCACCACGGAAAGAGACGTTGAGGAAAAAGGCAGGAATATCCGAAGCACTCGCCTTGATGACCTTGGGACGAACCACATCCTTCGGCATATTTCCCATCGCCATGTCGATTTTCTCATTTACCTCGATGAAAAGCATGTCGATGTTGGCACCAGGCTCAAACTTCAACAAGATATTTCCCACATCCATTCGAGAGTCTGAGCTGATGCTCTTCACGCCCGACACTTGCGCAAGCTGCCCCCTAAGGGGAGCTATCACACGTTTTTCCATCTCTTGCGCAGAGCAACCTGGCATACTCTCCTGCACGGTAATCTGCGGAATGTCTATGTCGGGCATCAGCGATACGGGAATGTTCTTGATGCCGACGATGCCAATCACCACCAGGGCAATCAGTATCATCGTTACCGCCACCGGACGGTGAATCAAATACTTAATCATAGGCGTTGACAGTTTTTATCTCTTCTTGATTTTCACCTTCGTTCCATCAGCCAGATTCAGGTTGCCGGAAGTGATGACCACATCTCCCGCATGCAACTCCGTCTCCTTGCGTTCGCAGCCCTTGATGGCGTATGAGCCAATGTTGCTATAAGCGATATCCACGTATGTCCACACAGCCTCGCCATCCTTGTAGAGAAAGACCACATGATAGCCATCACGTTCCACCACAGCATCCTTAGGCACCACAAACGATTGAGCCACATCATTCTCTATGATAACTTTCACATTCATGCCATCGAGCATTTTCCCCGAAGGATTAGGAATGCGAGCCGTTATCTTGATGAGTCCCTTCTCGCTCACGGTTGGGTTGATATTTGTTACCGTACCCGCATGCTGAGCCGTCTCGTCAACAAAAGGACTCACTATCACCTTCTGCCCCTTGTGGATATTCTTGATTTCAGCCTCCAACACACTAAACTCCACATCGAGTTGCGTATCGTTGATGACTGTGCAGAGCTTATCCAAACGTTGGTTGCGCTTATTTTCCAAATCGGCGATTCTTCCGGCAAAAGGAGCCACAAGCGCACATTTGTCCATACTGTTGCGAGCCGACTGCAACTGGTATTGGGCCAGATAATACCCCGATGCCACCTTGGCACGGTGCATCACATCGGCAGGCACGTTGGCAGAAATGCCATCATATCCCAATCCGATGAGCCTGTCGGCCAAATCTACCTTTGCCTTTTCCAGTTGCTTGGTAGCCTTCTCCACTTCCAGAGCGGCGTCGCCACCATCGGTTTTGGCTATCAATTGTCCCTTAGCCACCCTGCAGCCATTATGCACATACACCCCCTTCACGATGCCTCCATCGGTAAAGGCAAGCTCGCATTTCTCGATAGCCCTCAGCTTGCCATTGCATATCAACTGGCGATGAAACGTCTGCCGATGTAATTTTATCGTATCCACATAAACATCAGTAGGAATACTTTCAGCGTTTACCATTTTTTCTTCCTCCGCATTCGTCTTCTGTCGGCAAGAGGAGTTCAATGCCGACACCACGATAAGCGCAGCCCATATCACATTTTTTATTTTCATCTTCATTATTTTCCGTTTGTTTGAACCAATTTATCAAAATCAACCGTTAAGTCTTGATGCTTATCCCAGTCGTACAGGGTGTATTTACGCAATGTATAATAATAAGACCAATACGTCTGAAGTTGGCTAATATATTGCGACTTGGCGGTCTCTAGTTCTTGGATGGCAGTATTGAGTTCCGTAACGGATATATTGCCCGTCTCGAATCTCTTTTTGGTAATCTCATATCTCTCGTTGGATATTTCCTGCGCACGCATCGAAGTGCGGCATTGCTCGGATTGGAAACTGAATTGCAAGATGTCTCGCTTTATCTTTTGCACATAATCTTGGTCAGCCTGTTCCTTCTTTGTCTTGGCAAGTTCCAGGTTAGACTTCGCCACCATCACCTTTCCCTTTTGCACGCCCCAGTCGAAGATAGGCAAGGTAACGGTCAAGCCGATGATTTCATTGTCTTGCAGATGACTGTAAGCCGCGGCGAAACCATCAGCCGTGCGATTGAAGCCCACCTCGGCATTCAGCCTCATCTGGATGCCCTTGGCAGATTTTGCCTGCGCCAGGTTTTGCTGCGCCGTCAACACAGAGATTTCCTGAGTCAAGGAATGTGAAGAATTATCCCACGCCTTTCGCAACACCTCGTCTGCATTCAGCACCATATCGGCAACATTGGCAGGAGGAATGAGTTTCGCATCCTCGAAATCCGTCACACGAAGATAGGAAAAGAGGTCGAACAAGCTATCGTCCATTTTTATCTTTGAGTTGTTCACCTCCACCTTCGTGTTCAGCTTCGACAATTCCAGTTGCAGCAGGTCGCTCTTGGTAATGGTGCCTAAGTTAAGACGCTTCTCCGAAATCTTATACAGGGCCTCCAAATCAGAATATTTGCTCACATTTTGACTATAGTTTGACTGGGACGATATGGCTTGGAAATAGAGCGTCGCCACCTGTATGGCAATGTCCTCCATTTTTTCCAAATACACCTTCTTGGCTTTCTCAAACTCCTTGGGTTCCGTTTTCTTGCGCCATTTCAATTCGTTGTACGACCTCAGCGGCTGTGAATAAGACAGGCGCAAAGGCAAGGTATTGTACGTGGTCATCTTATAGTCGAACTGGTCGAGTCGATACAAATAAGACTTCAACGACAAGGTACCTCCCAAGGAAGCTATTTGCTGCTCCACCGACAAGGTCAGCGAATTGGTGAGGGAATTATTATCCACATAGTTGATTCTACCATCCTCGGAGTTTCTTGCCTCCACCCTGGAGTGGTCGAAGTTCATGAGACCTCCCGTCAGACTCACCGAAGGCAGCAGTTCTGCCCGAAACGACTTATAAGCCCAATAGCTAGACAAAAAGCTGAAGCGAGCCAACTGAGCATCATAGGAATTCTGTTGAGCGATAAGGATAGCATCGTTCAAGGAAATTACTTTTTGTGCTCTTGCCGTCAAGCCAACACATAGTAACAACAGCAATATGATTGTTTTCCTCATTCTCGTCATTGTTTAGTTTTACGATTATAGATTTGGTTACAAAAGTACTATTTTATATTGACACTCACAAACTTTTCAGACATTTTTTTGCATTTTTTTTCATATCACTCACAGCTTGCGATGACACCTTTTCCTGAAAGTCCAATATTTTCTTAGCAATCACCCTCGCATCCGCTTGCCGATTCAGCTGCTGATACAAGCACATCTTTTGGTAGAGCGGATAAATACGATTCGGCATTTGAACGAATGCTTTATCATAACAAATCTCAGCTTCCCGATATTGTCCTAAATCCCGATGATTGTTGCCCATCAACACCCAAAACATAGGGTCATTGCTCACCAAGAGACCTCTGCGAAGCATCGCATTGCTATCCATCCAACGTTTGTTGGCCCGCAACAAATGCGCATAATCAAACAAGAAGTACTTGTCGTCTTCACATAATGGGAGCAAGCGATTATAATCCTGCAAAAAAGTTTCATGAGTCATCCTTGCCATTGTCTGATAAGACCTATGGGCCTGCAAATGTCGGTTCGCTAAGTGGTAGCACAATCCCATCACGCCACACAACGGCAAGCAGAGCAAAGCTATCTTCCTCCCCGAAAAAGCAACACCCAAGCTAGACCTCTCGGCAGCCTTCGCCATCAATACGACCATAACCATCTGGTAAGGGAACAATTGAAAAGAATAAGAGAACAAGGAGAAGACCACCAATGCGACAGCCCCTCCCAACAACACAACTGAGATCTTTCGCAAACGCCACATCGTCACTCCCACAGTCATTAGGCAGAATATCACACCTATCCACCCTTGCTCCACACCGACTTGCAATATGTCACAGAATGCATAGTCAATAACATCGGCATTCATAGCATACGAGACAATATGGTCTTTTGAGGAAAAGAAAGTTTGCAACACCTTGCCATATTCGCCAGCAAAGCTCCCCAGTCCTGCCCCTAGCCATCCATTATCCGTCAACATGCCCAAAGAAAGCCTCCAGATGAACGTTCTGCCAAGAGCCGAACCTTGTTTCAAGAAAAACAAGTATGCCCCTATTCCGATTGCCATAAACGTCAAATATACACAGTACTTTCTTATCAAGCCTCTATATTGCCAGCACAACACTACCGCTACAGCCACGATGGCGCTCCTGCTCCGAATCAACGCCAGCATGACCATCCCCACAAAAAGAACAAAGAGATTTCCCTTTATCATGATGGATTTTTTCCATCCACCGAACTGTTGCTCTTTCCTCAGCCAAACGATAGCCATCGCCACTCCAATGGCGATAAAAGCTGTATAAGGTCCTGAATTGAAAAAATTTCCTTTTATTGCAACGGAAGCACTATTATAGCCACCTCCACAAAATTGCCACACCCCCAATAAAAGCTCATATCCACACACCAAAAACAGCGCACTTTCTATAGCTACTGTTCTAACCGCAAAGCTAATGAATAAAAGCCTCAGCATCAGATACAATACGAACAAAGATGTATAGGTAACAACCTGCCGAGCGCAAGGAACCTCCGATGGCATATAGCCTCGCACTAGCACATACAGCCACCAACAAAACACCAGCAAATCCACAAAATCCAATCGCCAAAGCAAATGTTTACCTCTGCACAAGCCATAAATACAAAAGAATGCGCATAACACACTCCCTATGGCACCACCATACAGCAAGGGTTCAGACCATAACGGAGTCACTGTCTGAGCCGTAGGGAGCAGACATAGCAGCAATGGCAAAAATCCTATTCCCTTTCTGATATCGTTATCGGAGCTAAAAAGTTTCACTTATCTGTTTTATTGATACTTATCTGTTTATTTTATATCGTAACTAAACACCTGCTTCCCATTTTCATAGAAAAACACCTGTTCTTCCTTGCCTTGTGTCAAGTCTCGAAGCCAAAACAAGGCATTCTTGGGACCACGGAAAGCCACTGTCTTGCCTGTAGCTACAGTCTTACCCAATGATACCCATCCTTTGTCACCAGCATAATATAAGAGTTCGTATGTATCGCCAGCCCACACGAAATTTCCATCTGTTCGAGGATAGAAATCTACACACCGAATGGAAGACGGAGTATCCAGCTCATAGGTTAAACTTTTATGCTGCCCACAATAAAAGGCTGTCAACATATCATGGTCTGTTACATTCTCTGGTTTATAAGTAGAATCCACTGGTGTAAGCAATTTCAAGACTATAGGCTTCCTACATAAGGAATCCTCATAAATATCCAAATCAGCCAATTCCATTGGCGCTTTTTTAGGAGCATTATAACGCAGATAGCGAAAACAACGCCTATCAGAAACTCGTATCTTCAGATTGCTATAATCCAAAGTATCTCGAAATTCATACAACTTTTTTGCCTGTACAAAACTTTCATCCACGCTTGCCTCTATGCTTGATCCTATGATAGGATGCCAAAGCCTCTCAGCAAACAATTTGCCTAAGGGCATCTTCCTAGACAATACCATATCGACATAACTTCCAGAAATCGGTTTTAAAATTCTGCACTTTCTATTTCCTGAATAAAAAACAAATGGATACCCCACAGGAATACATTTGCCATTAGCAGCATCATAACATATAGGCTGATAAATAAAATTTGGTTCGATATTATCAAACCGCACCTTCTTACCTTCACATACTCCTACATCAATTGGAGTCCAGCCTTGAGGTGAGAATATTCCGAGATAGACTCGCTCCTCTTGCATGTTCAAAGGAATCTCCACATGGTTTTTTCCGAAATAATTATCTGTGACATCATGTCGGAAGAAATTTCTCATTTCTAATGGTATTTCAGAGACATCTCCAAACTTCCTTACTTGATCTTCTTGCAATCCAAAACAGCTTCTATACACTTTACCTTTCTTACGCCCATCAGAATGAGGAAGCTTGCGTGTAGGCACAAGGTCATCAAATCCGAATTGTATATAACGACCAGTAGTATCTCTTAACGCAAGCCATTGGTGTGAAGTATGATTTGCGTACATAAATGCATCAATAGCCACAGGAATGCCACAAGAGCGCATAGCATACAGCCCGATGTCGCAACTCTCACGGCAAGTACCAAACTTGGTTGAGAACAAGAAAGTCGCCTCTAAATGTGGAGCTGAGAAATGTGAGTAATATTCAATTCTTTGTTGGGAAATATGCTCATTGATTATGCGGCAAGCCTCTACAACATCACTACCACGGTAAAGAGAATCGAGCAAAGAGCCATAATATGCCTTATATAATGACCTCCAGTTTGTTAATGGTTCGTTAGCGATACGATAAGGCAACAACAATTCACAGAAATCCTCAAAACTTAAATGTTTATTCCAAGGATACCTTTTCCAATCATCAAAAGCCTTATCTATGTTGTCTATTAAATAGTCTGCCTTGATAACCTGAGCATCATATACCTTTGGCAATGACTCAAATGGGTAATAACGCCATTGACTTCCTCCAATCTCGCTCATATCACCCACTTTAGGATTCTTGTAGGCTGTTGCTAGTATATTCTTCAAGGAGTCTAACGGAGCACCCTCGTAACTATACCAATGGGGCATATTGCGAATCAGGAACTTAGCAGCCTCTAGTTTTTGGGAATCATCTTTATAATGTTCCAACACTTTCTCCAGTTCCCCACGGTTCTTGCTAGCAAATTCCAAGGCAGACTCTAGGCGTTGTTCGCCAGAGTCCACCACAGAACATGCTGTCAAGAACAGCAGGAAGAGAGCTAATAGGGTTTGTTTCATTTCAAATCATAAATACTATATCCGTTATTTAACAGAATATTCTAATAATTGAATTTTAGCAAATTTTCTTTGGCATCCAATGGATTCCAAGAATAAAAACAATGTTCGTTAGGATTTATCTTACACCGTAGAACATCTGTTTTTGGAACTATGTGCTTGTATGGGATTAAATTTAGAGAATATATTTCAATCTCAAATTTAGGACTATACAACTTATAGTTAGATGCCTTTGAGATAAAACCAGGCTCATACCCCATATACTGAGCCAGAATATTACTGTCATTCATATCTACAAACGAGTAGTATATTCTTTTGGAACCAGACAAATCGATTTTGTCCTTTACAGCTTTGATCTCAGAAATTTTAATTTCTCCAAAGTTGTCAACACCACCCACAGCTATTGCATTTATAAACCTAAAACCGATACAAATCTTATTTTTTTTGTAAGCAAAATGATAATCTGCAAAATTTCGGTGTTCTGCATCCAGCCCCAAGCTATCAAGCATATTATAAACAAATACAGATTTTTCCTTCTTTTCGTTATACGTCTGCAAATCACGATCCAAAGTATTAAAAATGAGGATGGAGTCATTTACTCTATACACTTCTTGTAAAGGTCCGACAAAAGGGAGTTTCAGAGACTTGCTGGCAATAAAGATTGCCTTTTGAGAAGTTACTTTATACTTCAAAATTTTGTATTTAGCCTGATCTATTATTTCCAAAGTATCTCCATTCGGATTTTGCACCATATCCATAGCCATGGTTTCGTTTTTTCCATGTCCCTTTATCGCAAAACCATAAAGATATTTGTTTGTCACCTTGTCGTAAACAGAAAGTTGTTTTTGATGAGCCTCCACATCATTTTGAACCACATAGTATTTGTCCATTAACACCAAATCAAGTTGTTTGGATGCATTATCAATGTAAGTTACAGAAGGTTTTATCTCAACCTTCTGTTGAAACTTCGCAATATTAGATTCCTTATCTCTAGATTTGTCACAAGAAATTAACATGCAACAATTCATAAAAATAAATATAAGATAAGCAAATACTACTTTTTGACTTTTATTTAATGTATTATTCTTCATAAATTTTAAAAAAAAAATTAATTTAATCTACAACGCAAATTTTGCGTTGTAGATTTCAAAATCACACTAGAGCAATGAGTCACCTTGAAAAAGTGCCATCAAAACAGAGGGGTATCTCAAAATGCTTACAGTTTAAAACTTAAAAGCATAAAAGGAATCATTCTGTATGAAATTCATTGCATGAAAGAACCTATTTTAGGCTTCTTTTCGTTGTTTAACTTTCAGATTGATAGTGCTCTGACTTTTTCAAGTGGACTCTGCAATTAACATCCCCACAAATTACAACATGAAAAATGATCATAATTACAATCACACTCCAAAATTTTATCAGTTCCCCAGCCGATGCTTCTACAACCTTTTGGGCATTTCGCACCACTCCCTTCCGAGTCACTGAGAGCCTCCACATTTTGCATCATCACATCATTTGATGGTGTCGCAAAGATTTGACTAGAAAAAACTAACCCACCAGCACATGCTATCGCAAGGCAAGCTACACCTAAAAGTTTTTTGTTCATAAATAGTTAACATTAATTAGTTGTTATTTAACACCTATGGTCTTTCCATAGATTGCTTTAATTTTATCATTGTCAACAGGGCTTCCTACAAATACGATTCTATCATTCTTATCAAGGAGAAAAGAATGATATTTTCGTTCATTAGGAATAGACGGATTTTGATTTCTAAAAACGTATGCAGTATCCAAATATATAGAACTTTGCAAATCTGTGATGCCTAACTCTAGATTGATGTCTTCCATTTCAGATTGCTTAGGGGCAACAATGAAAATATAGTCAATGCTTATCTTCTTCATTCGAGACTCCTTAATCAATGGATTCCAAAAACGAAGTTTGCTTAAAGAACAAGGAGTGCATTCTGTAGAATCCACAAAGACAACCATTCGATAATCCTTTGTATTTTCTGCCAAAGGAACTTTTCGGCATTGCATTTGTTCAAATTTGAGAATAACAGGCGAAGCCAACATCTGATCTAGATGCGACTCTACCTTTTTTATTTCCGAGTTACATCCAGAAAGACAAAACATTATGCTTACTAGCAACATTGAAAGGGTTAGCTTCTTTTCCATAATTTGATTTATATTTTTATTTTTGCAAATATAAGAAAAATTAGCATACCTTCCAAAACAATTAAGGAATTTTAGATGCTTTTTTGGTTCATTAGCAAACATATCTGGTTTGCTCTATCATCTTATGTTCCAATACCTTCTCCAATTCCCCACGGTTTCTGCCAGCAAATTCCAAGGCAGACTCCAGACGTTGTTCGCCAGAGTCCACCACAGAACATGCTGCCAAGAGCAACAGGAAGAGAGCTAATAGGGTTTGTTTCATTTCAAATTATAAATACTTGTTGTACTAATTTCCACTTGGAAAGAAAAAGCTAAAGTCTAAGACCTGTATGATTCTGACAACAAATTATAAGTAACATTGTCAATAATAAAAAAAACTTACTTTTCATTTATAGCCAATTTAAACTTATATCTCATATAATAGAACTTATCATTTTCTTGCCTTGGCAAAAGGGAAATTCCATAAAAATAGCCATTGTAATATCCTAAATATTTAAACATTGATGGCATTTTAAATTCACCGACAAGATTATCTTTAGAATATATTTGCATAACTGTTTCCCCTGTAAGCATATTCAGCATTACGGTTCTTACCAAATATCCATTATCAAATTTTAATCCAGAATTTATGCTTAATTTTGCAACATCTTCCTTAAAAACAGAATGATCTTTAACCAACCGTTCTGGATAATCACGCTTGGCACCCTGCGCCTCAAAACCAATCGTATATAACAACTTGTCTGGGTATTTATAAACATACACCAGTGAATCAACGGAATGATTTACATACAAAGTATCACCAATTTTATCATATTGAAAAAACTCCAACATATTAGACGGTTTCTCCTTAAAGATGTCAGGAAAATTACCAAAGACCTTTGTCACCTTAAAATTATTAGAATTAACTTCAGCAAAAATATGCCCCTCCTCATACCGTTTCTTGGTAATATTGGTTAAATTTCTATCTATTATTGACACAGGAAGCATCAAGGTCGAATCATTTACCTTAGAGATATTCATACCGAATTCTGTCATATACATTAGGTTGTACAGAGCAGGTGAGTCAAAATCCTGCTTTTTATCATTCCAACCAAAGTCTAATTTTGATATTTTATCTATTTGCCCTTTTCTGTCATCATAAATATAGAAGCCTAAAGAACTGTCCATTGCATAATACTTATCTGAACCATTGATAGGATAAGCATACATCAAAGACGAAAATTCGTTTCTTCCATTTCCTTTATCAAAATTATGCCCAAGTTCTTTACAATTATTTAAATTAAAATGAAACAAAGTACACAAAGTCATATCGGCAAAAGTCAAGACAGAATCTTTCATATAGAAATTTCCGTTACCGCTTAAACTATCGGCTACTATTTTCAATGAGTCCATACAAACTAAATGGCATTTGTCTCTTAAATTTTCCCCTAAATGAATCTTCTCAGTTTCTTGACCACAAGAAGCCATTAAAAAAGAGAATAACATAACAACAATATATTTCTTCATATCTTCTATTTTTTAGGATTCTCTACGTATGGATAGAGAATCAGAACAAAATCAGTTATCTACAATTTCCATCGTGATTAGCACATGGATCTCCGCCACAATATCCACCATCAGCATTAACTGAGCAAACATTAGGAGAAAACCAATGGATCTTACAATAGCATTTAACAATCTCCCCCACCATTCTCTCCGCCCGACAAAGCCTCTATATTATCCAAAAAGACTTGGTCGCTAATAGTAGAATTTCTACTCATATAATACATGCTCAATATAACAAGCACAACACCAGTACAAAAAGTACCTACAATTTTGATTTCTTTCATAAGTAACATATCAAAAGATTAATAGCAAATGTTTATAATAATGGGCACAAAAATACACTTTTTTTCGAAAAAACGCGCTATTATGCGTTAAAAAACATAAAATCAACTATTTATCCACTTTCCGCATAAAGCGATTTCTATCGAATTTTCCGGATTAGGCGAACTTTCGGATTGTGATTCAAATGAACCTGGAAGACGCGTTCCAAGTCTTGTCCTAACGGTTACCTCAGTTCGGGATAAAAATAGTGCCTAAAAAAGTTGGTAATCTCCGATATTATTTGTATCTTTGTAGTTGAAATCCAATTAGTTACAAACATAAAAAGATATTACCGTTTGAAGAACGGAAGAAACGCAACAACGTAGAAGCAGCTATGTTCCAGTATGGCTTCCATACAAGAAACAACACTCCTTTCACAGAATGTGGATTGTACTGAAAATAAGAGAGTTAAGTATGAAAGGAAAAATCTCTTTATTTTGAGATGGTAATTGATGACTAAGCTTAAATGTGGCGATGTGGATAGTGAATAGTGGGTGTCTTGATAATGAATAGTAAGTGTCTTTGTTATGAATGTTGGGATGAAGCATAGTAACCAGAAGGATGATGGATAGGTATTGGCAGGCAGTCTAAGGGAGAAGGCAACTGTCACAAA
>URYG01000038.1 GCA_900551985.1 uncultured Prevotella sp. | reverse complement strand
TACCATGTGTTGATGATAACCTGCTCCTTAGATGTTACGTTGAAAGCAACGCAAGTCTCTGAGTTCAAGCCGAGCTCCTTGTAGTTCTCTACCTTAGCCTTAGAAGCGTTGTAAACAACGAAGTCTGGCTCGAATGCCTCAAGCTCCTCAGCTGTAGGACGGATGAACATGTTTGTTACGAAGTGAGCCTGCCAAGCAACCTCAACGATGAAACGAACAGCCATACGTGTATCCTTGTTAGCACCGCAGAAACCATCTACTACATAGAGGTTCTTGTTGCAGAGCTCCTTAACAGCGAGATCCTTAACAGTACCCCAAACCTGCTCAGACATTGGGTGGTTATCGTTCTTGTACTCCTCTGTTGTCCACCATACAGTGTCCTTAGAGTTCTCGTCCATAACGATGTACTTATCCTTAGGTGAGCGACCAGTGTAGATACCTGTCATAACGTTAACTGCACCTAACTCTGTCTGCTGACCCTTCTCGTAACCCTCGAGACCAGCCTTTGTCTCCTCCTCGAACAACTGCTCGTAAGAAGGATTGTGAGCGATTACTGTAGCACCAGTAATGCCGTACTTTGTCAAATCTAACTTTGCCATTTTTTCTAAATGTATTTAAGTTGTGAAATATTTCTTTCTGAAACTTTATCCTAATATTCAAAATGGGATTTCAAAAACCCTTTTTCCTAAAACCGCCGCAAAGTTACAAAAAATATGTTTTATAGCAAAGATTCTTAGATAATATTCTTGCTTTTTAAAACCTTTTTAGGTTAAAGAATTAAAAAATCGACCAATTCATCTATAATTTGCCATATTGACTTTGCAAATATTCGCTGCAAATCTGCTTCATCCAAATTCATTTTTCCACCTATTATATATATAGGGCTTCAGAAGACACAGAAAAGCACATGGATGACACCAGGAAAAGGCGGAGGAAAAAAATAACGGAAAACATTTTGCGGTTTCCGGATTTTACCTTATCTTTGCAACACCTTTGCTGCATCTTGACAGATGATTTCAGCAGGAATAAACATCGATTGAAATAACAAGAATATAAATACTACGACTTATGAAAATTAATAATCTGAGCGAGCATAACTGCATCATCAACCGATATCTGGCTGAGATGCGCGACTGCGAGTATCAAAAGAACCGACTCCTCTTCCGCAACAACATCAAGAGAATCGGCGAGTATGAGGCCTTCGAGATTTCAAAGACACTCAATTACGAGAACAGAGACGTGACTACCCCTCTTGGTGTAGCCCAGGTTAATTTCCCTACCGACAAGATTGTCATCGGTACCATTTTCCGTGCCGGTCTGCCTTTCCATGAGGGTTTCCTCAATATCTTCGACCACTCCGGCAATGCTTTCGTGAGTGCTTACCGCGAATATACCAACAAGGAGCATACCGAGGTGGGGGTGCATATCGAGTATCTGGCCACTCCAGACCTTACCGGCAAGACGCTCATCATCGCCGACCCTATGCTTGCCACCGGCATCAGCATGGAGATGGGTATGAAGGCGCTCCTTACCAAGGGCAATCCTAAGCACATCCACGTGGCTTGCGTCCTTGCCGCTCCTGAAGGCATCGAGCACGTCAAGAAGACTTTCCCGGAGGATAAGACTACCATCTGGTGTGCGTCCATCGATGAGGGACTGAACGAGCACAAATACATCGTTCCTGGCTTCGGCGATGCGGGAGACCTCTGCTACGGAAGCAAGCTCTAAAGCGAAAAACGGCTGCACAGAGAGCCACTTTCGCTTTTACTCTTCACTCTTCACATTTTAGCGTTAATCTACTAGTTATCAACACATTAAATGTGTGAAGAGTCAGACATCACTCTTCACCACTCTTCACCACTCTTCACCTTATCACGGTAAGCCCAGCCTTCATTGAAGCCTGGAGCTGTTCATCATTGAAGACAGAAGCTGATCATCATAGAAGCCTGGAGCTGGTCATAATAGATGACCAAACGTTGTTCCAGAAATGATTTCGCCCCAAAAAAATCAGGGTGAAGAGTGGTGAAGAGTGGTGAAGAGTGACACCTGACTCTTCACCTACAATACTATCTGTATATCAGAAACTTACACTCAAAATGTGAAGAGTGAAGAGTAAAAGCGAGAGTGTCGCTTGATACGCAAGAAAATGAAGCAGCAGCGCTTATCTTCAAAACTCCTTCACGACATAACGAATCTTGCCTCACCACGGCAAGATATTGCCCTGGCAGAGGGCAATATTGTGCCATAGTGAGGCAAAAAACACAAACTCCTAATAATGGAACGAGCTGCCGCCCAGGAACTCTCGCAAGAGGGAGGTTGGAGGCAGATTATTATAAGGTATTCCCTTGAAATACTTCAGGAACTTCAGCAGGCGGTAAGCCTCAGCAAATTCCTCACAATTCTCCGGCACCTGCTGGAGCAATGGTTCTGCCTGCATCTTGAGTACCGACAACTCATAGAGCATCGCCGTATTCAGCATGGCATCGGCATTCTCCTGGAATGGGAAAATCCACTTGTTTTCTCCGGCTCTTACCGATGGCCAGCGGCGGATGGTTTCCTGGGCAGATACACCTCTATATTTATAGTCGCGGATGATGCGGCGCAGCAGACGGTTATCCGTTGTAGGGATGTAATTGTGATTATCCAGCAGAATGGTGGTCAGCGCAGAAGCATACACACGGAAGATCTGCTCTTCAGGAACATGCGCCGTAAGCTCCGGATTCAGGGCATGGATTCCCTCTACCACCAGAACATTGTTAGGCTCCAGCTTCAACTTCTTTCCACTCTTCACACTCTTGCCCGAAGGGAAATCGTATTTCGGCAGTTCCACCTCCTCGCCACGGAAGAGCGCATTAAACTGCTCGTTGAGCAAATCGAGATTCAGGGCATAGATGCTCTCAAAATCATATTCTCCATTCTCATCCTTCGGTGTCTTATCCCTATCCACAAAGTAATCATCGAGCGAAATCTGCAGAGGCTTCAGTCCGTTTACGGCAAGCTGGATGCTCAGACGCTTGCAGGAGGTAGTCTTGCCCGAAGAAGACGGACCCGCCAGCAGCACCAGCTTCACCCCTTCCCGACTGGCAATCTCCTCGGCAATCTTCGCCAGCTTCTTCTCCTGCAGCGCCTCGCTGATATTGATGATATCCGTAGCATGTCCCGCATCGATAGCCTGGTTGAAGTCGCCCACGGTTCTGATACCCAGGATTTCCTGCCAGCGATGATGCTCCTTGAAGATATCAAACATCTTGTCCTGTCGGGTCATTTCGCCCAGCACATCCGGGTTGCTCACCGATGGAATGCGCAGCAACATGCCGTCATAGTACTTCTCCAACCCGAAGAGATAGAGCTGGGAGGTATTGGTGAGCAGGGTGCCATAATAATAATCCACATATTCACCTATTTTATAATAGGTGGTATAGATGGAACCCGAAGTCTTGAGAAGCTTCACCTTCTCCACATCGCCCTTTTCCTGGAAGAGGGCGATGGCCTCCTCGGTAGGCACCGAGAACCGGCGTATCGGCATCTTGGAGTCGATGATCTCCTGCATGCGGCGGCGGAGGATGTTCACATCCTCATCCACTACCGGGCGCCCCAGACGGATATCCACATAGAATCCGTTGGATACCGGAATATCGATAACCACATCCGTATTCGGATAAATATCCTGCACCGCCTTGCACAGTACAAAGAAAAGCGTCCGGGTATAGGCACGCGAACCCGACGCAGAGGTCATATCCAGGAATTCCACATCCTTGGAGTTATAAACACGGTAATGCATGCCTTCCACCTTGTTATTTACCCTCGCAGACACCGGTCCATGGGTCATTTTGAGGTCAAATGAAGAAAAAACATCAAAAAGTGTGCTTCCGATTTCGACTTTCTGAGATTTTTTATTATTTTTGCAACGGATTTGTATCTTCTGTTTCATTTGTGTTAAAACTATGTTACAAAGTTAATAATCTACAGCCTAACGAAGACCTCCCAGGAGGACGTTCACCGGGCCTGAGCAAGCCCTCAAGCGGAGCATTGCTTACAGAGCGTAAAGTTACGAAAAAAAACGTAAACTTGATGATTTTGACAACATTAATTAAGTTATAATATGTCGATTTGGATATTTTTTAGGCTTATCGGAGCACTCGCCTTACTGATGTTTGGTATGAAGACCATGAGCGACAGTTTGCAGAAGATGGCAGGACCACAGCTCCGCCATGTGTTAGGAACTATGACCACCAATCGTTTGACGGGCATACTCTCGGGTACGCTCATCACGGCTGCCGTACAGTCTTCTACTGCTACGACAGTGATGACGGTATCATTCGTAAATGCCGGTCTCCTCACCCTTGCCCAGGCCATTTCGGTTATCATGGGTGCCAATATCGGTACCACGCTCACCGCCTGGATCATGAGTGCAGGATTCTCGTTCAACATCACCGACTTTGTGTGGCCGGCGTTCTTCATCGCCATCATCCTCATCTATAGCAAGAAGCGCAAGATCATAGGCGACTTCATCTTCGGTATCTCCTTTATGTTCCTCGGCTTGGGTACACTTCGCCAAACCGGTATCGACATGGATCTGGCTCATAACCAGCCGGTTCTGGAGTTCTTCTCCAGCTTCGACCCTCACAGTTTCCAGACTACCATCACCTTCCTGATCATTGGTAGTATCCTGACCATGTGTGTGCAAAGTTCGGCAGCCGTCATGGCGATTACGATGATTCTCTGTTCTACCGGCGTACTGCCTATCTATCAGGGCATTGCGCTCGTAATGGGTGAGAACATCGGTACCACCGTAACTTCCAACGTAGCAGCACTCACCGCCAATACGCAGGCGCGAAGAGCGGCGATGGCGCACATGGTGTTCAACATCTTCGGTGTGCTGTGGATACTCTGCGTATTCCGTCCGTTCATCCATCTGGTTTGCGGCTGGGTAGGTTTCGACGATGCCATGGAGAAGACTGATCCTCACTTCGTAGCCAATGCTGCGAAGCTGTCGTTCGTGCTCGCCGCCTTCCATACCACCTTCAACCTCTCCAATACCTTTATCCTGGTATGGTTTATCCCACAGATAGAGAAGCTGGTATGCAAGATTATCCGTCCTAAGAAGAATGCCGACGAGGATGATTTCCGTCTGCGTTTCATCCAGAGTGGTATCATGAAGACTCCGGAAATCTCCGTGCTCGAGGCTCAGAAGGAGATTCACTGCTTCGCCGAGCGCATCCAGCGTATGTTCGGTATGGTGAAGGAGCTCCTGGGCGAGACCAACGACGACAAGTTTATCAAACTCTATACCCGTATCGAGAAATACGAGGGAATCTCCGACAACATGGAGATTGAGATTGCGAAGTATCTCGACCAGGTGAGCGATTCTCATCTTTCTGATGAGACCAAGGCGAAGATCCGCGCCATGCTGCGTGAGATTTCAGAGATTGAGAGTATCGGCGACAGCTGTTTCAACATTGCCCGCACCCTCAACCGCCGCATCCGTGGCAAGGAAGACTTCATTCCTTCTCAGTATGAGCACATGCACCAGATGATGGAGCTTACAGATAATGCCCTCACCCAGATGAACATCACCCTGGTGGGTCATAAGGTAGATAATGATGCCAACCTCTCTTTCAACATCGAGAACGAGATCAACAACTATCGCAATCAGTTGAAGAGCCAGAACATCAACGATGTAAACAATCATCTCTACACTTACGCCATCGGTACCATGTACATGGATATCATCCAGGAATGCGAAAAGCTCGGCGACTACGTGGTAAACGTAGTAGAGGCTCGTATGGGCGTAAGACAGCATGAGGCTTAAGCCCTCAATGAAATGAGCTGCATGAGGCTAACCCCCAATGAATTTATTGAAAAAAGCTTGGAATCGCAATCGTGATTCCAAGCTTTTTGATTTTTTGTCTTTATGTTTCTGGAAGGTCCAAAATCACCCCCCCAGATTCCACTTGATTCCTCCATTCTGCCCTGCTACATAGTTGCAGAGCGGGATGCCGGGATGGCTGAGGTTGGAAAGATAAAGCGGTTGATCCTCAACAAACTGCGGACAGGTGAAGGTATCCCCCTTTGCCAGCTTGCTGTTGATACTCTCCACCACCTCGAAGCTATCATTGCCACGGTACATGATGGTGAGCACTCTGCCTGGGCACCAGGTCAACCTTACCTGCTCCCCCTTCTGCAGGGCATCCGCTATGAGCTTACTCTTCACGAAGAAGCGGCTGGAAGCCAAGCCCTCCTGTCCACCAACAAAGGAAGCCCAGTCAGGATAGCCCACCATGCGGGAAAGCAAATTGAGATTATACTTGCTCGGATTACAGTTGGAAGCCACATAGCCCCACATACGCTTCAGGGTACTCACCGAGATGGTCTCCCGGGTATAGCCCTCTATCTGACAAGAAAGAAACTCAAAGTCTTTAGGGGTCTTGATAGGCCTTCCCACCAGGGTTTCCACCTCCAGCTTCAGTTGCTCGAAAATATCAGGATTATAATTATCTGTCATATCTCATATCTTTAACTTATTTAATGCAGCAAAGATACACATTTTTTCGGTTCCCATTCTCTTTTTCCCGCATTTCTTCACAATCTTTTTAAATTGAACCAATTTGAACCAATGCATTTTCATATTTTTTAGTTAATTTTGCCCACAAAAGTAAATGAAATAATAACTAACACAGATGATATGATGAGAAGACTTCTACTCTTTTGCTTCTTCGCCTTTGTAGCGGTGGCAATGTCGGCTCAAAACAATCTGGTGATACGAGATTTCAAGTATCAGCAGTACGACCAGACTGCCAACCTCAAAGGTACTCTGAAGAAAGACAACAACGGCAGGACAGCTGCCTTGCTGAAAATCGAGACCAACCTCGATGATCTCGCCTTCGATGGTGGTTCCTACGGTATTGTAACCACCGAGCACAAGACGGGTCAGTGGTGGGTCTATGTTCCTGAGCGTGCTCAGAAAATCACCATCCGCCATCCTAAGTTCGGTGCCTGCGAGTTTTATTATCCTTCTGAAATCAAAGCCGCACGCACTTACTCCATGCAGCTCACCCTGGAGGGTATGGATGTTGCCATCGAGACTTCCGTAGCCGGTTCGAGCATCTTCGTAGATGACGAGAATGTGGGCAAGTCCCCTCAAACCGTCTATCTTACCTACGGAATCCACCACATCACCGCCCGCAACGGTAACATGTACTATGATGAGAACATCAACATCACCAAGGATGGAGACAAGTTCCTCTCCCTGCAGATGAAAGATGAGAATGAGCTTTATGGCACCGTGAACGTAACCGTGGCTGATGGTGCAGACATCTATTTTGATGGCAAGAAGGTGGGTATCGGTTCCTGGTACCAGCGCCTGAAGGCAGGTACCTACGTAGTGGAAACCCGCAAGCAGAACTGCGAGAGCCAGACCACCTCTTTCGAAGTGGAAGGCAAGAGCGACAAGACCGTAGAGGTGAAAGCCCCTATCCCATACACCGGTTCCCTCACCGTACTTACCACTCCTAAGCAGGTAGGTATGTACAGCGACACCAAGCTGCTCTCGGAGAACGGTTTCGCCAAACTGCCTATCGGCAAGAACGAAATCACCTACAAGCACGAAGGTTACCGAAGCATCACCCGCACTTATGATATTCCTCGCGACGGCGAGCTCAACGATACCATCAAGCTCAAGCCGCTCACCTACATCAAGAAGAGCGGTATCTATGCTGGCGTTGCCTTCACCTACGGAGGAAGCACCATGGGTGTAACAGGTACCCTGGGTTTCAGCATCTCCAACTTTGACGTGCAGGCATCTTACACCATGGGACTGGCAGAAAGCGACCCGGTACACTGGTATGCTAAAGAGACCAACGTAGAGCAGGAGGTAGATACCTACAAGCTCAATACCATCAGCGTAAAGCTGGGTTACCAGTTTGCTCTCAGCATGCGTGTAGGACTCACCCCACAGATTGGTTATATGACTCAGACCTTATCCAGCAGCGGTCAGTATGGCGACGGAGCCAACTGCGGTTCGTTCACGGTTGGAGCCAAGCTGTTGATAGCTCCAGTGCCTCATCTCTGTCTGATGCTGAATCCGGAGTTCGCCATTCCAAACAAGAAGAGCGAAACTTACAAGAGCATTGTGGATGTAGGTGGCTTTGCCGAGGGCGGTTTCTACGCTCACGCCGGCATCATCGTGAATTTCTAAGATTGATTATATAATCATCAAACCTCACATTATATAATATAATAAGGTATATGAAGAAGAAACAATTATCGATATACAGCCTAGCCCTGGCAAGCCTCCTGCTTTTGCCTCTAGGCTCTCTCACCTCCTGTTCCGACAAGGAGGAGACGGATGTCTTCGCCTCGGAGGAGCTTTCGCTGACGATGTCGCTGACTCCTACGGTGGTTGATTTGCCAGCCAAAGGTGGTTCGCAGGTCATTACCATTACTTCGAACACGGCATGGGGAGCCTCAGCCAATGTAACATGGGCGAATCTGAGTGCAACGAATGGCGTAGCAAACAGTACGCTCACTGTGACGCTGGAAGACAATACCACTACTTCACCCCGTGAAGCAATAGTCACTTTTACGTATGGTAAGGATCAGCAAACGGTAACGATTAACCAGGCAGCCGCCTCTCCTACTACTTTTGCCAAGGTACAAGCCAGCAACATAGGCAGATATCAGGCAGACGTATCAGGTATGTTCAATGCCGACTTCAACGTTTCGGAGTATGGCGTCGTGTATTCCCTCACCGAGCGAGAGCCGACCACAAGTATGAGCGATGACAAGGTAACAGTGTTGAAGGTAGGCACTACCGCCACCACCCAAGACATTGTATCTGCAACGCTGACAAACCTGAGAGCCGGCAACACCTATTTTGCAAGACTCTACACCAAAGGTCCTTTGGGTACAGAGTATAGCAATGTGATTAGCTTCACCACCTCGGGTGGTGCACCGGATTCGGGAGATAATCCTACGCCGGGATATTAAGAGGTTGTTTGGGTTCCAGGAATTCAACGCAAGTTCTCTTTATATGAGAAAAAATGAAACATTATTTGATTTAACAAAGAAATCATAAATACATAAAAGTATGAAACGATTTACTATTTTTATAACACTGCTTGTGCTGTCCATAATGCAGATGGCAGCGCAAGATACCTCCTTCAAAGGTACGATTACCCTATCGCACCAGGGGAAAACTACGGACTTTGCCTATAACCAAATGGCAAGTGTTATGGAGGCTGCCGTAGATGGTGATACTATATACTTAAGCTTGGGTTACTTCGAAGGAGATTTCGTGATAGATAAGAAAGTTTCCTTCATTGGTTCTGGAGCTGATTCAGACAATGGATGGCAGAATTGCACCAGTTATGGCAGCAACTACAACAATAAAATCATTATTAAATTGCCGGAAAACACGAAGCTATCTGCACGTTTATTCGAAGGTATTTATTTTGGGGACATCTCTTTTACATATCAAACTTCCATAGAGAATGTAGTGTTTAAGAAATGCAGGGTATGTGGATACGCCCTTAGCATAGATGCCGTCATCAAGAGCATTCTATTCGACAGATGCTATATTAATGGAAACAATTACTACACCGGCAATGTGAAAAAAGCAATATCAAGGAACTGCCAAATTGGCAACCTAAACATTGAAAATTATGCTGGTAATGATGAAAACATTTGGCAATTCATCAATTGTACCATAAATCCATCAACCTATGGTTACAATGATGAAAATGGGATTTATCATACATTCTGTCCTATATATCGTGGTACCTTTATCAATTGCATTATAGACAATGACGAAAATCAGGATGAAATCAGGAATGCAGGATATTGGCTCTACGACCCAAGAGATACAGAAACGAAATCATCCGCATCTTTCGCCAATTGTCTATTCTATAAGCCATTAGAAGGAAGAGAAATATTCAATGGAGCAACCGTGCAAAACGATATGTACTTTGATGCTTCAAGCTTAGATAGTAATTGGGACAATAAAATCAGAAACTTTTCAAAAGAAAAGTTGCAAGAAAACAACTTCTTTGGAAATGACGGAACGGTGGTAGGTTGCTATGGAGGCAAAAAATCATATTCCCTGAAGCAATATCTAACAACCATTACTTCCAGCAAAGTTCATTACGACAAGGATAAGAAGCAGATACAAATCAAGCTGAAAGTTTCATCAGAACTATAAACGATAGTAATTATGAAAAGATTTACGATATTTATAACAACCCTGCTGCTAACATTCGTGCAAATGGCAGCTCAGGACACAAACATCAAAGGCACCATTACCTTGTCACACCAAGGTAATGAGACCGACTTTGCCTATAATGAAATGATAAAGGTGATGGATGCTGCCGCAGACGGAGACACGGTATTCCTCAGTACAGGATATTTCCAAGGAGATTTCATCGTGACCAAGAAACTTGCCTTTATCGGATCCGGAGCAGACCGCGATAAAGGATGGAACAACTGTACATGTTACGAAGGTAAAATTGTCATCAATTTACCAGAAGAGACAAAACTGACAGCACGTTTATTTGATGGTATTTATTTCAATAACAGCAATACAAACATTGCCTTCAAATCTTCCATCGATAATGTAATCTTCAGAAAATGTTATTGGGACAATAATATTATCAGCATAGATAATAATATCTCTTATCTATTAATAGACAGATGTTATTGCTGCTTGGAGTTTTGGGGGGAGAATTTTCAAAAAATAATTGTAAGAAACTGCATCGTACATGGAACTCCCAAATCATCAAATATGTCAACAAATATGTTTTTTTACAATTGCAACATTAATTCAAATGGAGGCTATGGTATTAGTGGTTTCGACAATAAATTCAGTGCCCGCTTATTTGGGACATTCTACAATTGTATTCTAAACAGCTACAGTTACTATATGACTGACCCTGGAGATTCTTCTGCTATGACTGTATTAATCAATTGTTTGTACTCTGTGGAAGAAGATTACGTTGATGATGGATGTACTATACAGAATTGCTATAAAAATACCAGCAATAAAAATATATTTAACCTCACAAAAGAGGAGCTATTAAGCAAGAACTATCTTGGCAAAGATGGAACTGTAGTGGGAATATATGGAGGCAAGAATCCATATACATTAAATTTAGGAAATAAAGAAGTTACCAATAAGGTTCATCTTGACAGAGACAAGAAGCTGGTACAATTCAATATAAAAGTGACAGAAAAATAATAAAACGAAAGATTATGAAAAAGATATTATTTATGATAGCTTGCTGCCTGATGGCAACAGCACAAACTATTTTTGCCCAAGACAACTATAGCGGCAAGGTATTCTTACAACACAAAGGAAACATCACAGCTATGTATGGAGGTGGTGAAATCGACAAGGCTATAGAAGCAGCCGTCGATGGCGATACCCTTTTTCTCAGCAAGGGTCGTTTTAACAGTAAATTCACCATCAATAAGTCTATCAGCCTAATTGGCAGTGGTGCAGAGACTGAGTACGACGAACGAAGATCCACTTTTATAGAGTGGAATAATAGTCCACGTATAAACGCAGGAGATGGCAAGATTATTTCTTCAGTAACCATTGAAGGAATATCATGCGGTTCTAGTTTTTACGTAGAAGGCAAGATTGAAAACTTGGAATTAAAAAAATGTTACTTTTCAAACACTTTAGGCATTAGCAACAGCAGCAACAATGGCTATACAAAAAAAGTAACCATAGATAGATGCCGCTTAAATGACTTTTCTACTGATGGCAGCATAGCAGATGCCACCATCAAGAACTGCAAGATCAGTAATGCCTATGGCCAAGGTGGACAAAACAATTCTTCTTGTAAATTCATCAATTGCAATATCCGCCGAGTAAATATAAACACCAAAGCTATGTTTGTCAACTCCATCATCAACGAAGTGGGTAATGGAACTGACGATTATCTCGGCAATAATGCCATCTTGGTGAACACTCTATATCATAATATGAATGGTTATGATCCAATGGAGAAGACTTCACTACAGGACTGTTGGGCAACGACAGAAACTGTCATCAGCAGCAACAACGGTGATTTGGAATGTCCAATGACCGTCGAGCAGCGACAGGCTGCAGGTTATCTCGGTGTGGATGGCACGGTTGTCGGTATCGAGGGTGGCGTTAACCCATACTCTCTCACCCTCCACGCTCCTTCCATCAATTCCAGCAGTGCAAATGTAGATTTGAACAACAAGAAGGTGACCATCAATGTAAACGTAACAGCAAACTAATCATTACATCGGCTTATGTATAAACGTTTATTACATATATTTTCACTCGCCTTTGTGCTGACCAGCTTCCTGCAGCCAGCACAAGCGGCTCCCGACATCAACATAGACGAGGATGTCGCAGAAGAGCCAGCCAAGGCTACCGCCTACCGCTACTGGATAGACGATAATACAAACCGGACAGAAGCTTCTCTCTATGGCGAAGACATTGAGAGCAACATCGATGTATCCTCCCTCAACGTCGGAATACATATCTACCACCTCCAGTTGAAAGACCAATATGGCAGATGGGGAGTAACTTCAGACATTCCATTCTATGCAGGATACCAGAATACAGATGTGAAAGAAGACGATGCCACCATACCTCCTGTAGAGAAAATCATCTACTGGATAGACGAAGACTACGACAACAAGGTGACGCAAGCCTACAAGGAGGCAGACATCTCTATAGAAAAAGATATCACCAACTTGGCTGGTGGCAAGCACAGTTATTCGCTGATTGCCATCAACAGCCAGAACCGTGCTGCAGCCATAGCCGGTTCCTTCTATCTGCCAACAACAGATGGAAGTGACGACAGCGGGGAAAAAGAGGTAACGACCATCGTATCTTACCAATACTGGGTGGATGACGACAAGGCAAATGCCAAGACCTTGCCTTATACATCCGATGACATCAGCCAGCAGATTGACTATACCCAGCTGACAGGTGGTGTCCATACTCTTCACTTCCGTCTGAGAAACAACGAAGGCTCATGGAGCTGCTACGAATATCCATTCTATACACCCGAGAATAACACAGAGCAAGCTGAGACCCAACAACCAATCACGGGTTACCGCTATGGCGTAAATGGAAAGAGCGTAACCAAAGACCTCACCGAGGTGGATAATGTACCTTCGCTGGCTGTGGATATCTCCTTCCCTACCGCCCAAGAATTTGCAAGCGTGGAGAACTACGAATTTACCACAGACAATGCCTCAAAGGATGTGAAAGTGAAACGCATCGGCGACCTCACCTATTATATCCAGTTTAAGAACAAGGCTGGCAACTGGGGTGAACCTGTCTTCATCGACTCCCTTGCTTCCGACTCTACCATCCGTACTGCCAAGGAGCTGGAGTTGCAACATACACTCGGCATCCGCAAGCTCGGAAAGGGAGACTACGACATCGCCAAGTTTACCATCGCTGACAATAATGGCTACTACTTTGGCTCATCATCCAACTGCAACGTGATGCTCTATCAGGACAACAAGCGCCTGATGACCTTCACCCCAGAACAGATGGTAAGCAACAAGAGTACCCTGCTGGCACCAGGTACCTACTTCGCCATCATCTACAACCAGGACCAGGATGGAAGCATCCGACTCACAGGCAGCAAGAACTGGGTTAACGACCCAGTCTTCGGCTATACCAACCACCAGTTGAGCATCAGCAGCGATACCCCGGGAGCCACTATCCGCTACACTCTGGACGGAACCATGCCGACAAGCGAGAGTGCCGTTTACACCGCTCCACTTGATATGACACAGAATACCCGTGTCAAGGCGATAGCCATTGCCGATGGAATGAGCGACTCTTATATCCAAAGCTACCTCGTTGGCGACTTCGACCCGCTGACCTGTGCAGACCCTCAGGTAAACTACGATGGAAGAAAGGTGACCCTGACTTCATCTAGCAAGAATGCCGACATCTACTACACATTGGATGGCAGCGATCCTACCACCCAGTCGCAGCTCTATAACATAGATGCAGGTATTGCCGTAAGCGAAGCAGGAACCATCAAGGCTTTCGCCACCATGGATCTGATGAACAATTCCAAGGTCATCACCTACGACATTCCATCTTACTACGATGGCAACAACAAGGTAAGCGTCAAGATTGCAGGTAACCTTGCCACCGCCTTCGGCTGGTGTGGAGGAAAGCCTCAGCAAGATACACTGAATGTTGTTGGAAATGTAAACGCTGCAGATTTCGCTGCCCTTGCCAAGATGAGCAACCTGCGCTTACTCGACATGAATGCAGCCAATACAGAAGGCAACACCATCAACGAGCAGGCATTTGCAGGAATGAACATCGTATCGGCAAGTCTGCCAGCTACCCTTACCACCTGTGGCAAGGAGATCTTTGCAAACTGTCCTAAGTTGGCTGCCGTAATCTGGAACTCCAACTCAGCCATACCAGCAGATGCGCTCAACGGTATCAATAATCCGAACCTGCTGCTCTACGTAAACACCAAGAGTGCAGCACCTGCAGGTATCAACAATGTGATAGCCAGCGGTATCGCTGAGAACGTGGTGATCTCTGCCCCTAATGGAGAAACGGAAAGCAATTTCTTCTGTCCAAAGGCATTTACTGCCCAGAAGATTTCCTATACCCGCAACTTCACTCAGGAAACAGAGGTAGGTGTCTGCCAGGGTTGGGAAACCATCGCTTTGCCGTTCGACGTAGAATCCATCAAGCACGAAACCAACGGCGAGATTGCTCCATTTGCCAAGGGAGACAAGAATGCGAAGCCATTCTGGCTCTACGAGCTTTCACCAGAGGCAGGATTCCAGGCAGCAGCAAGCATCAGGGCAAATACACCTTATATAATAAGTATGCCTAACTCGATGGCTTACTCGGATGAATACATCCTGGGAGGCAAGGTGACATTCTCTGCCAACAATGCAAGAGTGGCTGCCACTACAGCTTCCAGCAGCAAGAACCCGAACCGCGAGTTCATCACCACCTTCGAGCAGATTGCCAAGGGAGATGGTATCTACGCCCTCAACGTAGGGGAGGAGTATCAGGGATACAGACCGGGCAGTATCTTTGCAGACAACTACAAGGATGTGAAGCCATTCGAGGCTTATCTCACTACGGCACAGGCAGCACAGGCATTCAGCCTGCAGTTTGGCGGTGGTGTTACCGGCATCGACAACCTGCCTGTCAAGAACGTAGAAGGCGTGAAGGCTTGGACCAACGGTTCTACCCTCTTCATCCTGAGCGACAAGGCACGCAAGGTAATGGTATTCAACACGATGGGTATGCTCGTGAAGACTGTGGCTGTAGAGGCTGGCGAAACCGCCTCTGTCAACGACCTGCCTTCAGGCATCTATATCGTCAACAACAAGAAGGTGGCTATCAAACGATAGCCACCCTTTTCTGAATTTTGGGCGCAAAAACGAAAATGAACCAATTTGAACCAGCCGGATTTCAAAAACTTTTCGTATCTTTGCCCCAAAGTTAGAAATGATAATAGTTTCAATAGAATTTTATCAAGTAAAGACAATGAAAAAGATAATAATGATCATGGCTGCAGTCCTGGCTCTCTCTACCAACTGCACCGTAGCTCAGGCACAAAGCGCTGATTCGCAGTATAGTCAGCTCCTGGCAAAACAGCTCAAGAAGCAATACAAGAACAAGCTCAAGGAGCTGAAGAAGGAAAAATGGCAGATCTATGGTTCTTCACGTACCCTCGAAGTGGCTTTGCTCTCTCATTACGACAAACTCGCCAAAGGCGGGGAGGATGCGCATGAGATCATCGGAACAGCCACCAAGTTCAAGTCAAAGAACATCGGACACCAGACTGCCATCAACAATGCCTGCAACATCTACGCCCGTCAGGCTGGAAGCCATGTGAAGGGAAGAGTAGTGAGCGATATGGGTGCCAACAGCGACAGCATCGTCAACGAGTTCGACCACTTCTATGGAGCCTATCAGTCGCTCGTAGAGAAGGAAATCAAGGGCGAGATGCAAGAGAGCTTCAGCCTCATCCGTCCTTACAAGGATGGAAGCTTCGAGATGCAGAGCTTCTTCATCGTGAACGAAGCCGAAGCCAGCAAGGCTCGCATGCGCGCCTTCGAAATCGCAGCTAAGGAATCTGCGGTAGCCCAGAAGTATGCTTCCAAGGTAGGAGAATTCATCAAGGAAGGCTTCGCTGCCCAGTAAACCGGAACAAAAAGTAAATGATCGATAATTCATAACAGAAGATAAAAGCAAAGACAAGATTTATGCATAAGACGATTTGGATGATCTTGATGCTCCTTCTGCCTCTCACCTCTCTGGCACAAACGGCAGAGGAAAGGGCGGAGCAGATGAAGGCTAACGCGGAATACATCTGCGGAGAGGGATGGGGAGACACATACAACTCTGCTGACCAAGCCGCACTGGCTGACCTCATCAGCAAAATCTCTCTCAACATCTCCAATTCCTTCGAGATTAAGGAAGAGGAGTTTAATACAACCAGCAGCTTCGACTCGAAGACGGCGATAACTTCGGTGATGAACAGCTATGCACAGGCTACGCTGACCAACACCTTCAACCTCGTCATCAGCAATACTCCTCAGACCCACGTGCTGAGATACATCAGAAAAAGCGAGGTAAACAAGATCTTCGATGAGCGAAAGGAAAAGGTGTTCGACTACGTGCGCTCTGCCATGAGAGCCGAAGAAAAGGCAAAGATTGACGATGCCCTGCGCAACTACTACTGGGCGTTCGCCATGGTGCGCAGTCTGCAGTATCCAAACAGCGTGAAGATGACCATCGATGGTGTACAGCGCCTGCTCGTTACCTGGATTCCACAACAGATAGAAGAGATCATGAGTAATCTATCAACAAAAATAGCCAGCAAAGACGGCAACGAAATCAATCTCTTCATCAAGTACAAGGGCGAACCGGTAACGAGCCTCGACTACACTTACTTCGACGGACAGACCTGGAGCAACCTCTACAGCGCCAAGGACGGTATGGGTATCGTAGAACTGAGACCGGGAGTGGAGATCAACAGCCTGCAGCTGAAGTACGAATACGAATACGCCGACCAATGCCAGATAGACAAGGAGCTGGAAAGCGTGATGCAGCTCTTCAAGGGAACCTCTTTCAAGAATGCATCCGTCTATATCAACAACCTCGACAAGAAGTCGGCTGTTTCAAGCGAAGCCAAAAAGGAGTTCGAGAAATCGGTCAAGACAGAATCGGCAGCCAACCTGGAAACCCTGAGCAAGGTGGAAAACGAAAAGGAACTCGCCGGCATCATGACAAGAGTCATCAACGCCATCAAGGCAAAGGAGTACGACAGCGTAAGCGACTGTTTCTCGGAGGACGGACTGGAGATGTACAAGAAGCTGCTCAACTACGGACAGGCACGACTGCTGGGAGACCCTCAGTTCTCATTCTACACAATGGGAAAGCGAGTCGTATGCCGAAGCATCCCGATGGCATTCTCGTTCAAGAACAATAGACGCAAGTTTGTGGAGGACGTAACCTTCACCTTCGATGAAAACAAGAAAATAGAATGTGTGGCATTCGGACTTGGCAGTCAGGCCAAGACCGATATCTTCAACAAGGGTGTGGGAGCCTGGAGCGACTACGCCAAAATGGTGATTGCCACCTTCCTGGAAAACTACAAGACTGCCTTCGCCCTGAAGCGACTCGACTATCTGGAGAGCGTTTTCGATGACAACGCCACCATCATTACGGGTCACATCATCAAGAAGGCTCCGAAAGTAGCCATGGAGGGAGAAAGCTTCATCAACAGCAATAACAAGCTGATAAAATATACCCGACAGACCAAGAGCGAGTATATGAGAAAGTTGAAGATGTGCTTCCAGAGCAACCAGTTTATCAACATCCGCTTCGCCGGCAACGACGTGGTGAAGATGGGAGCCGGAGGCGAGACTTATGGCATACAGATAAAGCAAGACTACTATTCTACGAACTATGGTGACCACGGTTACCTGTTCCTGATGGTAGATTTCAATGATCCAGACAATCCATCTATCAAGGTACGTACCTGGCAGCCGGACAGAAACCCTAACATCAATTCGAACTTACCTCGTTCGAACAGAGACTGGGGAATCATCGGTCCAGGTAATTTCTAGGAACCAACATAAAATTAAAGATAGGCTCTCCTCCCAATATTTTAAGGTAGGAGAGCCTTTTTCCTTAAAAAACTTGGGCGATTAAGAAAAAAATCGTATCTTTGCCCCATATCTATCAATCATTGAAAGTGGAAATCTTAAAATTACAGATTATGAATAGAATTTATCCTACTCTCAGTTTCATATTGCTGCTCGGTTTGCATGCAACACCAAGCTTTTCGCAGAACGATGACTTTGTGAAACAGTTCCAGCAGTCAAGACAGGCGATGCTGGATGATTACAACAAGTTCCGCAACACCATACTTACCGACTACGATAAGTATATGCAAGGCGTATGGAAAGAATACAAGAAGTTTAAGGGAGATGTGCGCTCGCAGGTGCCTAAGCCTAAGACGCCTCCAACATATACAGCTCCGAAACAGCCGGAGAAACCGGTTACCGTGAAGCCTAAGATGCCGGTAAGCCCGATCCTGATTCCGGAAGGCGGATTCGGAGATCTCGTAAACAGACCCGACCTCTCGAAGATACCAGCCCTGCCAGACGATCCGCTGGCTAAGGTTCCTGCCATGCTCATGGAAGCGAGACGGGTTGCCTTTTGCA
>URYG01000037.1 GCA_900551985.1 uncultured Prevotella sp. | reverse complement strand
ATTCTCATCTGTAACGCTCCTTCGTATTCTCCGTTCCTTCAGGATTCTGCGTTATTATCACCCATTGATAAATATCACTTCATCAACCGCTCTACCCATTCATTGAACAAAGGGCATTTCTCCCGTATCTTCTCCAAGCCAATATCCATAGCAACACAAATGCCAACAACTACCTTATTATAATCAGGAATAGCAGCAATCAATCGTTTGGACGGAGCAGTCTCAGGACTATTGTTGATAAGCTCTGGTGATTGGAAAGCCTCTGCCGTAGCCTGCAACTCTGCATAATCAAACTCACTCTCCTCAAAACTATTCAAGAATGCACTCACATCACTAAACAGCAACCCCTCAAACTCATGAAGTTGTATGTATGGAATGAAGCGAAAGCGATATTGCTCAGGAATATCCTTTGCCATTCTATCTATCAAGAAATGAATACGCTCCATCTTATCCACTATTTCCTTAGATTCTTCCCATCCAGGAAACCCAAACTGGTCTTTGATGCCATAGTAATCCACCAATATGCAGACATAGACATCACCTTCTTGGAGATGATTCAAAATTTGCTTTTTGATGGTAGTCCAAGACACGATACCACCATGCGAATGCTTGATGACAGGGGCTTCCACATAAATATCATGCTTAGCAAGCTCCACTCCAAGCACTTCAGTACAAAACTCTTGTTCCGTAGGACCTTCACACACTATGATTAGTCGTTTCATCGTGGCTGACCTCCTTTCATAATATTTTGTTTCCACAAATCACCAAGTGTATAATCCTCAAGCCAATGTGCTAACTCTTCGCTATTCAGGCGATTGATGGTTGTACCACCTTCGTTCTGATTAACAGTCAAGACATCCTCTGGCTCAAAGTTACTGATCAGTTCAGCACTCTGAGTAGCAACAATAACTTGCGTACCCTTCTGTGCCGCCATCTTAATCAAACCCGAAAGCTTTTCGATAGCCACAGGATGCAAGCCAAGCTCCGGCTCATCAATGATGATAACTCGTGGTAACCATGGCTGCATAAAGAGCACGGTCAAGGCAATAAAGCGAATGGTTCCATCCGACAAGTCGGTCGGTCCGTAAATCATAGAGCTATACTTATCCTGCCATTGCAAGCGCACCATATCGGCTTCGGTTGGTTGGAAATAGAAATCCGAGAAATAGGGAGCCACACTCTGAATGACACGGATGATGCGACGATAAGCCATCGGCTTCTCTCGCTGAATACGATAGAGGATAGCCGCTAAATTCTCACCATGCTCATACATACGATAAGCATCGTTCACGATATGGCTATCAGCCGTAAATGGAGAACGGCGACCAGTATCGTGGAAGTGAAACTTGCGAATCTGGGAGATATAGTTAGATAAATCTTCCTCTTTATGGTCTTTTAAACTCGACTCGCTCTGATACTCCGTTATAACATTTTTCCTCACAAAATCTAAAGGACAAACATCACCATAACAACCAACAACCTCACGTTCTACGATAAGTTTACCATCAGATTCCAATAATGCCAAGTCATATTCACTCTTAGCTATCAGCAAGTTTACAGCTATACGATCGGTAACTTTTCTGCCTTGATAGAGTAATTTATCTACTCCACCAACTTGAGCGACATACGCACCTAATCTCTTCTCATAGATGTTGCCTAACATTTCGAAAAGAGACAAGAAGTTACTCTTACCAGCTCCATTGGCACCAATCAAGAGATTGATAGAATGCAGTTGAACTGATAACTTTTTAAAAGACTTATATCCAAATATTCTTATCGAGCCCATATTATTGTTTCATTCAAATATAAAAGCAAAGGTACACTTTTTAAGTGTATTTACCAAATTATTTATTCAAAACTTTTATTTTACTCGCAAAATCAAGCAAATTTTTCTATTACTAATAAAAAACGAGGAAAATATTCCCAAACGACAAGACTCGTAATTACTTCTCCATGATTCTTCATAAGTTAAATGGAAAGGAAAAAACAATCGCAAGGATTCATCGCGCGCATACGCATAGATATTTTTTCTCGAAAAAAGTATCAAAGTCTCATTATTCAATGAAAAATAAACATTATATATCTGATACTCAGAATCTTTTAACGAATGAGACTTCTCTAAAAATGGCGAAAGAAATATCATGGAAGTATCATAAAATAATGGAAATGCATCATAAAAATACTAATAAGAAGCAGAAAAATGCTATCAATAGGCGGAAATAAGCTACAAAAACATATAAAAAGTGCTGTTTTCAGGCAATAAATACCCAAATTTCTCGTTATAATAGAAACTTTTACTAAAAACATAGCAACTATGGATGAAAAGGAACTTTTGAAAAAGGCTTTCGAATACGGAAACGTACCTAGCCTCATCACCTATTGCTTCACCGAACCATGTCCGATGAAAGACAAGTGTATCCACTATCTATCTGGTCTCTACAAAAACGAGAAGACGGATAGAGGAGATGCCATCTTCCCAAATGCACTGAAAGATGGTAAATGTAAGTACTTCGCTCCACTGCGTGTCGTGAAAATGGCATGGGGATTCGACAAACTATTTGCCGAAATGAAAGTGAAAGACGCACCCACACTGCGCGCCGAAATGAGAAGCTACCTCGGTAGCAAAGGACAATACTACCGTTACAAACTGGGACAACTGAAACTCCTCCCGGAACAGCAGAAATATATCAAACAGCTTTTCGCCAGATACGGATATAAAGATGCTGAATTCGACCATTTCTCAGAAGAGATTGATTTCACTAAAATCTAATCTTTTTCTCTGCCCTCCAGATGTTCCAACCATGCCATTTAAGCGGTCACACAGAGAACACGTAACGGGCTACCGGTGAACACGTGACGGGCAGCAGGAGAACAAGTGACGGGCAGCTATTGCCCGCATATCGGGAAATGAGTGCCCAATTTTTCAATCATCATTTGGGCAACACTGATAAGAGTTTATAGTTAATAGCTAACAATTAACCATCTTAATAAATATATTCAATGAAGGTAACTATAGTTCATACAAACAACAAGAAGCAGCTTCTCGTCAGCACAAAGACGATGGAGAAGTTGCTGCAACGTATCGCAAAAGATGACAGCAGACTTACTGTTACCCATTTCCGCGAAAACGTGCCTTATATGGAAAGCGGATACGAATATTACAAGGATATGCCAACATGGATGCACATCTATCCCGCTGCTGAATTCGCCAAAGACGAAAACAACAACCTGAAGATGAAGGCTTTCAATGGTATCCTGCTGCTGAAATTTGGTAACATCACCGATGTGGATGGTGCGGAGGGCGTTAAACGATCGGTAGCCATTCTGCCTTCTACCCTTGCTGCCATCACAGGCGCCGACGGAAAGACCGTTATCGTTCTGATAAAATTCCAGGGCGAAAAGGATTCCTTGCCTACATCAGAAGCGGATGCCGAGCATCTCTATCGCATCGCTTACCAGCAGATTTTCCCTGTATATCAGGCCATTGTCAAGGCCTCCATTCTTGTAGATGGTCCGAAACCTTCTATCGAGGCTGGCTCTACCCTATCCCAAGAGCCTTCGATTCACAACAGTTTCATGATGACGCTTGATGCGGAGCCTTATTTCAACAGCAAGGCGGTGGCGATGAAGATTGATAGCCATGCACGATCTCAAAGCCCAGCTCCCCGCACGGATAATAATCAGCAGACAATTCCTGATTTCAGGGCTCCGGAAGAAGGAAAGAAAGTTGACAAGAACAGCATTCGCGAGAATATCGTGAACATGATGCAGCTGCTGAAAAGCAGATATGATTTCAGATACAACACGGTGATGAAATTCGTGGAATACATGCCGAAGGAGAAAGGTTGGTATGGTTTCCAACCTGTGGATCCGAGAGTGCAGAAGCGCATGACGCTGGAGGTGCAGCTGGCTGATATCCGGGTGAGCATCAAGGATGTACGTAATTTCCTGGAGTCTGATTATATCAAAAATTATAATCCGATAGATGAATATCTCTTCCAGTGCTACGACAAATGGGATGGAAAGGATCATATCCGTGCCTTGGCCCGCACGGTGCCTACCGCCAATCCTCACTGGGCAGACTGGTTTTACACCTGGTTCCTGGGCATGGTGGACCAATGGCGCGGCTATTCACATCGCCAATACGGCAACTCAGTGGCTCCGCTTCTCATTTCCAAACAGGGTTACAACAAGAGTACTTTCTGTCGGCGACTGCTGCCGCCGGAACTGCAGTGGGGGTATAGTGACAATCTTATTCTGTCGGAAAAGCGTCAGGTTTATCAGGCGATGGCACAGTTTATGGTTATCAATCTCGATGAGTTCAACCAGATTTCGCCACAGGTGCAGCAGGGATTTCTGAAGAATCTCATCCAGTTGCCCACGCTGAAATACAAGCCTCCGTATGGCAGTCATGTCATGGAATTTCCTCGTCTCGCCTCGTTCATCGCCACGAGCAACATGAAGGATATTCTCTCCGATCCATCCGGCAATCGAAGATTCATCGGTGTAGAACTGACGGGGCCTATCGACGTGAGCGTTCGCCCGAACTACCAGCAGCTTTTTGCCCAGGCACTTTCTGCCTTGAACAATGGCGAAAAGAGTTATTTCGATGCAGAACAGGTGAAGTTGATTATGAAGAGCAACAGCCAGTTTGAAGTAATCCAGCCGATAGACCAGTATTTCCTGCTCTATTTCGAGTTGGTTGATGATGAGAAAGAGGGGGAATATCTGACTGCCGCCGAGATTTTCGACTATCTGAAAAAGCAGATTGGTTCATCGCTCAAGGTAAACAGCTTGATGGGATTCGGCAGAAAACTGGCGAATATGAGTGAGTTGAAACACAAGAGATTTGCAGATGGAATGAAGTATCTCGTAAAGAAAAAGTAAAATAATGATACTTCTATGATACATAAATGAGACTTCCCGGCATCAGAACCGAGAAGTCTCATTCTTTTTATCTTATTATCTATCAAGTCTTTAAGCCGATATTTTCAACAGAAAATGAGACTATGAGACTTTTTCTTCAAAAAAAACTTTTTCACGTAAGCGAAAACATTTATCCTTTAGATAGCATAAAGGAAGGTACGGATAAACCAGTAGCAAACGATACCTGCGATGTAACCTACGAAAGCAATCCAGGAGATGTGCTTCATATACCAGCCGAAGGTAATCTTCTCCAAGCCCATTACTACCACACCAGCAGCACTACCGATAATCAGCATAGAACCACCTACACCGGCACAGTAGGCCAGCAACTGCCAGAAGATGCCATCCACAGCCATATCGCCAGCAGCAGCCACAGGATACATTCCCATACATCCAGCTACCAGAGGCACATTGTCAACAATACTTGAAAGCACACCGATGATACCAGTTACCAGGTAGTGGTTGCCATCGAATACGACATTCAAGCCCTGACCCAAAGCGGTCAACACGCCAATCTCTGCCAAGCAGGATACCGCCATCAGGATACCGAGGAAGAAGAGAATGGTACTCATATCAACACGAGAAAGCAACTTGGTTACTCGCTTCTGAGTGCCCTCGGCATCAGCTCCACGATGCAAACCGCGATAGAAGACTTCGGTAGCTGTCCAGAGAACGCCCAATACCAGGAGGATTCCTACGAATGGAGGCAAGTGGGTGATACTCTTGAAGATAGGAACGAAGATCAAACCGCCTACTCCCAACCAGAACACAGCCTTGCGCTGACCTTCGGTGAAATCGCTGACCGATGCATTCTGCTGGGCAGAAACCTCAGGCATCACGAGTTCGCCCTTCAACATAGTCTGAAGGATGAGGGCTGGAATCACCATGGAAACCACAGATGGGATGAAGATTTCGGCGATAACACCGGCAGCAGTAATCAATCCCTTGTTCCAGAGCATGATGGTGGTAACGTCGCCGATTGGTGAGAAAGCACCACCCGAATTGGCTGCGATGATGACGAGGGATGCATAAACCATGCGATCCTTGTGGTCGGTGACGAGCTTTCGGAGAATCATGATCATCACGATACTGGTGGTCAGATTGTCGAGGATAGCCGAGAGGAAGAAGGTAAGGACAGCGATACGCCAGAGGAGCGCACGCTTCGACTTGGTCTTCATCACCTTGCGAACCCAGTTGAATCCGCCGTTCTGGTCAACGATTTCCACGATGGTCATCGCACCCATCAGGAAGAAGAGTGTTGTGGCGGTATCGCCCAGATGTTCCTGGATGATTCCGGTCACCTTCTCCACCATTCCAGCAGCGCCGCCTGTATAATCAGGGTGCATCAACTGGAGATACTGCATTGGATCCATCATGTAGAGGGTCCAACAACCTACCAACATCAACAGGGCTATCGCAGCCTTGTTAACCTTTGTCAAGCTTTCGGTGGCAATGAGTGCATAGCCGAGCACGAAAACGACAATAATAGAAATTGTAAGTGTAGTCATTACTTTTTATTTATTATTAGATATTCATTTTTCCTTTATGTATGATTTGGTACTCACAATTGCCAAACGGCTGCAAAGGTACAAAAAGAAAAGCAATAACCACCCTATTCTATATTATAATTATATGAAATCGTTTACTTTATCACAATTTAAAGCTCATAATAACCGATTTCGACCAGTATGGTTGAGGCATTACATTGTTTAGCACATGCTTGTTGAATTCGGGGAACCTGAAAATGACATCAGTATAACTAGTAAAAAGTTAATTAGTAATAAAGTTCTTACTAATATATCTCTTACCTAAAAGATTATTACTATCTTTGCATTTCATAAAACATGTAACATAAAACATGGAATAGATATAAAACGTTATGGAACAGCTGAATAACCCATTTGTTATCTACGGATATAAGGGAGCAGAATACTTCTGCGACCGCAAAAAAGAGACGGAAGTCATCATGAAGGCTCTGCAGAATGAGCGCAACATCGTCCTCATCTCTCCTCGACGCATCGGAAAGACGGGACTCATACACCATGTCTTTGAGAACATCAGCAAGCAGGAGCCTGAGACGCATTGTTTCTATCTCGACATCAATGCCACGAGAAATCTGAGCCAATTCATCCAATTGTTGGCAAAGACGGTTATCGGGAAGGTCGATACTTTCTCGCAAACTGCCATGCGCAAGATTACCACCTTCTTTGCTGGCTACAAGCCTACGATGTCGTTTGATGAGATGACGGGAATCCCTACGTTCTCGATTACGGTTTCGCCAAGTCAGAGCGAAGATTCTCTTAAACATATCTTCGAGTATCTGAAACAATCGGAAAAGCGAATCTATATTGCCATCGACGAGTTCCAGCAGATAGCTGAATATCCCGAAGATGGCACAGAGGCCCTGCTGCGCTCCTACATCCAGTTCTTGCCGAATGTATATTTCATCTTTGCAGGCAGCAAGCAGCACATGATGACCGATATGTTCCTGTCGGCAAAGCGACCATTCTATCAAAGTTCGCAAATTCTCAATCTTCCTCTCATCGACCTGGATGAATATCATCGTTTTGCCAACAGCTGGATGGGAACCCGGAATCTGACCATGGACCATGACACCTTTGCCTATTTATATAATAAGGTAGATGGTCAAACCTGGTATATCCAGGATATTCTGAACCGACTCTATCAGAACGGAAAGGAAATTACGACTGCGGAAATAGATGATGTAACCCTGGAACTGGTGAACGAGCAGGAAGTGGCATTCGTGAATTACTACGATTCCCTTACAGACAATCAGGCTGCCCTTCTATCTGCCATTGCTCAGGATAAGGTTGTCACCTCCATTCTTTCGCAGGATTTCATCAGTCGCCACAACTTGCCAGCTGCCAGCAGCGTGAGTCTTGCTCTCAAGACGCTGATCAATAGAGAATTCATCTACAAGTACAATGGCAGCTATATCATCTACGACCGCTTCTTCGGGATGTGGTTGAGGAAGAACTGTGCAGCCTCCCTGTAGAAACAACAGCTCATATAAACACATTTTAAGTATAGCTTTTTAAAGAATCATCAATATGAAACATCAGCATTATATGAAATATCTGCTTTGGCTTCTCCTTTTCCTCCCAACCTGCCTCATGGCGCAGAACAAGGAAGAGAAGATGCCTGGACATATTACCAAAGTACAGAAACTGGAGGATGTGAACGTAACAGGGAACCGTCCTCACTTCATCAGACTCAAGGGATATTATCGCAGTTACCAGACCAACGACTCTGTAATGAAATACTTCAACGACGGCATCGTGGAGTATTACATCAACCTGAAGAATGGAAAGACAGATCTCAATGCCTATTCCAAAAGAAATCTTCACAATAGCCGACTCGTTTCCGAAGACAAAAAGCGAGCATTCATGGTCAGCGACAAAGGAACCTTCCGACCTTGGCCGGAAGAGAAGACGCTTATTGAGCAATATCGAAAGAAATACCAGCTGAAAGATTCACTAGACTCTCAACTCATCCTGCTCAATCAGCAGACGATAGGCAGTATTCAAACGGACAGCACCCGGAACATCTGTCAGATAGAAATCAACCAGCTTCCTACCTACAAGAATCTGACGCACCAGCTTTTCGGATATACCCAGACAGATATCTACGACCATGTGGTGGAAGCCTATCAGATAAGTCCTGAAGATTACTATTCCTTCAAGGACCTGCTCTTCCAGAAATCAGACAACAGCTATCTCTTCTCTCATAAGAAAGACAAGCAGCAGCAACTCATCCATGTGATTACCGAGCTATACATCACAGAAAAGGAGTATGTAGAAAAGAAGAAATCCATCAAACCGGATTCCTCTACACCCAAAGAATCAGCTGCCGCCATTACCGATTTCTGCAACAGAAACAAGATACCTTCCTTGCCAGAAGCAACAGAACAGGCGGTGCAGCAGTTGACTCCCTATAATCCTGCAAACATGAAAGAGATAAAGGAGTAAAGTAAGCGTGTGGGGGATTACTGAAGATGCTTTGCAGATATGCCATAAAGAGAAACGCCCAAGGTTACGGGCAAATTCTTTTTTCTATCTGTACACAGATTTCTTACGCAGCCCTTCTTGAAATAAGCAGGAAAATGAATTTCTCCATTACCGCTACTTGCCATAACAGCTACACCTATATAATATTTATGATTGCGCTCCAGCTTCAACGGCTCTTCTATCCAAACAGATAAATCCTTCTTATCTGAAATTTCGGATAATCGGACGTACAAAGGTCGATGCTGTACAGGTACAAACTTTGTTCCCTTTACTTCATAAATGATTAAACGAATTGTGCATGAAGCAAAAGTACATTTTTGTACTCGCAACTTGGCTGTTTTCACATAATAGTCTTTATTTACAACAAATAAGGGGCCCGTTTCATATTTCGTGTTTCTAACGTTATGAAATGCGACATCACCTGGTGCCCGAACTCCTTTCCCCAGAATGCCTTCCTGCTTTTTACCGGAAACGACTGTTACATCAGACAAATCACAGGTCTTTTCCTTCAACATAAGTTGCAGCGAAGTCTTTTTGCTATATACATCATAAGGTATTTTACTGGTCTGATAACTGATATGACTAATCACAAGTTCCTGTTTCATGCCATCGGGTACCACCAGAGAGAATTTTCCTTCCTTGTCAGATACCGCATAAATACTATCAACATATACGCTAGCGAATTCAACGTTCTTACCAAATTCATCCACAACATGTCCATTTATCGTCTTATTTGCAGCAACACATGCCAAAGACATGAACTCGCAGACAATCAGAACAAATATAAATCTCCTCATATTCTTTGCTTTAAAATTTTATTAAGAATTATTTTATGTTTATATGTACTGAATCGTGATTTAAATATAGTAGCATAAATCCCAATAGGCAACAACATGCCTATCGGGATGATCCATATATATCTACATTTTCATCAAGAAATCTGCTTTACTGCGGCTGCAAAGTATAATCAATCTCACCATCCTGAGGACGATGGATTACTACCAAAGTCTGATAGGTATCGAAGGTCTCATCCCAACCATCAAACTTCATCGGCAACTTGTCGATAGGGAAATAGCCATCACCCTTGCCACCGTAGCCATAGTTTACATGCACACGACCCTGCTTGTCATAACCATCTATAACAAATGAATGAGAGAAATAGTTTGCCTCACCATTCTTATAAGAAGTACCACCATAAAGCACTGGGCGACCGGCATTCAACTCGCGGAATACAACCTCCTTCCAGAGCTTGGCATCCTGCTCGTTAGGATAATCACGATAACCGTAATACTTCACAATATAACCAAACTTGGCAGGAAGACCCGTTGCTGCCTCAGAAGGATAAGCCGTGCTGACACCAGAACCATAAGTGGTATTCACAGCCTCACCACAATGAGCCATCAACTGAGCCACGGCATTTGCCTGGGCATCGGTATATTCCACACCCTCGTAGGTAGGCAACATCTGGTCCCAATCAATCTTGGAGCCATCGGCATACTTCTCAGGATACTGATAATAGTTCATAATCTGAGCCAAAGCCGTAGCCACACAGCCCGTAAGCGATGGCTTGCCATTATCTAATGGAGTGGCATTATAATAAGGTGCATACTGATTCCAGGTTGTAGACAAGAGCGCAGGAACTTCTTCCTTGCAGCCCTCAGGGATGTCATCACCCTCGCTCCAGGTGAACTCATCGTAACCACCATCGCCTACCTGATTGCCATCATAATCGTTCAGGTAAGAATAGAACCAGACATCGCCCTCTTCCTTGGTGCCATCAAACTGAGAATAACCACCGGCAGTATAAAGACTTACATAATACTGGCTGCTTACATAGAAATAGTAATAGCCACTGCTTGCCGTACCCACAGGAGTAATCTCGGTAGAACCCTCAGGAACGGTGAAGCTGATGCTGTAGCCTTCCTCGCCAAAAGGATTCTCGATGGTATAGGTGCCATCATCGTATGCCACGATGGTTGCCTTGAAACTGCTGCCGAGACCTATGGAGGTATAAGTACCGTTAGCTCGCCAAAGCTCACTCCTGGTGCGCTGGAAGGTGAGCGAGATAGGCTCAGAATCAGCATAGTTCTCATCGTTGCTTGATGCGATAATCTGGATGGTATATTCGCCGATAGGCAGGTCGGTGAGGGTCACACTGTTGGTTTCCACACTACCCGTCTTCACCTCGCCATCTACGGTATAACTGTACTTGTAGTAATCGGCATGCTCCACAGCCGGCCATGAAATCGTGACACCGCCGTTTCCGGTTTCAGCCGTAGGAGTAGGCTTAACCAGCGGAGTCTTGGCATTGGTGGTAGCCGTGAGGGTTGCGATAGGCGAAGTAGTCTTATCGCTGTTCAAAGGCGAATACGCCCATACCTTCAGGGTGTAGGTGCTGCTTGGCTTCAAACCCGTAGTAACCACAGATGTGGCTGCGGTTACACCACCCTGCACCACCTTTTCTTCGGCATCGTAAAGCTCGTAGGCATACTGGGAAGCGCCAGCCACAGGCTGCCAGTTGAAAGCCAGCGAACTCACCGTCTTGCTTCCTTCGGTAACAGCAGGAGTCTCCAACTGCGTCTTCACCACATCGTCACTGCTGCAGGCAGTGAAGGTGGTGGCAAGGAGGAATGCTGCCATCAGCAGCATCCCCATCTTGCGTATTATTGTTTGATTCTTTTTCATCGTTTTCTTTCTTTAAAAAGTTTCTTTACTCACTTTTCGAGTTTCACTAATCACTTTTCAAGTTCTTTACTCAGCGGCAGGAATGTTGGTGCTGTCCCAATACATATAAATATAGGTATAGCCCGATTCATTACCGTCAGAATAATAGATATAAGGAGTCTGGAAACCGGCGTATGATGTGGTTGAACCACTCATGTCGATAGATGCATAGTTATCGCTTGTGGTATCCAGATAGAAGTTGATGAAGCTGATGCCCTTGTCAGCTCCCTCTGGTGTCCAGCTGGCATATTCCTCATTATCAGCATCCTTCATCAGATACCAGTATGCGCCGCCATCAGGATCATTCATATAATGGTCGGCTGGCATGAAGATACCCTTCCAGGTAGTTCTGTCGGAAGCCGAGAATGCAGAAGTGGTCCATGTGCCATTGGCATCCTGAGGAATGATATAGAAGCCCAGGTTGACGCCGGAACCCAGATAGTTCTCGATGTAGAACTTGTTCTGACCCTCCAACTGATAGATATCTGACTTGACAGCTGGGAAGATATCGCTCTGATACATGAAGGTGGCATTCTCCACCACCTTGACCCAACGGGCCACCATCACCGTGTAGTTGAACACCGGAGAACCATCCACCTTGACATAAGGATTGGTGGCAGCCTCATCCAGGTGAATAGTGAACTGATAAGACTGAAGAGCCTGGAGATCAGGACAAGCTACAGTAATAGTAGCCTCCGTCTCACCATCCTTGAACTCTACAGAAGCAGGAACCTTGAACACAGGATCTGCCTTATCCACAACCACAGGAATGGAAACATCGCCCTTGCTGTTCTGGCGCTTCACCGTTAAATCAACACTTGGTCGAGCCGCATATTCCTCTGGAGTGAGTACCTCGCTGGAAGCATTGGATGCAGCGAAATAGGCTCCCATATTATCCTCTGCCACCTTCTGGGCAGGCTGATAATCATCATCGTCGCTACATGCGGTGAAGGCGGTAATAGCCATACCCACAAGCAACATATATAATAAATGTTGTAACTTTCTCATTTTCTTGTTTTTTAAAAGTAAGATTTTCCTGAATGAATGCGTCAGAGGATTATTCTGCCACGATAGCTCCAGATGGGTCTGGACCGAGAACCACAGCAGGATTTCTATCCTTCTCATCCTCAGGAATCATATAGTTCATCCAAGGTGCCACATAGCCGGCATAAGAGTTGAGCTGATAGCTTGCCTCGTAGTTGCTGCCTGCATAATGGCGCTTGATAGGGAGATTGAGACGCTTGTAATCGAAGAATACCAGTCCCTCACCCCACAGTTCGATGCGGCGCTGCACCATCAGGGCTGTGATGAAATCGTCCATGGTCTTTGCCTTGCACTGGTAGGAACCATCGGTATAACGATACGTGTTCACAAAGTCCTTCAAGGCCTGGGCAGCCACCTCAACACCCTGGGTATGAGCGATGGCCTCGAAATAATCGAAGTACATCTCCTCTACTCGCATCAGCGGGAGAGAAGCAATCTGACCGGTCTCCAGGTCGTTCTTGGTGATACCGCCACTACCTGCACGGAACTTCATATTGGCATACTTAGGAAGCTTTGCCCACTCCTCGCCCGTCATCTTGGTCTTGTAGCCCGCAGGCACACTGTCCTTGCCTGCCGCATTGATCTTCTCTCCTGCATCATCAGGATTTACCCAACTCTTGCGGCGCCAGTCTTTCACAGAAATCTTGTCGTAGAGCGCCTTGCTGATACAACGGTAAGAATTAAACTGACTCATACTCCATGTAGCCTCTGAGCACATCCATCCCCAGAAGGTGTACCACTCAGCCGTATTAATCTGCTCCTTGCTGTTAACCAGCGTACCGAACATCCAGGAATCGTTGGCGGTGTTGAAGCCCGTATTGGTATCCGACCACTCCGCCTCTGTCAGCGGCTTGTAGGTATCGGCATGAATCGCCTTCTGCGCATATTCAGCAGCCTTGGCAAAGCAGTCGTTGGCAGAGGTGATGCCCAGCTTGCCATATCCGTCTTCGTTCTTATCGGCCTCAATCTGCTTGGCAAGATCATCAGCACTCTGCTCAAAGCGGGATGCCATGGCAAGCCAGAGACGGGTCTTCAGACCATAGATTACGCTCTTGTCCATGAAAGCCTTATTGCTTCGGGTATAATCAGCCAAAGCCTCTTCTGCCATATTCAGGTCGTTCATGATAAAACGATACATGGTATAGAAAGGCGCACTTGGGTTGTTGCCCAACTCCGTCTTGCTGGTAGTCTCCTTTACGATAGGCACTGTGAGTCCATATACACCAGCCTTGTCAGCGACATCATCCAGACTAGCCACACCCGTCTTGCGATACTCATAGAGTCGGTACAGGTCGAGATAGAGCATGGCACGATAGCCATAGCCCTGTCCCAGATAAGGCACAGCACTCTTGTTACCTCCATCCACGGCATTCTTGGCTGCAGAGATTACATTGTTGGCATTCTTGATGAATGCATAATAGTAGTAGAACGGATAATAATAAGCATAACGCAGGGTAGATCCATCCTCTGTATACGACCAGTAATTGTAGCCATTGTCGCTCATCGGGAAATCCTCACAAAGCAGGTCGCGCATGTACATCTGGCAAGGATAACCCCAGTCTTGAGTATAGGCACTGCCACCATAGGTATTCCAAGTGGTGAGGAAAGAAGGAAGACTGTTGGCAAGATACTCCAACGACTTGCTTGACGAACTGATCTGACCAGGCACAGCCTGATTGTTCGGGAATGTTTCCTCTATACAGCTACTGAGACTCAGCATACCCAATGCCATCCCCGTTGCTGCGATGATATGATTGATATTTCTTTTCATTTTCTTCATGTCTTAAAATAACGATAATACATCTTGATGGAAGCCATCCATCTTTAGAACTGTACGGTGATGCCACCAGTGAAGGAACGAACCTGTGCATAGGATGACTCTGAAGAAGTACCCCAGAATCCGCCACGTGGGTCGAAGCCCTTGCGCTTGCTCCAATAGTAGAGGTTATCACCCGATACATATACTCTCAAGCTGTTCAATCCCAGGCTATTTACCCATTTGCGTGGGAAGGTGTAGCCCAGGTTGATGTTCTGCAGGGTAAGCGTGGAAGCATTCGTCAGGAAGCGGTCGGAAGTAATCGCCGAACTGGTATCCACCTCCTTCACGGCATACTGGAAGCGTGGGATATCTGAATTGGTATTGGTTTCTGACCATGCCTTCAGGATGTCCTTGTGGAAAGAGAATCCTGTGTTTCCAGAAGATGGATTGCCCATCAATGCCTTGTAACCATAGTCGATGGCCTTGCCACCCAGACTGTAATTGAAGGTTGCAGAGAAATCGAAGCCCTTGAATGATACGGTGGTACCGAAACCTCCATAGAGGTCAGGATCTGGTGTACCGCAGTTGAAATAGGATGCCGTAGAGCTGGATGTTGTGGTAGTCAGCTCGCCGGTAGCCTCATCCTTCACATACCAGGAAGACTCACCATCTGCCGTGACTCCAGCATATTTCTTCAGGCGGAAGGTGTGCATAGGCAGACCCTCGCCATAGAAGTAAGGATCGCTTACGTAACCTGGATGTCCATCGAGCATACTGCCCTTATTGTCGTCGTTGAGCATCGTAATCTTGTTCTTGTAGTGGGTGGCATTGAGATTGATCATCCACGACAGATCCTTGGTACGGATTGGAGTAAAGTGCAAATCAAACTCCACACCTCGGTTGACCATATCACCCACATTGTCGTAAGAACCGGTATAACCACCAGAGAATGGTACATATACGAAGCAGAGCATATCTGTGGTCTTGCGACTGAAGTACTCGATGCTACCCGTGATGCGGCTCTTGAAGAGTTCAAACTCGACACCCGCATTGAAGTTACTGTTGGTCTCCCAGGTAATATTCGGATTACCCACGGTGTTCTGCACGAAACTTACCTCGCCATTGAAGTTGCTGAGATAATAGGTATCGGTGTAACGGTAGTCGCCGATGGCATCGTTACCCTGCTGTCCCCATGAAGCCTTCAGCTTCAGCATATCAATCCAGGAAGACTCGAACCAGTTTTCCTTGCTCAGAATCCAGGCACCACCAAAGGAATAGAAGTTACCCCAGCGATGGTCGGGATGGAAACGGGATGATGCATCCCTACGATAAGATGCCTGCAGGAAATACTTGCCATCATAATCATACATCAGACGAGAGAAATATCCCTCAGTATTATAGTTGCTGGTATTGCTACCATTAGAAAGCACCTTCACGGCACCATCCAGTTCCTGTGCGCCAAAGTAAGAGAACATCTTCTCCTTGTCGCCAGAAAGATAGTTATACATATACTTATAGTTCTCATGACCCAGCATCAGGGTGAAGCTGTGCTTGTCAAACTGCTTGCTGTAGTTGGCTATCTGCTGGAAGTTGACTGTATAAGTCTGATAATTTGCCTTATAGATATATCCACCAGGATAAACAGTGGCTGTATTGCCATAGAAAGGCTGGTTGGTCTGGGTATTCTTCCACTCATTGTCGGTCACGGTACCATTCAGAGTCAGCTTCAAGCCTTCAATAGGGGTAATATCTGCAAAACCATTGAGGGTGAAAACATTGGTAAATGTCTTGTTGGCATTCAACTTATCGGTCTGCAGCATGTTTCTCAGAGGCTCCAATCTAGTAGGACGGTGTGCACCGCCATTTCCGCCATCTCCATAGTCGTACATCTTGCCATTCTCATCGGTCATGATGTTGCCATCTCCATCACGCAGATAAACAGGATAGATTGGTGCAAAGCGAGTGGTGATGTCGAAAACGGTCTGACTACCATCGCTTACATCGTTCTGGTCGGTATGGGCAAAGTTTACATTTGCTCCCACCTTCAACCAGTCCTTAGCCTGATAATCAGCCTTGATACGAGCTGTATATCGTTCGAAATCAGAGTTATATACAATACCCTCGTTCTTCAGATAGCCCAAAGAAGCATAATAAGTCATCTTGTTGCTACCACCCGTAATACTCATGTTGTATTCCTGGCGCAGCGCATTGCGGAAAGCCTCATCCACCCAGTTATCAGGTGTGAGTGTATAGAACTTGCCGTTGTTATAGACACGGTTGCCCAAAGTGGCATTCGGATTCAGACGACCGTTGGTTCCGATAAGATACTGTCCATCAGGAACGGCATAGACCACATAGCCCAATCCGCCCTTATCGCTTGTCTTGCCCATCGTCTCATTGGCAGCCACATGCGCATCAAAAGCCGACATACCCTTATCGCGTACATTATAATTATAGAGAGCCTTGTAATAGGTTTCATAATACTCGGCAGGATCGGTAATGCGGTCGTAATCAATGGTAGCACGACTGTTGCCGCTCCATTTTGCCTCGAATGTAATGGTAGCCTTCTCAGCCTTACCCTTCTTGGTGGTAATCATGATGACACCATTGGCACCACGGGCGCCATAGAGGGCATTGGATGCCGCATCCTTCAATACAGTGACACTCTCTACATCGTTAGGGTTGAGGTTGTTCCATCCGCCATCATATGGCGCACCATCCACGATAATGAGTGGAGATGTTCCGGCGTTGATGGAACCGAAACCACGAATGGCAAAAGAAGGGGTGGCTGTTGGAGAACCGGAAGTATTGGTCATCTGCACACCGGCTACCTCGCCCTGCAATCCGCTGAACACATTGGTAAGCTGCTTTTTCTCCAGGAGGTCGCCTTTCACTACGCCTGCAGAACCCGTGAAGGATGATTTCTTCTGCTCACCGTAAGCCACAACGATGACTTCATCGAGCTCACGGTCCTGCGAATGCATGTTTACCTTCATACCAGAAGCCGCCTTCACGGTCTGGGAATCCATACCGAGATAACTGATTACAATCGTTTCTCCTCGTTTAGCACTAGGCAAGCTGAACTTACCGTCAATGTCGGTCACGGTTCCTGTCTTGGAACCTTTCACCATGATCTGTGCACCCACTACGGGGTCTCCATTCTCATCGAAGACCTGTCCCCCAACCTGTCCGGAAGACTGTGCCAGCACTTGCCCCGAAGCTGCCAGCAACAGGGAAGCAAACAAAACCTTCATTCTCATATTTCTTCTCTTCTTATATAATTATATATCTTCTCTCTTTATCTTGAATACACATTAATATAAATATTGCAACGTTATCCTTTACAATTTTTACATAAAATATGTATTTTAATGCAAAGGTATAACAAAAATCGCTAACCACCAAACATAATTCTTAAAAATTTTGAATTTTCATAGCAAAAAGTTATATATCACCAGAAAATAACGTTTCAAGGGTATGTTTTACCGCTCAAAAGCGTTCAAAAAGAAAGCAATCATTTTCCAGTAACATCTTTGTCGCAGCTTCGTCAATGCCTTTCAACCTCATTGCAACCATGGTGTAATATAACCACCGTACCTTTGCAACCGTAATCAAACGATATAGATTATGAATGCTAAAAGGGGAATTATTGTATTAGGATTGCTCTCGGCGGCCAGTATGCCAACGTGGGCGCAACAGATTAAAGGAGTGGTTATCGACCAGAAATCGAAAGAGACACTCATCGGTGCAGTCATCACTGTGGATGGAACCAACGTGAAGGCTATCACCAACATCGACGGAAACTTCCAGATCGATGGACTGAAGAAAGACAAGACATATACACTATATATTAATTATGTAGGATATAAGACTCAAAAAATTGACGGGGTTCAGGCGAAGGACGCAGACCAGGTGATCGCGCTGCAACCTGATGAACAGCAGCTGAAGGAGGTGACCGTTACCGCAGTGGAAAGGCGTAATACGGATGCGGCAATGATACAGATGGCCAAAAACAGTCCCGTCATCGTGAGCAATGTTTCGGCACAGGAAATATCTCGTACTCAGGATACGAATGCGGGTGAGGTGATACGCCGAGTGCCAGGCGTGAGCCTCATCGACGATAAATTCGTAATGGTAAGAGGATTGTCTCAGCGATACAACAATGTGTGGATGAACGGAGGAGCTGTGCCAAGTTCAGAGGCCGACTCCAGGGCATTCTCCTTCGATATCATCCCAAGTTCGCAGATCGACAACCTCACCATCGTGAAATCTCCTACTGCAGAATATCCTGCCGACTACTCGGGCGGTTTCATCATCGTCAACACCAAGGAGATTCCGGCTGAGAACAGTTTCAATATCGCCGTGGGAGGAAACTGGAATACTTCATCGGCCTTCAAGGACTTCTCTTACTCAAAAGGTTCGGGAACAGATTTCCTCGGATTCGACAACGGAATGAGAAATATAAATGGAGGCATCAATGCCCAGCTCAATCCACAGCTCGATGCCAATGGAAAACCTGTGGGCGATTATGCTACTTCGCTCCTGGGAAATGGATTCAACAATGATTGGCTCGTAAAGAGCAAGAAACCCTTGGGCGACTTGAAATTGGCAGCTAATCTCAACCATCGCTGGATGCTCGGCGGAAGAACACTCGGTATGCTCGCCGCCTTGAACTACACCAACGAATACCGCACCTACGAGAACATGGAGAACAATCTCTATGGTATCTATGATGCGACAAACGACAAACCGAACTATCTTCGTCACTCAGTTGACAACCAGTATAATAATAATGTCAGACTCGGAGCGATGCTCAACTTCACCTTCCTTTCCAAGGACGGCAACCACAAGTATCAGCTCAAGA
>URYG01000036.1 GCA_900551985.1 uncultured Prevotella sp. | reverse complement strand
ATTGAAACACAATGGCTTGCAGAAACAAAAGCTCTGCAATCAATGTTTAACTAAATTGTTTTTTGAGTTATGGGAATGAATGTTAAAGCTATTGAGCGCAAGATTGCTTACTTGGGTAAGGAAGGTGGCAAGGACCAGTACATGTACGTGATGCAGCCGCTGATCTACAACAAGCTTACACCGGAGAAGGTGATCCAGCAGGCTGCCCTGCATTGCGGTCTGACTCCTGCCGTGATGAACGTGGCATACGCTGCCCTGAGCGAGGTAATCAAGGCGTGGGCTACTGAGGGTCACTCCGTAGCAGTTCCGGGTCTGGGCACCATGCGCTTCGGTCTGCGTGCCAATGCTGTGAAGTCGGTAGAGGATGTGAGCACCAAACTCATCACCCAGCGCCGCGTAATCTTTTGCCCTAATATGGAAATCAAGCAGGAGCTTGCCAAGACGGGTATCAGCATCACCTGCGTAAACCGCGACGGCGAAGTGGTAAAGAGCATCGCTTCCAACGATTCGAAGGATGTAGAGGACACCGAGGGTGGCAACCAGGAGAACCCTGACGAGAACAAGGGTGATACCGGAGCTACCGGCGGCAATACTGGCGATAGCGGAACCCAGGGTGGCGGTTCGCAGACTGGCGGAAGCGATACCGGTGACAACGGCGACAACGGTGACAATGTAGATTTCTAAAAAATATAGCCTATGAAACGTGAAACCTGGAAAACCGTGATTAAGATTGCTCTCTCACTCCTTACAGCCATCGCTGCCTCTTTAGGTCTGACAAGCTGTATGTAAGTCGGGGATGTAAGAACTGAAATGTATGAAAAAAGGCTGCGTTGCCCAGTGGTAACGCAGCCTTTTACATATTTCATTCTTATCCCTTTAAAACTTTAGAAACTAACGGGATAGGATATCTGATCTTTACCAAAGCTCCAGACGCTCGCTCTTAGGAATGAACATCTTGTCGCCCTGCTTTACACCAAATGCCTCATACCAGGCATCAATGTGAGGAAGAGCACCATCTACACGCCACTTGCCAAGCGCATGAGGATCGTTCTTCACACGGTTGCGGATCTCCTTATCGGTGATGTTCTGACCCCATACACCAGCGTAGGCAAGGAAGAAACGCTGATCAGCTGTAAAGCCATCCTTGTTCTTCAAAGGCTTCTTGGCTGTCGCATTCTTGAATGCATTGAAAGATACCATCAAACCTCCGTGGTCGGCAAGGTTCTCACCCAATGTAAAGCGACCGTTGGCATTCAGGTCAGGCAATACCTTGATGTTGCTGAAGAAATCAGCATACATATCTGCACGCTTGTTGAAGCCCTCAGCATCAGCAGCTGTCCACCAATCCTTCAGGTTACCGCTGGCATCATACTGGCGACCCTGATCATCGAAGCCGTGAGTCATCTCATGACCAATCACTACACCGATAGCACCATAGTTGAATGCCTCGTCTGCCTTGGCATCAAAGAATGGATACTGAAGGATACCCGCTGGGAAGCAGATCTCGTTGGTAGTTGGATTATAGTATGCATTCACAGTCTGTGGAGTCATATACCACTCATCTCTGTTGACTGGCTTACCAGCCTTCTCAGCAATCTCCTTGTTGTTGCGGAACTGACGGCAAGCCATCACGTTCTCATAGAAACTCTTGGATGGATCGATAGTAAGTTTGCTATAATCAGTCCACTGGTTAGGATAACCAATCTTGACATAGAACTTATCGAGCTTATTGTGAGCAGCAGCCTTGGTCTCTGCACTCATCCACTCCTGAGCATCGATACGCTGACCGAGACTCACCTGGAGATTCTTGACCAGAGTCTCCATCATCTTCTTGGAAGACTCAGGGAAGAACTTCTTGCAGTAGATTCTGCCGAGTGCCTCACCCATCTGAGCATCTACCTGAGAGGTAGCACGCTTCCACAATGGATGGTCTTCCTTTCTGCCACTCATGGTCTTGCCGAAGAAATCGAAGTTTGCCTCGCGGATCTCGTCGGTGAGATAAGCAGAAGAACTGCCGATGACACTCCACTCCATCAATGCCTTCAAAGTCTCAGCATCCTCTGCAGCAGTAATCTTGTCGTAACCAGCCAGGAATGCAGGCTGACCTACAATCATCTCCTGGATATATTCGCTCTTGATGCCCTCGCCGTTAGCCAAAGCCTCGAGAGGGATGTTTGGATAATTCTCCTTAAACTGCTTCAGGCTCATCTTGTTGTAGTTAGCCTGTGGGTCACGGAGTTCGGTACGGCTCTTGGAGATAGTAGCGAGACTGGTCTCGTGGAGGAATACCTTCTGTGCCTTCTTGGCAGCATCGGCAGCAGAGAAGCCATAGAGCTGGAACATCTTTGCCACGTAAGTCTTGAAAGCCTCACGGATAGCTACGGTAGCAGCATCGTTGTTGAGGTAGTAATCCTTGGAACCGAGAGTCAAGCCACCCTGCATCACATTGTAGATGTTCATAGTAACATTCTTCTCGTCAGCACCGAAACCGGTACCGAAACCTACGCCCAAACCCTGCATGGCATACTTCACCTGCAGGTTCTGGAGATCAGCCTTGGTCTTGGCAGCAGCAATCTCGTCGAGGAGAGGCTTAACAGGAGCAATACCCTCCTTGTTGCGGCGGTCGATATCGAGTGCCAACTTGTAGAAGTCGGAAAGCTTCTGCTCGATGGTTCCAGCCTTGTAGGTCTTCTTCTTGAGCTCATCAAGGATAGAGTTGATACGCTTGTTGTTGTTCTCAGCCAACTGGTCGAAACTACCATAACGGCTGTAGGCAGCAGGAAGCGGATTGTTCTTCTGCCAGCCACCGGTAGCAAACTGATAGAAATCATCAGCAGGCTTTGCTGTCTTGTCAAGATTGCTCATGACAAGCCCCGACTTGTTCTGAGCATCAGCAGCCATCGGCATGGCTGCGAGCATCATCATCGGAAGGATGTACTTCATTTTCATTTTCTCGTTATTTATTGATTATTAATTATGAATTCTTCACTTCTTCCAGCTCTTCTGAGAGCATCATCCAGTTCTCGTTTTCCTCATCCAGGCTCTTCATCAGCTCGGTATATTCGGTAACGAGTTCCATATTCGTAGCATTCTCAGGCTTCATCAGGAGGGCATCGATCTCTGCCTTGCGGGTTTCGAGCTTTTCTATCTTCGCCTCGCATTCCTTCACAGCCTTTTCAGCCTTGCGTATCTTCTTCTGCTGCTCCTTGTGCTCGGCATAGCTGAGCTTGCCGGAGGAAACTTCGGAAGAAGAAGCTGCGGCAGATGATGAGGTTGATGAAGAGGATGAAGCGGAACCCGATGGAGAACCGGCAGATGCCATTCCTGACTGATTCGCCAGCGCCTGACTGATGCTCTCGGCATTGTGCGCACGGAGATAATCATAGATGCCGCCCAGATGCTCACGTACCTTGCCACCGGCAAACTCATATACCTTATCTACCAGTCCGTCGAGGAACTCACGGTCGTGACTCACGATGATGGCGGTGCCGTCGAATGCCTTGATGGCTTCCTTCAACACATCCTTCGACTGCATATCGAGATGGTTGGTAGGCTCATCGAGAATCAGGAGATTCACCGGTTCGAGCAGGAGCTTGATCATCGCCAGACGACTGCGCTCACCTCCACTCAGCACCTTGACATACTTCTCGGAAGTTTCGCCACCAAACATAAAGGCACCCAGCAGATCGTTCACCTTGAGGCGCATCTCACCGGTAGCCACATTGTCGATGGTCTGGAAGATGGTAAGCTTCTCGTCGAGGAGCTGTGCCTGGTTCTGTGCGAAATAACCAATCTGCACGTTATGACCTATCTTGAGATTGCCCGTAAAAGGAATCTCGCCCATGATACACTTCACAAGGGTAGATTTACCCTCACCGTTCTTACCTACGAACGCTACTTTCTCGCCACGCTTGATGGTAAGATTCACATGGTCGAAGACGGTATGATCGCCATAATCCTTTCTCACCTCATCGCAGATGACAGGATAATCGCCGCTACGGAGACAAGGAGGGAACTTGAGATGCATCTGCTTGGTATCCACCTCATCCACCTCGATAGGAACGATTTTCTCCAACTGCTTGATGCGGCTCTGCACCTGTACAGCCTTAGTTGGCTTATAGCGAAATCGCTCGATGAAATCCTTGATGTCGGCGATTTCCTTCTGCTGGTTCTCGTAAGCACGGAGCTGCTGCTCACGGCGCTCGGCACGGAGAACCACATACTCATCGTATTTCACCTTGTAATCCTCTACCCTGCCACAGGTAATCTCCAGCGTGCGGTTGGTTACATTATTGATAAAGGCACGGTCGTGACTTACCAGCACCACCGCCTTGGCACTCTGCGCCAGGAACTGCTCCAGCCACTGGATACTCTCGATATCAAGATGGTTGGTAGGCTCATCGAGGAGGAGCACATCCGGCTTCTGCAACAGAATCTTTGCCAGTTCGATACGCATGCGCCATCCACCGGAGAACTCACGGGTAGGACGGTCGAAATCTTCACGGGTGAAACCCAGACCGCTCAGCGTGCGCTCTATTTCCGCCTCGTAGTTTTCACCGCCCATCATCATATAGCGATCATGTTCCTGTGTGAATTTCTCCACGAGCTGGGCATAGCTCTCGCTCTCGTAGTCGGTACGGTCAGCCATTTCCTGCTGCATCTTGTCGAGGCGCGCCTTCATCTCGGTATTGTGGGCGAAAGCCTTGCGGGTTTCCTGCTTTACTGTGGTATCGTCCTGCAGTTTCATCACCTGAGGCAGGTAGCCGATGGTGGTTTCGTTCGGGATAGCCACCACGCCGGAAGTTGGCTTCTGCAAGCCACAGAGAATCTTCAGCATCGTAGATTTGCCGGCACCGTTCTTACCTACCAGGGCAATGCGGTCGCGGTCGTTGATTACGAAGCTTACATCATTGAAAAGTGGCTTTACGCCAAACTCTACTTTCAGTCCTTCTACTGAAATCATCTATTTGTTTTTTAATATTATTGAAGCTTTTGCCCTTTCAGGGCGACATTACATTTTCATTTTATACCCAGGGTGTTACCCTGGGCTAGGAGCTTCTGCCCTTTCAGGGCGTGCTGCTTCTGGAACTTTTGGACCTTCAGAACATCCTAGAACCACATTCGAAAGTTCAGGAGCTTATAGTATTCCTAACTCCTTCTTTCTATGGGATAAGCAGGGATGAATCTCCATAGCTCAGGAAGCGGAAATCATGAGAGAGGGCATAATCATATACCTTCTTCCAATCACCATGCAGGAAGGCACTCACCAGGAGAAGGAGGGTGCTCTGAGGCTGATGGAAATTGGTTACCAGCATCTTCACAATCTTATAGGTATAACCTGGAGCGATGATGATCTGCGTGCTGGAGTGAAGGGCTTCCAAGCCGTTGCGGTCGAGATAATCGACGATTGCCTGGATAGCCTGCACCGGAGTGATGTCATCCACCAGATTGCCATCTGCCGACAGCTCGTATGGATCCCACTGTTTAACATGCAGGTCCTCTTCACTTGCCTCAGGATGCTTGATGAGATGCACGCCCATATAGTAGAGACTCTCGATGGTGCGCACACTGGTGGTTCCCACGGCAATGACCTGGCACTCGTGCTTGATGAGCTTCTCCAGACTGCGACGATGAACCACGATATATTCGGTATGCATCTGATGGCCTTCTATCTCAAGACTCTTCACCGGCTTGAAGGTTCCCGCTCCTACATGAAGGGTCACCTCTTCACGGTCGATGCCATGCGCATCCAGGTCCTGGAGCACCGCATCGGTGAAATGCAGACCGGCTGTTGGGGCAGCCACACTACCCTTGATCTTGGAATATACGGTCTGATAAGTGGTCTTGTCACTTTCTTCTGTCTTGCGGTTCAGATAAGGAGGGATAGGCAACTCTCCCACTGCTTCGAGAATCTCGGCAAAGGAAACATGCTCGTTGTCCCAGTCGAAATCCACCCAGTAGTTGGTGCCGCCACCCTTGGCTACCATCTCTGAAGCCTCTGTGCTGAGGGCATCTCCACGTCGCATGGTAGCAGAGAGGGTAAGCTGATGACCCTTGATCTCGAAGTCGCGCTTCAGGCTTCCCTCTTTCCATTTCTTCAGGTTACCAATCATACAGAGCCATGAGCAGTGGCCCGAAGTCTGGAACATCAGCTCATAGTCGGTAGGTGCAGCAGGCTCCATCAGGAACACCTCGATGAGGGCTCCCGTCTCCTTGCGGAAATGCATGCGTGCCTGGATTACCTTGGTATTATTGAATACCATCATGGCACCCTTTGGCAGATAATCAGGAAGATGAAAGAACACATCGTCGCTTACCTCGCCATGCTTATAGACCAGCAGTTTACTGTGGTCGCGCTGTGAGATAGGAAACTTGGCGATGCGCTCATCTGGCAAATCGTAATTATAATCGCTTATCTTAATATGTTTTGTATCCATTATTTACTTTGAACTTTGTTACTTTGAACTTTGAGCTTTGAACTTTATGATTACTTTGAACTTTATGATTACTTTGAACTTTATGATTTGCCTTTTTCTGAAAAGGCTATTATTTTTCAGAAAAGGCTGTTATACTGCTATAGTGCCGTCATCAGAACGACGGCACGCAGGATGACATATACGAGGGTGAGCATCAGCACCGTCAGAATCATATCGATGTCATCGCAATCATATCCCGTACAGGTATATTGATTCGAAACATACTTGATTTCCGGTGACATACGTCGGTACATACGAAGGAAGAAAAGATATACCAGCGTACCAACCACCATGCCCAGCAGGAGTCCGCAAACGATGTCCAGCGGATAATGAACGCCCAGATAGAGGCGGGTCCAGCAGTTCACCAGCGACCATGCTATCAGGGTGAAGGTGAGCATCCTGCTCCTTACAAGCAGCGAGAAGAACACGGCTATCGCCATGGTGTTGGCTGCATGCGCCGAACAGAAACTGTAGTCCTTCAGACGAAGATTATCCACTACCTGCACGGTATATTTTACCAGCGGATCGTTGGAAGGTCGCCATCTTGCCGCAAGCGGTTTGATGATTCCCTCGGCAATGCCATCGGCAAAAAGGATGCACAGGAATGCGCAGCCCACGATAAGACCAATCTGCCCAATCGTCTCATTATTGCGCATCACGATGATAAAGAGTACAAGATAGAGCGGTATCCAGATGAAACCCGAAGTAAGTGCCATCACCAACTGGTCGAGAATCACATTGTTACTGCCGTTGAACCACTGCAGTATCTGAAAGTCAATATCTTGTATCGAACTAAAATCCATTTATTTATTGTTTTATATTTAATGTTGAATGTAGAATGATATCAGAGTCTAACGCTCCATCCACTTCATCCTCCTAGATTTCCTCGAGATGCTTGGTCTCAATCCATCCTTCTCTTCCATCGCCAACGCGGATGCCACGCCAGTCGGTCATACCCTTGTCGATGATATCTACACGGGTACCCTCGTGGAGAACAAACTGATCGGTACTGGTCTTGGCAGGCGTCTTCTTGATGTTCACGGAAGGTGAGATGATAATGGCACCCTTGCGGTTGTCGAGCGCCTGCTTCTGCTGATAGGCAAAGAGATTGCTCAGCAGGAAGACAAGGAAGAAGCCGATACCGCCAAAGAAGCCGATCTTGCGCATCAGGATGTGCGGACCGAAGAGATAGAGCAGCACGAGCAGCAGTGCCATGATAATGGAGATGATGCCGGCCTTCGCCCAGTTATCTACACTCGTGAAGTTGACCAGCGCCTTATACCAGGTTACGAAGAACATTTCGCTTGCCGGCGTAATCTTGTCGATGGTCTTGCTACGCGCAAACTGGAGATTGAAGTTGATGTCCTCATCTCCTGGCGAGAGCAGGCGGGCTCGCTCATAGTTGAGCACCGCCTTGGTGATATTGTCTGTACGATAGTAGGCATTGCCGAGATTGTAGTAAATCTCGGCAGAGGCGCCATTCTTGAGCAGCTCTTCGTAGTCGCGGATAGCCTGCTGGTAGTTACCCTTCTGGTATTCGGTATCGGCATTGTTCTTGGTGATTGCCGAAACCGGAGAAGCACCGAAGCCCAGCATAGCCAGGAGCAGCCATACGAAGGAATATCCGGCAGGATGCTTCTTGGCGTTCTTGCGAGCCGCATTGATTGCATTTTCTATTTCCATAATCGCTGTCATTGCCGATTCGAAGGTACGGTTCATATTGCCGGCAGGATCGCCTGGAGCATAACGCTCGAACTCGCACTCATCGAGAGCGGAAGTAAACTTCTGTATTGTAGCATCATCCACATCGTGGGCGATGAGTTTCTCACGGATATTCTCACGAGAGAGCTGCTCTACTGGCATGTTCAGCTTGTAGCTCATATATCCCCAGAGGGCACGCATCACTTCATCATAGAACTCGCCCTGCTTGCCCTGCAGCATCAGCTTGTTGGCCATGCGCAGACGCTTGGTAGCTATCTTGCCCGCCTTGTTGGAGCGCTTCTTCACGATGTCGGCATTCTCGATGGCTCTGCGGTGGAATACCACCAGCAGTACGAAGAAGGCGATGAGCGGAATGAGCAGACTAGTCCAGTAGCCGAAGCTTCCGAAGAACATATCATCAGCCTGATGCAGTGAAGTCTTGCCCAACTTGATGGTATGGATATCCTTGTCCTTGCTTGAATAATCAGCCGACTCGGATGTTGATCCATCTCCCTTCTCCACGGTCAGGGTGAAAGGTTGGGTCTTGATGGTCTTATACGCATTCTTGCTGGTATCATAATAGGTGAACTCCACGGCAGGAATGGTATAGCTGCCCTGATTGCGAGGCACAGCCAGGAAATCGTATATCATATTACCCTCCACTCCATTGGCGGTGAGTCGGGTTTTATCAGTTACCTTGGCATCATACTTGTCGAAATCCTTCGGGAAATTCACTACTGGCTGCTTCAGCAACTTGAGGTTTCCGATACCTCCCACAATCACACGGAGCGTGATCGGTTCGCCAGCCTTGACTTCCTTCTTGTCCGGGAAGGCAGAGATATTGAACTTACCTACTCCACCCGAGAAGTTGGCTGGGCGCTGTGGTAACGGATCTACCTGCAGGGTGATACCCGGAGCCTTGATGTCCTTCTTTACCTCAACATATCCGGATCCGCCATTGAAGAAGGCCTCCATCGGGTCGATATTGCGGTTCTGCTGTACCACGATGCCCTTGAAGGTGATGGAAGGAATCTCCAGCTTACCGGTCATCTGAGGATACATCACATACTGGCTCCAGGTGACGCACTTGTAAGGGCGACCGTTCACCATTTCTGTATGAAAGGTTTTCTGCTGTGGCAGAGGCACTTCCTGGTTGTGGAATCCCTTCAGGTCTGGCATCTTGCCTTCCAGCTGGGTGAGTTCCACTTGTGTATATACCTTGTAGGTAAGCAGGATAGGTTCCTGCTCGTGTACTCTCTTCTTGTTGGCAGACACCTTGATGAAGAGGTCGCTGCCCGAGATGGCAGAGCCTGCGGTACGCATACGAGGTTGGTCGTAGCTATCCTGTCCGTGCATGCTAGGAGCGCCGTTGGTACGATGAGCGTGTCCCGACACCGTAATCTTCACGGCGCGAGAAGCCAGGTTCCTACCATCCACGATGGCGTGGGAAGAACCAATATTGAAGGTACCATTCTTTGCCGCATAAAGGGTGTAGGTGATGGTTACAGATGAAGAGGACGAGGTATGTCCGTTGATCATCTGATAACTGGATTGCGAGGATGTGTAAGGGCCTGCGATGACTTCGAGTCCGTCCTGCACCGCACCCATTCTGAATTCCTCTACATCACGGGTGTTGATGGTATAGGCGACACGGAAGTTTTCTCCAGCCGCTACGTGCGATGGAGCCGACACGGAGATATGCTGGGCCACCGCATGCACCTGGTAGCCTAGCAAGCATATCAGCAATATCAAATACCAACCTATTTTTTTCATATCGTATCTTAAATAATAGCTAAATATTATGTATAAACCGTATTTATAAATCGTATTTTTATCTCATCTAATCTTTTACCAATTCTTGTCGTAAGCCTTTCTACGTGGCTGGCTCATCGCCTTCTGCAACTTGCGCTTGGTGGCTTGCTCCTGCTGAACGGCGGCGTTCAAGAGCTGCTCGGCATTCTCGCGGCTCATCTTGTCCTGGTTCGGCTGGTTTTGGTTCTGATTATTCTTGTTCTTGTTATTCTTGTTCTTGTCGTTCTTGTTCTTATCGTCGTTTTTATCCTTGTTGTCTTTGTTCTTGTCTTTATTCTGATCCTTCTTGTTCTTGTCCTTGTTCTTATCCTTGTTGTTCTTGTTCTGATCCTTGTTTTGCGGATTGTTCTTGAGCAACTTCTTGCAGAGGGCAAGATTATAACGGGTCTCATTGTCCTGTGGATTGCATCTCAGCGCCATCTTGTAGTATTCGATGGCCTGGGCATATTCACGGTGGTTCTGCATGATCACGCCCATGTTGTGATAGCTGGCAGCACGGCGGAGGCGGTTGGTTTCCAACTGGGCAGCATGGGTAAACTGCTGTATCGCCATGGAGTCTTTCTGCTGCGCCATGAGGGCACAACCAAGATTGTATATCGCCTGTGGGTTCTTCTGATTCTTGAAGATAGCCTTGCGATATTGGGTTTCTGCCACTGCCCATTTCTGGGATTTGAAGGCACGATTGCCCTGACGGATCAGAATACGATCTGTCTGGGCTCCGGCTTGTGCCGTACCCACCAGCAGCATTGCCACAGTTACTATTATATAATGTATATACTTCATTTTTTACATCTATATTTTAAAGCTTTTGCCCTTTCAGGGCGCCTTGCGTATAAGGCTTTATTTCTGCTGCTTCAAGGAATCCCTTTTGAAGAACTTGATGTTCCTGAGCAGCGGATTCTTTACTTCCAGCAGGCAGACCTCGATGATGAGCAGGAGGATGATGAGAATGCCCACAGCCTGAAACTGTTCATCGTAGGCACTGTATATCACGCTGGTCATATCTCCCTTCTGCAACTTGGTAAGGTCATCATTCAATGCCTTTTCAGCATCGCTCGTATTATCCACATGGATATACTGACCCTTGCCAGCCTGCGCCAGTTCGCGGCACATCTGCTCGTTGAGGGCAGTCATCACGGTATTGCCTGCGTGATCCTTCAGATACGAGCCATCGCCCATCGGGATAGGAGCGCCCTTGGTATTACCGATACCGAGGATAAACACATTGATACCCTGCTTCTGGGCAATCTCGGCAGCCTCCTTGGCACCATCCTCATGGTTCTCACCATCGGTAATCACGATGATGGCTCTACCCACATTGTCCTGCTGGGTAAAACTCTTGGTGGCAAGCGAGATGGCATCGCCGATATTGGTACCCTGAGTCTGGATCAGCCCCGGGGTGATATTCTGCAGGAACATCTTTGCCGATACATAATCGCTGGTGATAGGCAACTGCACGAAGGCATCGCCCGCAAAGACGATCAGTCCGATCTTGTCGTTGGTGAAGTTATCTACCAGATTCTCTATCAGCATCTTGCTCTTATCGAGACGGGAAGGAGCCACATCCTCGGCAAGCATGGAATTGGAGATATCGAGACAGATCATCGTCTCGATGCCATTACGCTTGTCGTGAGAAATCTTGCTTCCCATCTGAGGGCGAGCCACCATCACGATGACGAGTGCCAAGGCAGCAAGCATCAGCACAAACTTCACCGTAGGACGGTACTTGGATATGTCGGGCATCAACTGCTTGAGCAGTTCCGGATCGCCCAATCTTTTCAGCTTAGCCTTTCGCCTTCTCCAGCCTACCAGACGAACCAGTATGAGCACCGGTATCAGCCAGAGCAGCCAGAGAAACGTAGGATCTTCAAATCTTAACATATTTATATGATGTTATAATCTATTATGTCTAAACTCCTCTTTCATCAAGGAATTCTTCTGAACCAAGTGAGGCGGAGCAATATCTCCAGGAGCAGTACCAGGAGTGCAGCCAGTGCAAAAGGCTGGTAGGCCTCATAGCGCTTGGCAAAATGCTTCACATTAAACTTAGACTTCTCCAGCTTGTCGATGTCCTTGTAGATCTTCTTCAACTCGGCTGTACTCGTGGCACGATAGAAGTTTCCATCGGTGGTCTGAGCGATGTCGCGCAGCGTCTGGGTATCGATTTCCACCGGGATATTGACATACTGCACGCCTCCTGCCACAGGCATCGGATAAGGCGCCACCTTGTTGGTTCCCACACCGATGGTATAGACTCTGATGCCGTAGCTCTTGGCGATCTCGGCAGCGGTCATAGGCGAGATGTCACCCATGTTGTTACTACCGTCGGTGAGCAGGATTACCACCTTGCTCTTTGCCTTGGAATCCTTGAGTCGGGTCACAGCGTTGGCAAGTCCCATACCCACAGCGGTACCGTCGTCGATGAGTCCGCGAGCCGCAATATCGGTGCGGGTATCATGCAGGAGTCTGAGCAGACTGGCATGATCAGTGGTCATCGGACATTGCGTGAAAGCCTCGCCGGCAAAGATGGTGAGTCCGATATTGTCGGTAGGACGGCCAGAGATAAACTCAGTGGCAACATCCTTCGCCGCCTCCATACGGTTTGGCTTCAGGTCCTCGGCAAGCATAGAGGTTGATACGTCCATGGCAAGCATGATATCGATACCTTCTACGGTCTTGTTGTCCCAGGAATAGTGGGTCTGCGGACGGGCCATGGCGATGACGATGAGCACGAAGCAGATGCATCTCAGCACCATCGGCAGATGGATGAGTCTGACGCGCATGCTCTTCGGAGCATACTGATAGATGCGTGTATCACTCATGCGCATCGTAGGCTCGCTCTTCTTCCTGCCCAGGAAATACCATAATATATAAGGTATCAGCAGCAGGAGCAGCAGAAAATATGCTTTACTTGCAAATTCCATTTCTTAATTTCTTTTTATTGTTTACATCACCAGCTCTAGATTCCTGAGCCTGATGATATTACATCACCATCTCTCTTTCTGAGCCTGATGACATTTACATCACGAGCATCGCTACCTGATAAACGATGTAGCCGAAGATGGCAACTACGCTGATGCCGCCCACCCAGAGCAGAGTCTTGATGAGTCGGCGCTGCTGCTGCGACTTCTGGTCTTCGGTGCTGAGCGTTGGAACGATCTTCTCTTCCTTAGGCTGCTCATCGGTCTTCGTCTGGTCGATGAAGTTGATGGCATTCACCAGGTTGGCATCGTTCTCGTTCATCGGAATCTCGTACTTGGCAAACTTCACCAGGTCGGCGGTAGAGAAGAGCATTCTCAGCTCGTCTATCATCTTCTGGTCGCCCGAAGCACGCAGGTGCTCGATGATTTCTCCACTGGTCATCTCCATCGCATTGAATCCGAAGCGGCTCACGATATAGGCACGCAGCGTATTGGTCAACTGGGTGTAGTACTCTTTCTGAGTCTCCTGGCTGGTGCTGGTATGATGATGCTTGATGTCATTGATTTCACGCAGCGCCTTCTCATGTGCAGGCACCCTCTTCACGATGCGGATGCGGGCGATGATAGGCTTGTTCTTCTTCAGACGGTTGCGGAGATAAATCATTGCACCACAGATGATAATCATCAGCATGCTCAACCAGAAGGCGAAGCTCCACTCACTCCACTCGAAAGGATTGTCCTGTACACCCTTTGCTGGATAGAACTGGTTAGGGTGCACCGTATCTACCGGAACGGTGAGCACCTTCAGCGCCAACGGATTTCCGTGATGGCTCTTGCCATCGATCTTCACATCGAGTGCAGGAACCACATATACCTTCTCATCGAAAGAGGTAAGTGTATAGTCGCGGCTCACCTGGATGCGGTCATCACCCATCTGCATCGTGTCACCCTTGCTCTGCTCCACCACCTCTACACCAGGTACGATCTGGTCCTGAGGCTTGAAGGATGGCAGCACGATCTTGGCACCCTTCCGGGCAGTGGCCTTGAGGTGCAGGATGGTCTGCTGTCCGATAAGCAGCTGCAGGGAATCCATGCGCTGCTCCACGGTCTGACCGAAAGCCAGCGTAGAGCAACCCATCAGCGCCATCGTCAATATGATATTCTTTATTTTCATGTTATCTTACTTTAGCCTCTCTGTTTGAACAGCATCAGGAGCGCCTTCGAGAAGTCCTCGTTGGTGGCTACCGAAGTCCAATCTACCTTGCTCTTGGCAAAGAGCTGTCGCAGATTCTCCTGCTGTCGCAACCAGTTTTGGGTGTGAGCCACTCTCAATTTCTTCGAACTGGTATCGATATACATCTCGTGTCCCGTCTCGGCATCCATCACCTTGAGCAGTCCCACGTCGGGCAGCTGCTTGGCACGCGGATCATATACCTGGATTCCCACCACATCGTGCTTCTGGTTGGCTATCTGCAGCTGGTGCTGATAGTCTTTGTTATCGTAGAAGTCGCTGATGACGAAAGCCGTGCAATGGCGCTTCATCACCCTTGTGAAGTATTCCAGGGCACATCCGATATCGGTACGCTGACTCTCGGGATGAAAGTCGAGCATCTCACGAATGATGTAGAGGATATGCTTGCGTCCCTTCTTGGGAGGGATATATTTCTCTATTCTGTCGGAAAAGAAGATGACACCTATCTTGTCGTTGTTCTGGATGGCACTGAAGGCAAGGGTTGCAGCTATCTCGGTAGCCAGATCGCGCTTCATCTGGCGCATGGTACCGAAATCGAGCGAACCGCTCACATCCACCATCAGCATCACGGTAAGCTCTCGCTCTTCTTCAAAGACCTTGACGAAAGGGCGATGGAAGCGAGCCGTCACATTCCAGTCGATGTCTCTCACGTCGTCGCCATACTGATATTCGCGCACCTCGGCAAAGGCCATTCCCCTACCCTTGAAGGCAGAATGATATTGGCCGGCGAAGATGTTCTGGCTCAATCCGCGAGTCTTGATCTCGATCTTCCGAACTTTCTTTAAGATATCTTGTGTATCCAACTTATTACTTTGAACTTTGAATTTTGAACTTTGAACTTTGAACTTTGAGCTTTGAACTTTGAGCTTTGAACTTTATAATTAGCAAAGCAAATGAATTCTTCACTCTTCGTTCTTCACTCTTCACTTATTTAAGGTACTTCAACCTTGTTGATGATGCGGCTGACGATTTCCTCGCTGGTGATTTCGCTTGCCTCTGCCTCGTAAGAGAGGCCGATGCGGTGGCGGAGCACATCGTGAGCCACGGCACGCACATCCTCAGGAATCACGTAACCACGGTGCTTGATGAAGGCGTAGGCTCTGGCTGCCTTGGCAAGTGAGATGCTGGCACGAGGACTGCCGCCGAAGGTAATCATATCCTTCAATTCGCCCAGGCCGTAACGGTCCGGATAACGGGTAGCGAAGACGATGTCGGCAATATACTGCTCAATCTTCTCATCGATATACACCTCGTTGACGATGCTGCGAGCCTTCAGGATTTCCTCGGCTGTAGTAACCGGAGTCACGGTAGGCAGACCGCCCTGGATGTTCTCACGGATGATGAGCTTCTCTTCTTCGATGGTAGGATAATCGATGATAACCTTGAGGAGGAAACGGTCCACCTGAGCCTCAGGCAACTGATAGGTACCCTCCTGCTCCACCGGGTTCTGGGTAGCCATCACCAGGAATGGATTAGGCAAACGGAAAGTCTGGTCGCCGATGGTTACCTGATGTTCCTGCATCGCCTCGAGCAAGGCACTCTGCACCTTGGCTGGAGCACGGTTGATCTCATCTGCCAGGACGAAGTTGGCAAACACAGGTCCACGCTTCACATGGAAGGCTTCATCCTTCTGCGAATAGATCTGCGTACCGATCACGTCGGCAGGCAACAAATCGGGTGTAAACTGTATGCGGCTATAGTCTGCACTAATCAACTGTGACAATGTTTTGATTGCAAGAGTCTTCGCCAGACCAGGTACACCTTCCAGGAGAATGTGACCATCAGAGAGAAGACCGATAAGGAGACAGTCAACGAGGTGCTTCTGACCTACGATGACCTTGTTCATGCCCATTACCAGGTTGGTAACGAACTGACTCTGTTGTTCAATCCGGATATTCAACTCACGGATATCAATAGCTTCTGCCATAATCTTATTATCAATTTTACGTTTAATTCATTCTAAAAACTGAACAAAGGGCACTCTCTAAATGCCCTCCGTCCTCAAATCAAACGCAAAAGTACTCAATTATGAGCACAAAAGCGAATAAAGCTAACTAAATTATATTAAAAAAGTTTCACAAACGCTATTTTTAGAAACTTTTAATAAAGCAGGCACATGAAGCATCAGCGATTGCGATGCTTCATATACCATGGATGTACTAGGAAATTATACATCAGGAGAGATACCACTGTCAATCCGAAAGCAGGATACAGAAGTTCCTTATACACAGGATTCAAGATCAACATATCCACATTAGGATTCTTCAGATACAAGTCCTTCACCAGCCAGAAACCCAATCCGACTCCTAAGCTCAACCCCAACTCCCACGCCAGGAAGAATGAACTCATACTGGTGCCACGCTGACAATGCTTGGCAAGCTTGATGTAGAAAAGCAGGAATCGGCTTCCGATGATGCCTTCGCCCAAGGCAAGCAAGGCTGGCACAAGCATCTCTTCGGCAAAACTCTGATCGCTGATGGAAATAAATTCTGCTGCCGCTATCAATATCAGTCCCACGATTACCTGACTCTTCAGCTCTGCATCAGCAAAAACGTATTTCTCTGCCACCAATGCCAGAAACAGTCCGCAAAAGAACATCGCATAGACGGTGAGAGAATGAGGCAACGACAGATAGAAACCCGGTATCACCATGATGCATACGATATTGATAAACAGCGGAAATCCCTGAGGCAGGAAGAAGCGGTCGCTGCTGATGAGTGACACGTTTTCTGACGGAGCCTTGAACGGGAACTTCGCTCTGGAAACCAGCACCAAAGCAACCAATGCCAATAGTGAGGCTACCGGAAAAACGACTTTCATACTGAAGAGGTTATAGACCAGAAGCGACAGCAACGGACCTACCGCAATGGAAAAGCGGGCAAACCAGGAGGTGATATAATTCGCCTCCGTACGCTGGAAAGATTCGCAGGTATCGATAATCAGCGTGCTCGCCAGCGACATCTCTGCCAGCCCCAGGAAAGCACCCTGAATCAGACGCATCGCCACCAGCATCTCGAAGCCCACCTTGATGTTCCAGAAGGTTTCCAGATAATACAGAACCACGAGACTGACTGCCACACCCAGAATGGATATCTGGCATACCCGATTGCGGCGATAGCGCTGCACCAGATAAGAACAGAAACCACCCAGGAGAAAGATGCCCAAGCCATAAGCAGCATAAACCACGCCAATCTGAGTAACGGTATATCCCTCCTTAGCCATAAAATAAGGTATGCTCAGGAGGAGCATATAGATGCTCGTCATCAGGAAGAGATTGGCGAAGCAGAGGCGCCAGAAGTCACGATGCCATAAATTAATATGTATCGGCGTATTTTGCGTATCCATCCTAATAGCTCTCTTCTGCGCTTGGATACTCCACGCTCTTCACGGCGTCGATATAAGCCTTTACTCCCTTCTGCATCTCCTCGCCTACCTGGGCAAAATGACGCAGGAATTTTGGCTTGAAGCCCTGGGTCATACCGAGCGCATCGGCATAAACCAACACCTGTCCATCGCAACCGTTACCTGCTCCAATACCGATAGTTACAGCGTTTACCTGACGTGAAACTTCAGCCGCCAGTTTGGCAGGAACTTTTTCCAGAACGATGGCAAAGCAGCCTGCCTTATCCAGGGCTTTGGCATCGCTGATCAGCTTCTCAGCTTCAGCATCTTCCTTGGCACGGATGCCATAACCGCCAAACTTATTCACGCTCTGAGGAGTAAGTCCGAGATGTCCGCAAACAGGAATACCGGCATTGATGAGTGCCTGAACAGTATCCAGGATTTCCACGCCACCTTCCAGCTTCAACGCATCTACGCCCGTCTCCTTCATCATTCGGCAGGCATTGCGCAAGGCATCCTCCTTGCTAATCTGATAGCTGCCGAAAGGCATATCACAGAGCACGAGCGCATGATTGCAGGCGCGGGCCACACTGCGTGCGTGGTAAATCATCTGATCTACGGTGATAGGCAATGTATCAGCATTTCCAGCCATCACATTGCTAGCCGAATCACCTATCAGGATGGTATCGATGCCAGCTGCATCGATGATGCCTGCGGTAGTGAAATCGTAGGCAGTAAGCATCGTAACCTTCTCACCTGCCGCCTTCATTTCGGCGTAGGTCTTGGTTGTAATTTTCTTTTTGTCTGTAGTTAAATATCCCATATAATTTGTGTTTACTAAAAAGTATTATTCTTATCAGTCTATTTTTCAGATTATCTTTTCGCAGATTATCTTATATCAGATCTTCGTTTCTACAATCTTTTCCAATTCATCGTATCCGAATCCATTGTAATCGGCTATCACATAGTCACTGTATGGCTGGATGCTCTCTGCAGAATTGGTGGTAGCGAGTCCGAGGGTAAACGCACCCGAGGCTCTTACAGCCTTCAGTCCGTTGAAGCTGTCTTCCAGACCCACACATTCCTCCGGCTTTGCACCGAAGCAGGCAGCGCCCTTGAGATAACAGTCTGGATCCGGCTTGCTCTTGGCAAAATCTTCGCTGGTGAGCACGCGGTCAAAACGGGTCTTGAACTCAGGGTGATGCTTATACACCTGTTCCATCTTCTGAAGATTGCTGCTCGTCACCACTGCGCACTTCACGCCATGGGCTTTCACGTCTTCCAGAAATGCTTCGAATCCAGGAATGTAAGGAAACGACATATTCTGCTCAAACTCATCGAGCCGAGCTGTTATCTTAGCCTGTTCCGACTTGCAATCGGTGTATCCATCAATATGAGCGAATGTGGCATCATCAGAGAAGTACTTGTCGTAGATCTGAACCAGGGTCTGTCCCTTGATGCGAAGCGCAAAGTCAGGCATCTCCGGATAATACTCCCTGCCTATCATTCCCCAAAACACGGAATACTGGCTTTCGGTATCGAAAACCACGCCGTCTAAGTCGAATAATGCTGCTTTTATCATTACTTTTTATATTAAATAAATACTATCTAACATCTTTTTCGGGTGCAAAGTTACACATTTTTTTGCTAACAAGCCCCGAAATAACTACTAAATATACAAAAAAAGCTAATTTTATTTTGTTTTATCTGCAATTTGCACTACCTTTGCATCGGTTTATATACATTAATAAATATAGATAGAAAGAAACAAAAACAAGATAGAATGAATATCATAGAGAAATATTTCCCTAACCTCACCGACGAGCAGAAAAAGCAGTTCGCTGCCCTCGACGGTCTGTATCGCGATTGGAATGCCAAGATCAATGTCATCAGCCGCAAGGATATCGACAACCTCTACGAGCACCACGTGCTCCACTCTCTGGCTATTGCCAAGGCGATCAACTTCCGCCCTGGTTCAGAGATTCTCGA
>URYG01000035.1 GCA_900551985.1 uncultured Prevotella sp. | reverse complement strand
GATACTTCTCCTCACGGGTGCCCACATCATCATCGGCTTGCCGGGTGAGGATGCGGCAGAGAGTCTCCGTCAGGCGCCCATCATCTCCTCCCTTCCCATCGACATCCTGAAGATTCATCAGATGCAGATCATCAAGGGAACCCGCTTGGCGCAGGAGTATGCTGAGCATCCCTTCCACGTCTATACGGTGGAGGAATACATCGATGTCATCGTAAAATACATCCGGCTCTTGAGAAAGGACCTGGTGCTGGAGCGGTTCGTCAGCCAGTCGCCTAAGGAACTGCTTGTCGCACCGAAATGGGGACTCAAGAACTATGAGTTCACCAATCTCCTGAATAATAAGTTAAAGAGTTTACAGTAAAATATGGCTAAAGTTGCAATCGTAATATTAAACTGGAATGGGCAGAAGATGCTTGCCAAGTATCTGCCTAATGTCGTGGAGTATTCACGGCAGGATGCTGAGATATGGGTGGCTGACAACAATTCGTCAGACCAGTCAATGCTTCTCCTGGAGACTCAGTTTCCCCACGTCAAGACCATCGTGCTGGAGCAGAACTTCGGTTTTGCCGAGGGCTACAACCGTGCGCTGGAGCAGATAGAGGCAGAGTATTATGTTCTCCTGAACAGCGATGTGGAGGTGGCTCATCACTGGCTCACTCCGCTCATCGAGTTTATGGACAGCCATCCCCAGGTGGCAGCCTGCCAGCCTAAGCTCCTGGCGGAATACGACAAGGATATGTTTGAGTATGCGGGAGCCTGTGGCGGTTTCCTCGACAAGTTCGGCTATCCGTTCTGCCGCGGCCGCATCTTCGAGACCGTGGAGCGCGACAACGGACAGTATGATTACCAGCAGGAGGTGCTCTGGGCTACGGGGGCCTGCATGATGATCCGTGCCAAGGATTACTGGGAGGCAGGCGGACTGGATGGCCGCTTCTTTGCCCATAACGAGGAGATAGATCTCTGCTGGCGATTGCGCCTGATGGGCAGGAAGATCTACTGCATTCCGGAGAGTGAAGTCTATCACGTGGGTGGTGGAACCTTGCCGAAGAGCAATCCGATGAAGACTTTCCTGAATTTCAGAAATAATCTAACGATGCTCTATAAGAATTTGAGCGATAAAGAATTATCTCATGTAATGAGAGTAAGATGGTTCCTGGATTACCTGGCTGCTTTCGAGATGCTGATCCTGAAACACAATCTGGGCGACTTCAAGGCGATCTTCAAGGCGCGCAGGGCTTTCCAGGCATGGAAGCATGATTTCGATGAAGACCGCAAGAAGATTCAGGAGAATAGAGTAGAGGGAACCATTCCGCAGGTTTTCGATTGCTCCATCCTCTGGCAGTATTACGCCAGGGGCAAGAAGCTCTTCTCGAAGCTGTAAGAAGACGATAAAACAAACTTAAAATAAGAATCTATGATGAAGAAACAAATGATGATGGCGCTCGTGTCGCTGATGGCTTTGACAGCCCAGGCACAGGCGAATTTCAATGTGACGGTTTCCAATCCGTCAAAGATGGTGAAGACAGATCAGCCGGTGGTAATCGACCTCAGCAAGCTGGGAAGCATCGGCGAGATTCAGCGTGCGGTGGTAACCGTGGATGGAAAGGAGATTCCTTCACAGCTCGACGACACCAACCGCGACTGTACCAACGATGAACTCTGCTTCCTGCTCGATCTCGGCAAGAAGGAAACCAAGAACTGCCAGGTGCAGCTCTTTACTGAGGGCGAACAGGCGCAGTATCCTGCCCGTACCTTCGCCGAACTCTGTCTGCCTAGCAAGAACAAGAAGCTTGCCAAGAACAAGCAGGACATCTATCTGCGAAGCATCTCCTTCGACAAGAAGACCAAGGATGTCTATCACTATGTTCATTCCCATGGTGTCTGCTTCGAGAGTGAACTGGTTGCCATGCGCATCTATTTCGACCAGAGACAGACCATCGACCTCTACGGCAAGATCAACAAGGGACTGGTAATCTACGACACCCAGTTCTATCCATCTGCAGAACAGCTCCAGGCTGGTTCGGGCGACGACTGCCTCTGGGTGGGAAACACCTACGGACTGGGCGCCTTGCGTGGCTGGGACGGCAAGGATCAGCTGCATCTCACCGATGTGAAGTATCAGGAGCAGCGCGTCATCTCCGAAGGTCCGCTCCGTGCCATCGTCGAGGTGGTGGATAACGGCTGGGTTCCGGCTCCGGGTCTGAAGCCTCTGAATGCTACCATCCGCTACACTATCTACGCCGGTCATCGTGATTTCGATGTAGATGTGTTCTTCAACAAGGATGCTTCTGATTATCAGTTTGCCACAGGTCTCATCAATGTGAAAGGCTCCAGCGAGTTTGCTGATGGCAAGGGTCTGCGTGGCTGCTACGGCAGCGACTGGCCTACAGGCAAGGACGACGGCAAGCACAAGTTGGAAACTGTAGGTCTGGGAATCTACGTGCCACAGAGCGCCCTGGTGAGCCAGGAGCCAGCCAACAAGGACTGCTACACCCAGGTGGTGAAGCCTTCCGGCAAGAAGCTGAGCTACAAGCTTGCCTATACCAGTGCCAACGAAACCTATGGTTTCAAGGGTGAGAAAGAATGGTATCAGTGGTTGAAGGAGTGGAAGAAGCAGATTGAGGAACCCGTGAAGGTTTCCGTTTCCTGCACGATTCGATAGTAGGGAGCTAACTCCTTAACTCCTCAATAAAACGACAGAATATTGCACAGATAGCCAATAGTGAGTAAAAGTGTTAGCATTTTGCTCGCTATTGGCTGTTTTTTATTATTTTTTTGAGATTTTGCTTGGTAATTTAAATATTTTTTAGTATTTTTGCAGTCGTAACCAGAAGACTTTAAAATTACGTGAAAAGATTATTTGATTATATTGTCATATTAGCATTTATCATGCTCTGTTCGGCCTGCGAGTTCAAGTTCAAGCCGAACGAGGAGGCTGACGCTGTCCCATTAACGGTGCAGCGCTACGACCGCTTGCAAAGCAGATACCTTACCACCGGTGATTTCTCTGCCCTTCAGCAGATGAATACCGACTATCCGATAGAAACCCGAACACTGATAGAGAAGATGCTGCAGCTTGGCACCATTACCGACGCCAACATCAGCAACCGTTTCCTGATGTTCTATCAGGATTCCACCCTCCAGTCGCTTATCGCAGATGCTGAGGCTATGTATGCGAACATGGACGACATCAACGAGCAGCTGAAGAAGTCGTTCGGCCGTCTGCACGACTGGTTGCCTGAGCTTCAGCAGCCATACTTCTATGCCCAGATCGGAGCGCTCGACCAGAGCATCGTGGTAGGTGAGCATTCAGTAGGTATTTCGCTGGATAAGTATCTGGGGCCGGAATATCCGCTCTACAAGAAATTCTATACAGCCCAGCAGCGTGCTACCATGCAGCGCGAGTATATCGTGCCCGACTGCCTCACCTTCTATCTGCTGAGCATCTATCCGATGAAGGATTTCGATACCCGTCCGCAGCTGGACCGCGACCTGCACATGGGCAAGATCATGTGGACCGTGAACAAGGCGCTGGGTAAGGATATTCTGGACACCAAGTATGTGAAGACCATCCAGGCTTATGTGAAGCGCAATCCGAAAATCACCGTCAAGGAACTGCTGGAAGACGAGGACTATTCGCCTATCGAAGCGCTGCATAAGGACTAATCAGCAGGATAAGGACTAATCGGATAAGGATTAGTCAGCTGCTGGATGAAGCAGGAAAAACAAAAGCATTCAATACAATACATGAAAAGATTTTCAATTTTTGTTGCAACGATGATGATGGCATCAGTAATGCAGGCAGCTGAGAAGCTCGATTTGAAGTCGATTACTTCAGGTGCATTCTCTGCCTCATACGTTACAGGAATCAACCCTATTGAGGGTACCGATCTCTATGCTTCCATCAGTTCTGATGGCAAGCAGGTAGTAAGTTATTCTTTCAAGACCGGCAAGCAGGTGGCTGTGCTCTTCGACGTAGAGGCTGCCAAGGCTCCGATGAAGTCGGTAGAGGGCTACGTGATGAGTCCGGATGGCAAGAAGATGCTCGTCTTCACCAAGAGCAAGGCGGTGTATCGCCGTTCGTTCAAGGCTGAGTACTTCATCTACGATATTGCCCGCAAGACCATCAAGAAGCTTTCTGAGGGCGAGAACCAGCAGGTGGCTACCTGGTCGCCGGATTCACGTCACATCGCCTTCGTCAAGGACAACAACATCTTCGTAACCGATGGCGAGAAGGAAGTGCAGGTTACCAGCGACGGAAAGTTCAATGAAGTAATCAATGGTATTCCCGACTGGGTATATGAGGAGGAGTTTGCCTTCAACCGTGCCTTCGCCTGGAATGCTGACGGTACCTCACTCGGCTGGATCCGTTTCGACGAGAGCCACGTGAAGACCTATTCGCTCCAGCTCTTCGAGGGCGCCAAGCCTACCCGCAGCGAGTTCCACGACTATCCGGGAGAGTATTCCTACAAGTATCCTAAGGCAGGACAGGACAATTCCAAGGTGAGCCTCTGGAGCTACGATATGAAGACGGGCAAGACCCTCGCACTGGATGTTCCGGTAGATGCAGACGGCTACTATCCCCGCATCAAGACCACTCCAGACGCCAACAGTCTCATCGTCTATACGATGAACCGCCACCAGGACGATATGCGCCTCTACTCCGTGAATCCATTCACCGGCAAGAGCAAGCAGCTCATCCAGGAAAGCGTGCCTAAGTTCATCAAGGAAGAGGTGATGGAGAACAGCATCGTGGGCAAGAAGAACATCCTGCTCCCTAGCGACCGCGACGGCTACATGCACCTTTATCTCTATGATATGAACGGCAAGCTGATCCGCCAGGTAGAGAAGGGCAACTACGATGTTACTGCCATCTACGGCATGGATGAGAAGAGCGGCGACATCTACTTCCAGGCAGCCATGCTCAATGCACACGACCGCCAGGTTTATGTAGCTCACAAGAACGGCAAGGTGGAGCGACTCACTTCTGAGGAGGGTTCCAACTCGGCTTACTTCTCAGGCGATTACCGCTATTTCGTGAACAACTGGAGCAGCTACAGCCATCCATACGTTTACACCGTACGCAACAACAAGGGTAAGGTGATCAAGACCCTGGAGGACAACAAGAAGCTGCTGGAGAAGACCAAGCAGTATAACTGGGGCAAGCGTGAGACCTTCACCTTCACTACATCAGAGGGCGTGAAGCTCGACGGATGGATGGTGAAGCCTGTAGATTTCGACGCCAGCAAGAAGTATCCGGTCATCCTCTTCCAGTATTCCGGTCCGGGCAGCCAGCAGGTGCTCAATTCCTGGAGCACGGGAAGCATGGGTTCCGGTGGAGCCTTTGATTACTATCTGGCTCAGGAGGGATTCATCGTGGCTTGTGTAGATGGCCGTGGAACTGGTGCCCGTGGTGCTGAGTTCGAGAAGTGCACCTATCTGCGCCTCGGCGACCTGGAGTCAAAGGATCAGGTGGAGACAGCGCTCTATATGGGCAGTCTGCCATACGTGGATAAGGAAAACATCGGTATCTGGGGATGGAGCTATGGTGGTTTCAATACCCTGATGAGTATGAGCGAAGGCCGCCCTGTGTTCAAGGCTGGTGTGGCTGTAGCGCCTCCTACCTGCTACCGCTTCTATGATACAGTCTATACCGAGCGTTACATGCGTACTCCTCAGGAGAACGAGGATGGCTACAAGGTAAACCCAATCGAGCGTGCCGACAAGCAGCATGGTGCCTTGCTTATCTGCCATGGACTGGCGGATGACAATGTTCATCCACAGAACACCTTCGAGTATTCAGAGGCATTGGTTCAGGCAGACAAGGATTTCAAGGAGCTTTGGTACACCAACCGCAACCACGGCATTTCGGGAGGTAATACCCGCAATCATCTCCTGCGCCAGATTACCAACTGGTTTAAGGATAAAATGAAATAAAGACATCTGTTTTATTCCATAAAAAAGCAGCCCCCGGAGGTTTCACAACTTCCGGGGGCTTAATTTTAACCACTAGCCTTCGGAGGTTTCACAACTTCCTAGGGCTCCAACAATAGTAAACGAGCATCAGGTGGGCCTAAGCCCCCTAATGCAGCATTTTACCGAATCAAAAATTCTTATATCTTTTACGCTTCCGCGTTTTATTTCTTCTTCTTAGCTTCCGCTTTCAGCTTCTTGGCTTCCGCCTTCTTCTGCTTCACTTCCGCTTTTCTCTGCTTCAGCTGGCTCTTCACTTCCGCTTTCTTCTGCTTCAGCTGAGCCTTTGCCTCCTTCTTTTCAGCTTTTCTTTCAGCCTTGGTCTTTGGCTCCTCCATGTCGCTTGGCTCTACTGCCTTGAACATGAACTTGCTCTCGTCGATGTTCTTCATCTGCCATGGAGTAGGGAGGTCTTTCGGCTTCTCGCCGTTCTTCAGGCGCTTTGCCTTCGCCTGCTTGGTGTAGCGGTCGTGCAGCTTGGTCCATTTCTTCTCTGCCTTCTTGAAGTTGCGGTCGAAGATCACGATGCAGGTTCTCTTGGGTGCACCTATCGACTCCAGGTATTCCTTCAGCTGCAGGGAGTAGTTCTCTCTGTTGTCCAGGAAGAGCTTCTTGTTAGTCAGATATACTGAATCAACTCTCTGCACGCTGGTCATATACACCGTAGAGTCGCTGAACGACGATGCGAAACCGAACATATATGCAGTTGTCGGATCATTCTTGGCGTGAGCCGTGAATGAAGAGATGGCTGCGATAGCCAATGCTAATGCGATTTTTAAAACTTTCATTTATTCTTTTCTATACTTATGTTTTGCGCTTACTGTCCCAGATAGGATTTCAGCAGTTTATTCTTCGTGTTGTGTCTGAGTCGGCGCAGGGCTTTCTCCTTGATCTGCCTTACTCGCTCCCTCGTCAGGTTGTACTTTTCACCTATCTCATCCAGGGTCATTTCCGGCGAACCGTCTATTCCGAAGAATGCTCTCACCACCTTCTGCTCCTTGTCGGTGAGCAACTTCAGTATGCGGCTTACCTCCGCCTTGAGCGATTCTGTGACGAGTTCCCTGTCGGTATTCGATGAGTCGCCAGCCAGGAAGTCGATCATGCTGCTGTCCTCGCCGTCGGCGATAGGTGCATCCATGCTCACGTGGCGTGAGTTCGCCTTCATGGCGTCTGCAATCTTGTCTTCGGGCAAATCCACGCGCTCGGCAATCTCATCCACGCTCGGCTTGCGCTCGTGTTCCTGCTCGAATCTGTTGAGTTCCCTTGCTATCTTGTTCACGCTACCCACCTGGTTGAGGGGGAGACGCACCAGTCTGCTCTGCTCAGCAATAGCCTGCAGGATGCTCTGTCTGATCCACCAAACGGCATACGAGATGAACTTGAAGCCGCGTGTTTCATCAAATTTTTCAGCAGCTTTGATAAGACCAACGTTTCCTTCGTTGATAAGGTCAGGTAAGCTGAGTCCCTGATTCTGATATTGCTTGGCAACAGATACCACGAATCTCAGGTTGGCTTTGGTCAATCTCTCCAGGGCTCTCTTATCTCCCTTTCTTATGCGCTGTGCGAGTTCCACTTCCTCGTCGGTCGTGAGGAGCTCCTCGCGTGTCCAATTTCTTGGAGATATTTGTCCAACGATGCGCTTTCGATTCGTTATAGACTTTGAAATTTTCAGTTGTCTCATGGTAGCAATTTAATTTTGTAGATGCAAAAGTACACTTTTTGTTTGAAAAAACAAAAAAAATAGCAGATATTTTTCAAAATACCTGCTATTTTGTCATTTTTTATCTTTTCAGAGGGGCTGAGTTCTCCTTTCAGAGGGGGCTGAGTTCTCTTTTCTTAGGAACTTCAGCCGGGTTCTTCCGGTGATAGGCGCCCCTCAGCCGATTAGTCCTTCTGCAATGGTACGGCGAAGTAAGCCTTCTTGCCTGTAGGCCATACACCCTGGATGTAGAGCACAGGATCCTTGCTGGTAGAAGCACTCTTCACAGCCTTCTGCAGGTCGTCGAGCGATGTGATGTTGCTGTCGTTGATGCGCTGGATGATGAATCCGCGTGAAACGCCTGCATCCTTCAGGGCACCGCTGTTCACCTTCATCACCTCTACACCATACTTGATGCTGAGCTGGTTCTTCTGGCTCTCTGTTACAGGACGGAAGGTTCCGCCGAGTACGTCGAGGTCTGCGCTCTTGATCACTGAGGTGTTGCCCTGGGCATTCTTCAGGGTGATGGTCTTGGTGGTCTCCTTCTTGTTGCGCAGGTAGGTGATGCTCATCTTGTCGCCAGGGCGCTTGCCGTTGAGCGACTCCTGCAGCTCTGCCATCTTGGTCACCTTCTTGCCATCCACCTTGGTAATCACGTCGCCTTCCTTCAGTCCGGCAGCAGCACCGTTGCCGTCCTCATCTACCTTGGCGATATAGACACCCTCGTTGGTTCCCAGGTTCACGTCCTTGCCGTTCTCCTTCTGGGCATTGATGTAGTTGAGCACGTCGCTGCCCTGGATGCTCAGCATCACGCGCTGTACGCTTCCGTACTTCTTCAGGTCATCCACCACCTTGTTCATGATAGAGGTAGGGATGGCGAAGCCGTAGCCTGAGTAGGAACCGGTCTGTGAGTAGAGCATGGCGTTGATGCCCACCAGCTCGCCCTGGGTGTTGACGAGTGCACCGCCCGAGTTACCTGCGTTGATGGCAGCATCGGTCTGGATGAAGCTCTCCACGCCGTTGGCGCCGAGCGAACGTGCCTTGGCAGAGATGATACCTGCGGTAACGGTGTTGTTGAGTCCGAATGGATTGCCCACTGCGATTACCCATTCACCCACCTTCACGTTGTCGCTGTTGGCGATAGGCAGGGTAGGCAGGTTCTTGCCGTCCACCTTGATGAGGGCGAGGTCGGTGCTCTTGTCGGTACCGATGATGCGTGCAGAGTACTCGCGGTTGTCGTTCAGGGTCACGGTCAGCTCGTCTGCGCCTTCCACCACGTGGTTGTTGGTAACGATGTATCCGTCTGAACTGATGATTACGCCCGAACCTGTAGCCTCTCTCTTAGGAGTCTGCACCTGCTGCTTGCGTGTGCCGCCCTGACCTCCAGGATTGCCGAAGAATCCGAATGGGTCGAAGAATCCGCCGAATGGGTCGCTCTGAACATCTACGGTCTTCACCTTCGAGTTCTGTACGTATTTGATATGTACCACGGCTGGCAGAGCCTTCTCTGCTGCGTAAGTGAGATCAACTGGTTGACCTGGTGCCTCTGCTGTTACAGCTGGTGAAGCGTTCACCTTCATGAAAGCACCTGTTGAGAATGCTAGCGAACCTACGCATAGCACTGCCATTACATAATTAGTTACCTTTTTCATGTTTAATATCCTTTTTGTTATTATTTCCTTTTTATTGTTACGCCTAGCCATCAGCCAATTCTATGCCAAATCCCTCGGGTCTGCCATATCTGTCAGCCTCTTGCCTCAGCTTTTCGGTTGCAAATATAGAGTCATTTTTTGATATACGTATAACTTTGAGTCATTTTTTATTCCGTTTTAACATTTAAAATTAACACTTTAACGGCTCTTAAACAAGAATAGCCCTATTTTTACAATTATTTGCTACTTTTCGGAAAAATGATAGTTTTATATATGAAATTAAAACCTCTTGATATGCAAACGAATGTGAACGGAACAGGAGAGAAAGATGACTGGAATGTCAGTCTTTCGGGAAGAGAAAGTCGTAAAAACATCGCCAAAAAGCGAAAAGAGTTTAAAAACTCAGAGAAATTGGCGGTTAAGTCGAACTTTTTTGCTATCTTTGCATTTCGAAAGCAGTGCTCCGGCTTGTCGCTGGCATTCTCTACTGGGGGGTGCGAGAGGAAAGTCCGGGCAGCGTAGGGCATCCCACTTCCGAAAATAGAAGCTATTGGTGACAGTAGGTGTCGGTAGAAGAAAATTACCGCCCGAAACTTATTCCGTAGCGAAGTCAGGCTCCGGCAGGGCATCGTGGTTTAGTGTCGGGTAAGGGTGAGAAGGTGGTGTAAGAGACCACCAGCTGGCGGGTGATCGCCAGGCTGTGCCATCTGGGAGCTGTAAGCTCATGTAAACCGCAGATTGAGGGCGGCTCGTCCGATTGCCTTCGGGCTGCTGCGGAGGGTAGAGTGCTTGAGCCCAGGGGTGACTCTGGGACTAGATAAATGACAGGCGCCCGTATCGCTTCCTGGCGGTATGGGTACAGAACTCGGCTTATAGGGGCACTGCTTTCTTTCTTTTAGTTCTTTCTGCATCTTATATATATAATAAGGTATGGAGACATAAATACCTGTCGATGTAATGTAGGATGCGATGTTTCAAACCATTTAAAAAATAACCAGCAATTATGAATCTCAGAGAACCGGAAAAGCAGATATTAGACGATTTTGAGCACAAGGTAACCAACAAGATGCAGAAGTATGGCGATGAGCCCGACTTCCCTAAGTTGGAGAACTACGGACTTACCCGCATGGAGCTGGATGACTATCTCTTCGACAAGCAGGCCATCCTCGACATGGGCGGTTCCAAGCGCACGCAGCTCACGGTGGGCGGTTTCATCACGGTCATCCCCGTACTGATCCTTTCCTGCTTCCCGGATAAGTCGCCTATCTATGAGAACGGCAAGGCAATGACCACCATCATCGCCATCATCATCGGTCTGCTGCTCGCCTGCTTCTGCAAGGCATTGCTCCAGATGGTGATCCTCTACCGTGTGAACAAGCATAAGGAAACGAAGATGGAGACCTTTATCAAGGCAGTACTCTTCTACGAAAAAAGATAATAACTTTTTAAAGCATTGAAGATATGAATTTACCAGACTTTATGGCTTATAAGGACAAATTCACTCAGAGTGCATTTGTCGAGAAGATTTCGCACGTGGCAAAGCGTGCAGGTGCCAAGATGGTTTATGCAGCCCTCATTCTCTATTATACGCTGGAGAGTGACAAGGTGGCGCTCAAGGACAAGGCGATGATTATCGGTGCCCTGGGCTACCTCATCAGTCCGCTCGATGTGATTCCCGATGCTATTCCGATAGCGGGACTGAGCGACGACCTGGCAGTGCTCATCTTCGTACTTCATAAGGTATGGGGAGATGTTTCTGAGGATGCGAAGCAGAAGGCTCACGACAAGCTCGCACAGTGGTTTGACGAAGATGAGCTTCCTCAGGCAGAAGATCTCTTCAAGGAGAATCCGGAAGATACTCCGGTCTGATTCGTTTAGAACTCATTCTTTTTTTTGGGCGCCCGTTTCTGAATTTCGATTTAGGACAATAGCAAAACGGCGGACTCTCACGAGCCCGCCGCTTCTATTAATAACTAATAAATGATTAAATCTTTTATCTTGTTTTTACGATTTTCATCTTTTATACGATACCCTGAGCCATCATAGCCTTAGCTACCTTCAGGAATCCGGCTACGTTAGCACCCTTTACGTAGTTAACGTAACCATCGTTCTCAGTACCATACTTCACGCAGTTAGCGTGGATATCGTTCATGATGTCGTGGAGCTTAGCGTCAACCTCCTCGCGTGACCACTTCAGGCGCTCAGAGTTCTGGCTCATCTCAAGACCAGAAACAGCCACACCACCAGCGTTGGCAGCCTTACCTGGAGCGTAGAGGATCTTAGCATCCTGGAACACCTTGATAGCCTCTGGAGTAGTAGGCATGTTAGCACCCTCGCTCACAGCGAATACGCCGTTGGCGATGAGAGCCTTGGCAGCCTCCTCGTTGATCTCGTTCTGAGTAGCAGAAGGAAGAGCGATGTCAGCCTTCTCAAACCAAGGCTTAGCACCCTCTACATACTTCACGCCATATTTCTCAGCATACTCCTTGATACGGCCACGCTCTACGTTCTTGAGCTCCATGATGTAGTCGAGCTTCTCGCGGTCGATACCGTCTGGATCGTAGATGTAACCATCAGAGTCTGAACATGTAACAGGCTTAGCACCCAACTGGAGCAACTTCTCCATAGTGTACTGAGCAACGTTACCAGAACCGGAAACCAATACAGTCTTGCCCTTGATGTCGATGCCCTTGGTAGCGAGCATGTTGCAGAGGAAGTAAACGTTACCGTAACCAGTAGCCTCAGGACGGATGAGAGAACCACCGAACTCCTGACCCTTACCGGTCAAGACACCCTGGAACTGGTGAGTCAACTTCTTGTACATACCGAAGAGGTAACCTACCTCACGGCCACCAACACCGATATCGCCAGCAGGAACATCCTCGTCTGGACCCATGTGACGGTAAAGCTCAGTCATGAAAGCCTGGCAGAAACGCATCACCTCGTTGTTGCTCTTGCCACGTGGAGAGAAGTCAGAACCACCCTTTGCACCACCCATAGGGAGAGTAGTAAGAGAGTTCTTGAAAGTCTGCTCGAAAGCAAGGAACTTCAGGATACCCAAGTTAACAGACTTGTGGTAGCGAAGACCTCCCTTGTAAGGGCCGATCACGTTGTTGTGCTGAACGCGGTAACCCATGTTAGTCTGAACGTTACCCTTATCATCTACCCAAGATACACGGAACTGGATGATGCGGTCTGGGATGCAGAGGCGCTCGATGAGGTTTGCCTTCTCGAACTCAGGGTGCTTGTTGTACTCTTCCTCGATAGTACCGAGAACCTGACTAACTGCCTGGATATACTCCGGCTCATTTGGGAATCTTCTTTGGAGATTCGCGATTACTTCAGATGCTTTCATAATCTTTATCTTTTATTGTGTTTGAAATTTCTCTTTTATTGTTTGCGATTGCAAAGATATAGTTTTTTCTTGAAATAACCAACAAAAAGAAAGAAAAAATGCACAAAAAGTAGAAAAAAGACAATCTTTTAACTTTTCGTAAAGGTTAATGTAGCCTAATTGTGTGCGTACACCTTATTATATATATGATTTTCTCTATCTTTTTGTTTGGGTTCTGATATTTTTTAGTATCTTTGCATCGTGTAAGGAACTTCACGCAGGAGTCTTCTTCACAAGACTTTATAAAATATGAAAGATTATGCCAAGAGCTACAGGACCGATAGGTTATATTGAGCACCGATCTCCGATGAAAGATGAGACTGGCAAGTATTTGATTCATCCTCAGTTTGTATATAGGGATGTGTATGATTTCAAGAATATGCGTGATGGTATGCGCCAGCACCATCAGATGGCTACCTCTCAGTTTCTGGCTGCCATCCAGTCTATCAAGGATGAGACGATGATGGCACTTTCCAGTGGTATGGAGGTGAAGATAGGAGATATGTTCATCATCAAACCCAAGTTGAAATTGAGAGACCATAAGGATGCTGATGGCAATATATATCATAAGGTGTATCATGAGGGTGAACTGATTCCTGCCAATGAAGTGGTGATTGATGGTTTTGAGGTGAAAACCACCCGTGAATTTGATAAGGAGTTCTATGTCAATTATGATGGAAATTGTAGTCGTCTTCCTTGGAAAGTAAGTTTTCCGCCTAAGGAGTCGGCTCAGGAATTGCTGGACATCACCAACTTCTGCAAAAAGCATGGCTATATCACGGTTAAGGATTTGATGCGCATTCATGGTGTAACCAAGTATCATGCCCAAAAGGTTCTGTCTGGCTATTGCGAGGGCGAGTTCCCGAAGATGACTCGTGAGCGTGAAGGCAGGGTCTTCATCTACCGTAGAATAGGAGTCTAAAAATGATAATTATCTGCCGTGAATAGGCGGATAAAAAAGATAATGCAGAAAAAAGTCCTTTCACGAAACTCTTCTTGTTGTTGATAAACAGAGAGTTAAGTGTGAAAGGACTTTTTCCCTTATCCTACTTCCTTTACAAGATAGAGATTGCCGTCACGGGTATGTTCCGGTTTGCCGAAAAGGTGGGTCAGCGTCTTGCTGAAGGGATTCAGGGCGATGTCCTGGACACCCTTGGCGTGCATCGTTCTTAGCTTTTTCAGGATGATGTCGGCGGTCATTTTCTCACCCTTTTCCCCTCCTTCGGGAGTTCTGAAATACGAGGCAACGGTTCTTTCCAAATCCGTCTTGATGTAGTAGGGCAGATTGTGTTCCTGCATCTCCTTTTCATCCTCCTTGGAGAAGAAATAAGGCTCGCCATGCTCTACCTCATCTAATAGTTGGGCGTAGATTTGGTCGTGCTCGATATCATCCACGTTGATCATCCCGTCGGGTTCCAGAATCAGGAATCTTCGGGAACCAGAGCGGTCGGTGAGGAGTTCGCGCTGGTTGCTGGTGCCGGTGAACGAGGCAGAGCGGGGCAGACGGTTGAAGTTCTTCTTGTAGGCACCGATGAAGCTGGGTTTCATGGTTTGCATCAGGGTCTTCATCAGCGGCATCTTCTTCGGATTCTCCTTGTCCAGCTCATCGTCGTTGATGATGGCAAACTCCACAATCTTTCTCTGTGCATTTCCCTTTTGGTTGAGCGAGAAATCATCCGTGTAGTAATCTCTTAACCCGTTGGGTAAGAGAGTTCTGAGGAAAGTACTCTTATGTAAGCCTTGGGTTGTAGATACCAGGGTGAGCATCACGCTGTTGGCGTGTTTTTCGTCATATCCAGCCATCTGTGCCACCATGGCACGTAGCCAGATTCTTCCCATCTTCTGGCAATAGTCAGAGTGGTTGATGCGGCGCAGGAAGTCACCGATTCTGTCCTTTCCATCCCAGGTTCCTCTCACCTGATTGATGTAGGAGCGGATAGGATGATAAGGTTGGGCGTACTTCGACTTGATGAGTCGCTCTACGAAGTGATCGCGCACAAAGATGCCAGCCTCCTGCACCTCGATGGCGATGGTGTTGATGGCATATTTGTCGATGATTTCGAAGTCATGCTCCGTCTTCTTTCGGTATTCGAAAACATCGGTGATGACATTGTATCGGAACTCGTAGTTCTCCAGCAGCCACTTCTGCATATCCGCGATAGGGCGGAGGTAGTTGCGGCTACGTTTCTTGTACTGTGCCTCTTCGTCGGCAACTTTCTGTTCCTTCTCCTTTCTAAAGTCCTCTTTCTGCTTTTGGAGGTTGTCTTTTTCCTGTTGAAGGTTTTCTTTCAGCAGATCATTCTGCTTTTCGAGTGCTGCGACATACTGAGTATCGTCGATCAGTCTCTTCAGTGTTCTTTTGATATTCATATTTATAATCGGTTAAATTCGTTTATTGAGTAATATCACTGCAAAGATACAATAATAAAGAGGCGTTTGCAATACTATCGGCGATAAATGTTGCAATAAATTTAGAGGGGAGAAGGAACGCTTACTTGAGGGAGAAAGCGCCTATGGTAGAAGGCTAAATGATACTCTCTTCGTATCGGTTGACTATTGTCATTCATATAGATGACCCGGGTCGTCTATATGGATGACCCTAGTGGTCTATATGGATGACGGTAGTCATCCGATTGTAAGAAGGTATATTTCCTCCTTCTCTTCCACGTTCTTTCTCCCTCCGTCAAGCGTTCTTTCTCCCCTTCAAATCGGTTCCGTCGTTCTCTGTTTTTAGTTCCATTGTTTACTGTTTTTAGGTCCGTCGTTTACTCTTGTTGCAAGTGATGTAAAGCGGCATCTGTAAAAAATGCATTCACACTTAAGTGTATGTATGTCAATGTGTTGTGCTTGTTGTGAAAGGAGAAGTGAATTTGTAATGCAATTAAGAGTTTTCCATAGTAGTCCGATTACTGATTTAATACCCAAGAGTAGATTCTGGCAGAAATGTTTGGAGATTCCGAAAAAAATGATTAGTTTTGCAGTTGAATAGGCTGATAGGTTGTTATCACCGGAAACTTAAAAGACAGAACAATGGCAGAATTGAAATTATATCCAGTAGGAATCCAGACATTCGAGGAAATAATCACTCGGAATCTTCTGTATGTAGATAAGACGGAATATGTCTATCGCATGACTCATAGCGGTGGCAAGCATTTCTTCTTAAGTCGTCCGCGCCGTTTCGGAAAGTCATTGCTTGTTTCAACATTCAAAAGCTATTTTCAAGGCAAAAAGGAACTGTTCAAAGGATTAGCCATCGAAAAGCTGGAAAATGAGTGGACGGAATATCCTGTACTGCATTTCAGTATGGCAGGAGGTAAGCACATGGAGAAAGACCAGCTGGAAAGATATCTGGGAAGCCGACTTGCCGAGCAGGAAAAGGTATGGGGTATTACATCTCCTGCAGTTGATGCGAACGACCGTCTCATTTCGCTCATCCAGACTGCTTATGAAAAGACTGGTAAGCAGGTTGTTGTACTGATTGATGAGTATGATGCACCTCTTCTTGACGTAGTTCATAGCGATGTTAACTTGCCGGTGCTTCGCAATGTGATGCGCAATTTCTATAGTCCGTTGAAGGATTGTGAACCAATGCTCCGTTTTGTCTTCCTGACCGGTATTACGAAGTTCTCGCAGTTGAGTATCTTTAGTGAACTGAATAACATTACGAATATCAGTATGGATGATGAATATGCAGGAATCTGTGGTATTACCAGGGAAGAATTGGAAACACAGATGTCTGTGAATGTTGATGTGTTGGCGGAGAAAATGGATAAGAGTAGAGAGCAAATGCTTGAATCCTTGCGAGAGTTTTATGATGGTTATCATTTTGCTGCCCAGTCACCTGATATATTTAATCCATATAGCTTGCTGAATGCTATGGCAAAGCAGAAGATTGATTCCTACTGGTTTGGATCAGGCACACCAACTTATCTGATAGAAATGCTCAAGAAATTCCAGGTGATGCCATCGGAGATTGGTAGTTGTGAGGCCGACCAGTCGGAGTTTGATGCACCAACAGAAGGTATGTCATCTGTTATGCCTTTAATGTATCAGAGTGGTTACATCACTATCAAGGGTTACGATCCGGAGACGGAACTCTATACCCTGGATATTCCTAACAAGGAGATTCGGGTAGGGTTATACCGTAGTCTTTTACCTAATTATATAGGTATGAATACGGTGAAGGGAACCACGACCATTGCCAAGATGTCAGCTCTTATTCGTCGCAACGATATGGATGGAGCCATGCAGATGCTTCAGGCTTATCTAGCCACGATTCCGTATTGCAACAATGCGGACTCTGAGGGACATTATCAGCAGATGATGTATGTGATATTCTCTATTCTTGATAATTATGTAGATGTAGAAGTCCGCACTCCATCGGGAAGGGTGGATATGGTATTGAGAACAGCTACCCATCTTTATCTTTTTGAGTTGAAGCTCAATAAGGATGCTGATGCAGCGATGAAGCAGATCAATCTTAAGGAATATCCTAAGCGCTTCGCTTTAAGCGGCTTGCCAATCGTAAAGGTTGGGGTTAACTTTGATGTGGCAACGCATAATATTACGGATTGGAAGATAGAGCATGAATAGAATGATAGATGAACTATAGAATAAACATAGCCAATGATTACAAAAATTAGGTTGCAAAACTGGAAGAGTTTTAAGGACTCTACGATATATATCGATTCTTTGGGCATCCTTATCGGAACCAATGCAAGTGGTATGCGTTGCCACATAAAAGTTAACGCCTTCCTCCGATCAGTGGGTGAAGGTAAGAGCCTTCTTGATGCTATTCAGACCGTTAGAGGAGGGGAGGACTGGATAATCCGACGAGGAGAAAACACTTTTTGTTTAGAGTTGGAAGTTGAGAATGAAGGAAGTTCCTATCTTCTTGATTTAAGGGTGATAAGGAAGGACTCTGTTTTCAGTTATGGTCCTTGTGAAATCCATCGCATCGGTATTGGGGATGATGATGTGGTTCCTGGAAAATTCATGGATTCTGCTCGCAATATTTTATGGAAAACTTATGGTGTTTCGGAATCTTTGGATTTTTGGGCAAAGATATATGCTACACTAAGAAGTATCATTATTCTTGACCCTGTTCCGGCTAAGATGCGTGATTACTGTAAGATTTCTAAAGAGTTGAAATCTGACGGAAGTAACGTGGCAGGTGTTTTATGTGCCTTGTCTCCTGAGGAAAAGGAGAAGGTGGAAGCGCTGGTATCTAGCTATGTTCGCCCACTTCCAGAGCGTGATATAAACAAGGTGATATCCGAGCCGGTTGGTCTGATCAGGTCAGATGCCATGCTTTATTGTTACGAAGATTGGAATCCGGATCAGCCTGTTGATGCACGAGGGATGAGTGATGGAACGCTTCGGTTTATAGCGATAGTTGTTGCTCTTTTGACTGTTGCTCCCTATAGCTTATTGCTCATTGAGGAAGTGGATAATGGTTTGCATCCTTCTCGTGCAAAGGAGTTGGTTGATATGTTGAAGGAATTGTCGCATCAGCGTCAGGTAGATGTTCTTTGCACTACGCATAATCCGGTATTGTTAGATGAGTTGGGGAACAAGATGATTCCATTTGTCAGCTATGTTACTCGTGATGAACATGGAGATAGCCATGTTAATCTTTTAGAGGAAAAGAAGAATCTTGCCAAACTGATGGCTTCCGGTACGTTAGGTAGAATGATGATTAATGATAAGATATGAAAATTCACCATGGGCTGCTTTTACTGAGCAAAGCAGTTTGTGGAATCCAGAAAACTTAAAGAAGTTGGCTGAGAAGTGGAAGGCTACGGTTATAGGTGGTCAAGCCTTAGGTGATGCTTCTATTGTAGAAGTTGTAAGATATTATACCGATTTAGGTTATGAAGTTGAAATCTTCACAGGTGATGAAGGTTTGAAAGCTTATGAACCGACGGTTGAAATTCCTAGGAGAAGAAGAAAGTAAGGGATTCTGATAAACAAATGCCTCATTTCCAAAACAGAAATGAGGCATTTGTATTGTATGTTGTTTTTATATTACCATCAACAATTGTAGTAAAGCCTTAAAGGCTCCCATATTCTTTTCTTTCTTGAATACTTTGAAAACTTTTTCTCTTATGATATAGTCCTTTATTCTATCTCGATAAATAGGATGAGAGAGTAATATCCAAAGCTCTTGATCGATGTAGGCATATTGGGTATTTCTATCTAGCCATGCTCTTGATGGAGACTCCGTTTTTACTTCGGTATTTGTCCAAGCTAAATGCCAGAAGTTATCCGATTTCAAGAAGTAATAAGGATAATATAAGGGGGTGAGGTTTTCCTGTTGAGCCTTTAAGAAAAACTTCCCGAAAATACCTTGGTATATAGGTGCAATTTCCTCATAAGTGAACTGGTTGACCGGCTTGCCGTTTTCTATCAGTTTGATGATAGAAAGGATAAGTGCTGGTTTGGCGATAATACGTGTATGATTGTTCCTGTTGGTACATTGTAGCATCTTGTCGATGAGCCCGCAATAGTAATTGAAGGCTTCATCGTAGTCAAAGAATCTGAGAAATGTTGTCATAATCAGCTATATTTTTATGGGTTTGACATCTTTTTGTGCAAAAATACAAAAATAATCTAAGATAAGTGCACGTATTTCAGAAATAATTATTATTTTTGCAATTGCATTCTACCGCAGAAAGCCCGAAGGGCTGAGCGGGTGGGTGTGACTTTTATGGAATAGAGCGTTTACTAACGTTCGTCTGCGACTACTCGTAAACTTCGCAACTTTACCTCTAGTTGGACGTAGATGTGACAATGGTGAATGCTCACGGTGGGTGTATTGTATCCTGCTGCGAATTGTCGTATACATATCACAACAGTATGTTTTGATATCGTATATGACTATATGTTCGTACATGGAATCATCATATACCATAACGTGGGCTTTCTGCATTGTCC
>URYG01000034.1 GCA_900551985.1 uncultured Prevotella sp. | reverse complement strand
CTGCCGAGCGAATCAACGACCCAGACAACTTCCTCAGCCTGCTGTTCTATTTCGGTATGGTAACGATAGACGGAACTTATGATGGTGAGACCAAGTTCATCATCCCGAATGAGGTGGTGCGAGACCAGATGTACACCTACCTGCTCGACACCTACAAGGAGAACGACTTGGTATATGATAGATATAGCAAGGGTAAACTGGAGAGCAAACTGGCTTATCATGGAGAATACAAGCCATACTTTGAATATATCGCCGACTGCCTGAAGAAGTACTCCTCACAGCGCGACAAGCAGAAGGGAGAGGCTTTCGTGCATGGCTTCACCTTGGCGATGACGAGCCAGAACAAGTTCTATCGCCCTATCTCCGAGCTGGACAATGACGGCGGCTATGCCGACATCTTCCTCTCTCCGCTCTGTGACATCTACAAGGACATGGTGGATTCATATATCATCGAGTTGAAATATTGCAAGAGCCAAACCACCGATGAGCAAGTGAAAAAGCTCTTCAAGGAGGCTTCAGCTCAAATCTCCCGCTATGCGGAAAGTGATATGGTCAGAGAGGCGGTAAAGACCACAAAGCTCCACAAGCTGGTAGTCATCTACCGTGGAGCGGAAATGGTGGCTTGCGAGGAGATATAAGACTATTTCAACCATACAGGTCGAAATCATTTTCGTTTTGTAGAGGAAAGATAGGCAAAAGTTTCATGCCTCACAATACGGGGTTAGCCGATGGCTTACTTTACACCGAGGAATAAAAAGGAATGTCCCTAGAGGAAAAAACAGTTACCTCTAGGGGCATTTCTTTTTTTCATTAGGAGAAATCTCCGTTCAGCGTCGTTGAACGTATGTTCAAAGCTTTTGAACGTACATTCAAAGCTTTTGAACGCACATTCAAAACTTATGAACGAAGATTTCTCCTAATGGTATCAGGGCAGACGCATTAAATATTTTATTCGTTAACATCTGTGTTATACTGTTATAACTTATTGAATATTAACATTATATATTTGTATATATGAAATATTTTTTTTGTACCTTTGTAAAGAAATAAATAACAATTAAAAGGTACAAAATGAGCATTATTAAGTTATCTAAACAAATAGCCGACCCACGAGTTGCGGGTCGAACTGTCCATAAAATGGAACATATCATTTACATTACAATCGCTGCGGTAATTGCAGGAGCTCAATCTTGGAACGAAATTGCAGAGTTTGGAAAAAGTAAGTTAGACTTCTTCAAAAAGCGTTTGCAGGGGTTGGAGACTATTCCAAGCCATGACACCTTCAATCGTTTCTTTTCTATCTTTGATCCAAAAGGATTTGAAGAGATCTTCAGAAACTGGGTTAGAGAAATTGTAGGGGAAGTCAAAGGTGTTGTTGCCATTGATGGCAAACTTATGCGTGGATCAAGCAAGTGTGATGCCGAGCACACTATTGGTCAAGCTGACTTCCGCACATGGATCGTATCTGCTTGGTCAGCAGACAATAGCATATCACTTGGGCAAGAGAAAGTCGGTGAAAAAACAAATGAAATCACGGTCGTTCCCAAGTTGCTTAGTGCTATAGACGTGTCAAATGCCATTGTGACAATAGATGCTATGGGATGCCAAACTTCTATAACAGAGAAAATCATAGAAGGCAAGGGTGACTATATTATCGCCTTGAAGGAAAATCAGAAGAAAAGTTACGAATTAGCTAAGGACATGATTTGCGAGCATGAGTATAGAGGCAATTGTAATGTAGTGACAAAACATTATTCCTTTAATGAGGGACATGGTCGTCAGGAAGAAAGAACCTGCATTGTTGTAAGCTATGGGGACATAATGCAGGGAATGTTTAAGAACAGGTTTGTTGGGTTAAGGTCTGTTGTCGGGATTACCTCAAGAAGATCTGTTGCGACATCTGGTGAAACATCTGAGGAAACAAGATACTATATAACTTCCTTAAGTAATGAAGACCCCGAAAAGATCGCAAGCGCCATTAGGCAACATTGGTCCATAGAAAACAACTTGCATTGGCAATTGGACATTACTTTCAGAGAAGACGAAAGTAAGAAAGTCAAAAATGCAGCGAGGAACTTCTCTACCATAAGCAAAATGGCCCTCTCCATCTTGAAAAATGACAAGACGACCAAGGGAAGTCTCAACCTGAAAAGATTGAAGGCAGGCTGGGATGAAGAGTACCTGTCAAAACTTTTGGAGGGCAGCGCAATTTAATGCGTCTGCCCTGCTAATGGTATAGACATTTTCTTCTAATGGTATAGACAATTTTCCCTTGTTCCATCAAAAAATACCCTTAGGGATAGAAGTCGTTTCCTGTTATCAGATCACCCGTTTCGATGATGTTCTTTCTTACCTCCTTAACTATTGGCAGCTCCTGTCCCACTTTCACCATCGGTTCGAAGGTAGGGGCATCCATATCGACTTCCTTGTTTTCAGGCTTGTTGTCCATCCGTCTGTGCCATTGTCTGCAGGGTAACCACCGTACCCGCTATGGCACAAGCTCAGATATAGATGAAGAAGCTCCATCCCCAGTAGCCTTGTTCGCTCATGGCTATCAATGTGATAGGCGAGTAGGAACCAGCGATGTGCCAGTAGATGGCGGCATGATCCCATTTGCGCAGTCGCTTCTTCCACTTGCTCCAGGCGGAGAGGGTATGGTAAGTGGTGGAAGCGATATACGACATGAGTATGCCGGAAAGATAGAGGATGACGCCCGCTGTCCCCCGTTCATTGTGGTAACTAAGAAATGTCGAGCTTAAAGCCGATTTTAGGAATTGTTATGATATGAATACTCTTGTCGGCAGTAAATATTTTGCGGAGTTGCGAGATGTAGTTGTCGAGACTAGCATCCGAATCATTACCATCTGGCCAAAGTTTATGCTTTAAAGTTTTACGTGTGATAGTTTCGTTGGGATATTCCAAAAAGAGACGAGTCACTTCAAACTGTTTTGTAGTTAATCTACAAACTCTTTCTTGTCGTAAGAAAAGTTCCCTAGTATTAATGCATAATGAATAATTTCCAAAAGAAACAATTGTTGAGTTATCTTGATGTTTTTCAACCTTTGCAAATCGTTGAATATATGCAGCAAGTTCTTCTATTTCAAAAGGCTTCTTAAGATAATTGACAGCTCCTTCACCCATCGCCCTTGTCAAATATCCTACATCTGCATGAGAAGACATGAATATGACAGGAATATTCGGCGCATAGAGTTTAAGTTGTTGCATTTGGTCGATACCATTATCTTCTCCGATTTCAACATCAAGGATTATAATGTTAGGATTTATTGATTGCACAACAGATTGTAAACCTGCCAAAGAAGTTTGATAGCTAGGCTGCATTCCAAGTGCATCCAAGCCAAGTGTAAGCGTTGCGCCAAGTGTGGCATCGTCATCTACGATGAGAACTCTTATTTCGTCCATAATTTTTTGTGATATTTTTTATTTGAAAGGAATATTAAAAATGAATTTACTGCCTTTTCCAAGTTCGCTGTTGACGGTGATATGACCACCATGCGATTCGATGACATATTTTACGAGTGCCAGTCCTACACCATGTCCTCTAGGTCCATGTTCATGTGGAACTCGGTAGAACTGGTTGAAAATCATCTTTTGGTCTTTCTTGCTGATTCCCCAACCATTGTCAGATACGCAAACTTGTAGCTCATTGTTGTATCTTATAACAGAAATATGTACCATGACTCCTTTGTCGGCGTATTTGATGGCATTTTCGATGAGGTTTCTGATTGCGTTGAGTAAGTACATCTTGTCTGCATCAACGATTTGATTTCCTCTAGTTTTATCATCGATAGTAATTGTATGTTCTTTGCTTTCGTAGAGAATATCGACATCTGACTTAGCTAGACTGATTAGCTTCATGATGTTAACCTCTTCACGATTAAGAATCATTCTAGGTTTATTGTTGGCTGTAGATAGAATAGTCTCAATATCGTGTACTAATAGTTTTGCTTTGTCAATTATTTGCCTAGCTAGTATTTTAGTGCTTTCATCCGTAACCTTTAGCTTGATAACTCCCATGAGCGCAATGATGCTATTTATTGGAGCCTTTAAGTCATGAATGATGCTATTGACTGTTAATTCCCTATTTTTTAGTAATTCATCTCTGTTTCTAATCTCTCGTAATTGATAGCCTATGCAAATAGAGGCAATCAATACAAATAGAAGCGATAAGACTAAAGTCCAAATGAATTGGATGATAAACTGGGAAGGGGTGATAAAAACGGCAACTCGAATAAAACGAGGATTGGCGAGGTTGACGGCTATATCCTTGGAATATACCCAATATCCGGGAATATTCTTTGTACCAACTGTCTTTATTACATTCTTGTTTTTGTCAACCAATATCATGCTATGCTCATATTGTATGTTGAGATTTCTTGTAAAAATAGTATCAAGTATAGTGATGTCTAAAGGATGGCCTTTTTGTATTTGTTGGTCTTGAGATGCAAGCTGGATAAGTTCCTCACTAGAGCTGATAAGCCCTTGTGCTTTTAACAGTTTTACATCATATCCTCTTAGGTCTGTAATCTCTTCTTTAGGAGTTTCCTTTGGAATTTCTTTTGCGATTTTGAAATAACAGTGTTGTTGTCCTAAAGTGTCAGGACTATAATCTCTTCTAGAACGGAGGCTAAGTTCTTCGTCTATTGAAGATTTTAAAGTTGTTGTTATATAATTGGCTTGTTCTTGTGTATAATTCTTGTATTGCAAATATATATTATAGACTTGCAAACAATCTATCATAATGATAGCTATAATTGATATAAAAAATACTTTTTTCATCGTAATTTATACTATTTGAGTGCAAAAGTAACGAAAATAAATGGAATAGCCAAACTTTAGTAAGATTTTAACCTGAATATTGCGTATTAATTAAAAAAATGAAGGTTATTTTGTGTTTACCCAGTGTGCGTAAAACTTCTTTTGTATGAATTATGTCGGTTAAGCTATTATAATAATGTATAATTGCTTCTAATGAAAATGCTAATAAAATATTAGAAAAGCATTAGGTTTATATTAGAAATCTTTAGCCAAAATGTTTGTACCTTTGCAGCCGTAAAACAAAAACAATAAAAAAGTAGAAAAATGGAAGCATTGGACAAAGAAGTAATGGCAAACATCATGGGAGGAGGATGGTATTATTTACCAGATGGCACAAAGGTATATTTGCCAGATGATGAAGGTGATGATGACGATATAATATTCGTGTAATCGCTAGTTTAAATAATAGAGTTAATGAACATATATTAATTTAAAAATAAAAAAATGGTTAAAGAATTGAACAAGTCTGTTGATCTAAAGTTCGAGGAACTTGAGGATCGTTTGGAGATGGCACAGGTTGCCGCAGGTGAAGTAGTACGTTGTAACATCGGTGATGTTACGCGTTAAGTATTAACAATTTAATTCGTATTAGAAATGGAAAAGAAAAATGTAAATTTGGAGTTCGAGGAGCTTGAGGATCGTTTAGAGATGGCACAGATTGCCGCTAGTGATGTGATTCGTTGCAACTTGGGTGACGTTCAGCGTTAATGTTAACGAAGTAAGTTGAAAGATATGGAAAGAATTTATGATATGATTGAGGTTTCTCATAGAGAACAGCAGTTTGTTGCAGTAGCTAATGGAAAGGCTTACGCTATTAACGAATGTTTCTATCTTATATTGTCATCTTTAAAAAAAGATGCAACATTAGAAGAGGCTGTTGGTTACTTGGAGCAATTCTATAATCTAGATTGTAACGATAAGCAAAATATCGTAGATTCTTTCCAGTCTTTTATTAGAAAGATATCTACTACAGTTAGCACTGTGAATAATAGTTATATTAAGTTTCAACATACCTTGTTGAGAAGTTCATTGGTGGTCGCAGTGTCACGGTTGTTTAAGGTGCTCTTTGGGGTAAAGATATTTTGGCCAGTTTTGTTACTGGCTTCTATCGTAAATATCCTATTCTTTGTATTGATAGATAAGGATGGGATTAGTTTAAGTTTATTGTCCTTTTCGTTAGGAGACTTCCTTATTTTGTTTATGTTGAGTAATGCCTTTGTTCTTTTGCATGAACTGGGTCATTCTACAGCTTCTCTTCGTCATGGGATACAACCTGGAAAAATAGGGTTTGGTTTTTATTTAATATTTCCTGTCCTGTTTAGTGATGTGACGAAATCTTGGTTGCTACCGAGGCGAAAAAGGCTAGTTGTAAATGCAGGAGGTGTATATTTTCAACTCATTGTTAATGTGCTGCTTATGAGCGGATATGTTTTGGGGGCAAACTCCGCTTCGGAAAATTATTTGAGATACTTAATACTGTCAAATACGTTGGTGATATTGTACTCATTGCTGCCATTTTTTAGAAATGATGGCTATTGGGTGTATTCTGACCTCTTTGACATTCCTAATTTGATCGAAAAGGCAGATAATTTTTGTTGGAAAGACAAGCAGGGGCGGTTTAGCTTGCCAATTCTGCAATTTGCCGTTTTGAATTGGTTCTTTAGAGGGTATATTGCGCTAAAATTATTAGAGTATGTTGTGAGTTTTATTATGGACTTGCATTCTCCATATTTTACGTTGCAATATTTAAAATCTTTTATTGTGAGTGTGGCTTGTTGCTATGGTTTTTACAAGTTAGTCTTGTCAATGTTTAAATTGTGTTCTACGAATAAAATTAAAGAAGGTTATTAGTATGGAAATATTCGAAAAACTAGAATGCCTGAATGGGGTCGACACAGATTTGAACCATGTTCAGCGAGAGAATTATTTGCTTTTCTGCTCTAATATAAAGAGATGCGTAGGAAAAGAAGGAACTGTCGATATGTTTAAGCGGTTGTTTTTTGCAGAGCACGTGGGTGACATGTACGATACTTGCCATGCTCCAATTATGACTTGTAAAAATGGAAATGTCGAAGTCGGTACGCCTTGCATATTTGCAACTATGCATTATGGTCCTTACAAGGCTATAGGTCGTTATTTGCTTTCTAGGGGGATAAGTTTGTGTGTTCCTGTTACTCAAAAAGTGTATGACACACAAAAAGATAGTTTCGAGCAATCATTGTCTGATTTGGTTGACGATAGAACGAATTTAGTATTTGTAAATGTCGAAAAACGTTCTGGGCTTATATCCTTATTTAAATATGTTCGGTTTGGGTATTCTTTGTTGATATACTTGGATGGAAACTCAGGAATTGGGGGAATGAGTCGGGATGATGAAAAGTTGGAAGATTTTCACTTCTTTTATGAGACCATAAAAATACGGAAAGGTGTGCAATTCTTGTCAGATAAATTGTCTTTAGATGTGAAGCCAATCTTGGCGACTTTAGGAGATGTTTGTAATAAAGAACCATATATAGAACTCTTTCCAACAATCTCTTCTAGGAAATGTAGAATAAGGGATATGTGGAGTTTTTTTTGTGAGTATATGAAAAATGACATAGCTCAATGGGAAGGTTGGTGTTATGTTAATTCTTTTTTCAAGTATAAACATAATGAGGTTAAAGTTACAACTAGCAGTGAGCCGATTAAGCGTTTTAATTGTGAGCGATATGATTTTGTTATTACAGATACTCTGTATTTATACGATAAGGCAAACTCAACAAAGGTTAAGTTGTCAAAAGGTCTTTTTGATCTGCTTTATACTTTATATAGTCATGATTGCTCAATTGATGTATCCAATATCGGCAAGCCGATGTTGGCACTTGATTTACAGAAAAGTCAAATTTTGATTTAGTTACGTTATGGAAAGTAGTATTAAATATAAAAAATCATTTGCTTTTAAGGGGCAATTTAAAAATGGTTCTTATGAGATGGTAAATGTCATTTCGGGCAAGAGTTTCCGCATATCTATGTACTTGCATGATTTACTGGAGTTCTGTAGTGATTGGAGACTGAGAGAAACCTTAGTGGAAAGGATGTTGGAGGACTCGTTGGATAAGACTCAGGTAGAGCTAACTTTGCAAAACTTGGTGAATAGTAAGATGATAGTGTCTAAGTTGTCGGATGTCTTTTGTGAATTAGTACCTCAACGTCCAACTTTCTTTGGAATAAAAAGTGGATGTTTATACAGCAAACAACATCAAATATCTCTGATAGGGATTCCTTTTGGAGGTGGTAATGATGTAGATGCAAGGTGCAAAGATGCTCCCCGCACATTAAGAAAGGCGACAAGTAGTTTTTTTCCATTAGGGATAACACAGAAAAAAGTCAATAGTTCGTTTTTTCATCAGAGTTTTCTTAGAGACATTTTCTACAACAATATGGAAAAAGTGTATGATGTGGGAGATGTTTTTTATGCAACAGGAGATAATAGCGTGAGTTATTATGATAGAATTACGAATGTTGTTTCTAGAGTTGTAGAAATGGGGAATGTTCCTTTTTGTATAGGGGGAGACCACTCGATAACCTATCCCATATTAAAGGGCATTAGTACGAACAATCCATCTTTCTTGGTGCTGCATTTTGATGCCCATTCAGATTTGAGTGATTCTGACTATCTTAAGGTTTATCAAAGTTCTGAAAGTGAGATGTTGAATCATGCAACGGTCATGTCTTTTTGTGCAGGATTGGATAAGGTTAAGGAAATAATCCAAATAGGAGTTAGGGAGCCTTTCTTTGTGGAAAACCCAAAATGCAAGCAAATTTCTTTGTCTGAAATGCGGTCCGAGAACGCAGCTTGTCAATGTTTGATGGAAAGAAAAGATTATGTCTATCTTTCGTTTGATGTGGATTTCTTTGATCCAAGCATAGCTCCAGGAACAGCTTCAAAAATGATTGATGGAGGATTCTATGAAGAGACTTTTGCATTCTTATCAAAAATATTAAAAAATAAAAAAATATTAGGAATAGATATAGTTGAAACCAATTTATATCTAGATTCGTCATATATGACAACGCAGTTGGTGATGAAACTTATGCTGCATTTGTTAGGATTGATAAAACTATAAAATAACATTTGATATGGAAAAGAGAATTTTTACAGTACTGTTGATGGCGGTTTTTATATTACAGGCTATGTCTCAAAATCTGAAGGGTAAGGTTGTTGATAATAAGGGGATACCTATTGCTTTTGCAAATGTACTTCTGATATCCAAGGGTGATTCTGCTTTTATAGCAGGTTCTGTGACGAAAGAGGATGGAAGTTTTGAATTGCAATCTTCTAACAAAAATATGATGTTGAAAGTGTCTTCAATAGGTTATAAAACAATTTATGAAGAGCTGAAAAATTATCAAGGAAAGCCGATTTGCTTGGAAGAAGATGCCAAGATTTTAAATGAAGTCGTGGTGAAAGGTCATCGTTCTCAATACAAGATGACCAATGAAGGCTTGTTGACCCATGTTGATGGTACTGTGCTCAGTAAAATGGGTACGGCAGAAGATGTGTTGAAGCATGTGCCTGGAATTATCAAAAGAGGGGATGTTTATGAGGTGTTAGGAAAAGGAACTCCGCTCATTTATATCAATAACAGAAAAGTGCTTGATGTGAATGAATTGGACAACCTGAAGTCTAGTGCTGTTAAAAGTGTAGAGGTTATCCAGGCTCCTGGTGCAATTTATGGTGCTTCTGTCAATGCTGTCATCAAGATAAAGACAATACCAGCGAAAGGTGATGGATTTAGTTTCGATACTCGCTCTCTTTATTCGTATAATAAATATAGTGGTACCATTCTGGAGCTAAATACAAACTATCGTCATGATGGCTTGAACTTGTTCGCAACCTATAAGTTTTCTAACACGAAGACCATACAGGATGCAACTTTTGAGCAAATTACCTATGTTGGTGAAATTTGGAAGCAAAACAATAGTAACTTCCAGACACGCCGTTCGGAAAATCATCTTTTTATAGGTGGATTCTGCTATGACTTCAGTGCCAACCATTCTATTGGTGCAAGGTATACATTGAATAGTCCTGGGTATAGAAGAACGCATAGTATATTTAATAGTAAAATAACTGTAGCAGATAAATTCTATGATGACATAGCGACTAACAGCGCTATAGTGAACAAAGACAATCCTGACCATCAGTTGAATTTTTATTATAATGGTCGAGTAGGTAAGACAACCATAGGCTTTGATACCGACTTTTATTTTGCAAAAAATCGCATGTATAGTTACTTTACAGAGAAAAGCCAAGAACAAGACTCTCGTCAGATAGATTCCAAGAATAAGGTAGATAACAAGATGGTAGCCTCTAAGTTGGTTTTGACATCTCCAGTATTGGGAGGATGGCTTACTTATGGTGCAGAGTATATCAACACCCATAGAAATGATGACTATGAAGTGAATCGAACGGATTTACTTGCTAATTCTTATGGTAAGTTAGAAGAGCAAACAGTAAGTTCTTTCTTGCAATACTCGCGTCTAACTTCGATAGGTAATGTTACGGCTGGTTTGAGATATGAGAATGTAAGATTCAGATATTATAATGATGGAATCTATCACCCAGAACAGAGTCGCTCTTTCAATAATATTTTCCCTAGCTTGACTTATGGTACTAAAATAGGAAAGGCAATGTTGCAATTGAGCTACTCTATCAAGACCAAGCGTCCAACATATTCTCAGTTGAGCAACAACATTGTTTATATGAATCGTCTCACCCTACAAAAGGGTAATCCGCAGTTGAATAATGAAACGAACCATGTAGTTGAGGTGTCTGGAGTTTGGAAATTTATTCAGTTCATGGTCAACTATAAGGATTCTCGTGATGCCATTATTTATTGGGCAGGACAGACTCCCGACAATGAAGCAATCACTATGGTGAATCATAAGAACCTAAAGAGTGTAAAGAGTACGACGGCTTATGTCAGTTTGGCTCCAAAGTTTGGCTTCTGGTCTCCACAAGCTAACCTGGCAATGTTGAAACAATGGTTTACTCTTCATACAGATGTGGAGTCATATAAACTCAACCGCCCTATTTTTATGGCAACCTTTAATAATGCTTTTAGTTTGCCTTACGACATAGTGTTTAATGTGAATTATCGGTATCAAAGCAAGGGTAATGTACAGAATGTATTTATGGCAAAAGAACAGCATGTATTGGATGTTAGCATCAGTAAGTCTTTTTTGCAGAACGCTCTGACATTGGAATTGCAAGGTAATGATTTGCTATATAAGAATTGGGATGCGGATTTGCTGTATAATCAGAAAATGACTTTGCTGCAAGTTGCGAGAAGAGGAACAAGAAACTTGAATTTGACCCTTCGGTATAAGTTTAATTCCACTCGTAGTAAGTATAAGGGAACAGGTGCAGGCAACTCTGAAATCAAACCTTTATAATGAAATTTCCAATAACCCTTCAACATGACAGTATGCAATGTGGTATTGCTTGCATGCAAATGATATGTAAGTACTTTGGCAGGAAATACTCTTTGGATTTCCTGTCAAAGTTTTGTTCTGTTACACCACAGGGTGTTTCTATGCTTGGACTGAATGAGGCGGCTAAAACGCTTGGCCTTCATACACATTGCGCAAGGGTCTCAGTCTTTGAGTTGAAGGCTAATGTCCTTCCGTGCATCTTACAGTGGAACCAAAATCATTTTGTAGTATTATATAAGATAAAGAAGGGACGCAAGTTTTATGTCGCTGATCCTGGCAAGGGGTTGGTAACTTATTCTCGTGCTGAATTCGAACGTCATTGGGCAAGTATGTTGACGGATGGCACGCTTAAGGGGATTGCCATGTTTGTGGAAATTACTCCTGATTTCTTGACTTACAAGATGCCAGAGGAGTGGGAGAATGAGGGGGAGCAGCACTCTTTCCGTTTCCTCTTGGGCTATTTCAAGAAGTATCGCAAGTCTTTTGCATTGATTTTCTTGAGCTTGGTTCTTGGTAGCTTCATTCAGTTGGCTTTTCCTTTCCTTACCCAGTTGATAGTGGACAAGGGCATTAAGTATAAGAGACTAGACTTAGTTTGGCTCATCTTGCTTGGGCAGTTGATGCTCGTTGTTAGCCGTACGGTCATTGATTTTATTCGTAGTTGGGTGTTGTTGCGCATTAACATGAAGATCAACATATCCTTGCTCAGCGACTTCTTTAAGAAAATGTTGAAGTTGCCGATGTCGGTCTTCGATACCAAGTTGATGGGCGACTTGATGCAGCGTATGGGCGACCATGACTGTGTCAATAGCTTCTTGACCCAAAAGACGCTCAATGTGGCTTTCTCTCTCATCACCTTCGTGGGCTTCGGTGTGGTGCTCTTCCTTTATGATAAAGTAGTATTCTTCGTGTTCCTTTTGGGAAGTATTGTATATGGATTGTGGATGCAAAGGTTCTTGCATCGCAGGAAGTTGTTGGATTATGAGTTCTTTGAGCAACAGTCCATCAATAAGAACAAAACTTACGAGTTTATTACCTCCATGCAGGAAATTAAACTCCAGGATTGTGAACAGCGCAAATGCAGGGAATGGGAGCATGTACAGGAAAACCAGTTGGACGTTGAGGCTAAGTTGCTTAAACTTCTGCAGACTCAGCAGGTTGGAAGCATCCTTATCAACGAGGTGAAGAATATCCTTATTACTGTGGTGGCTGTTACCTCAGTTATCCATGGGGAGATGACGCTGGGTATGATGCTTGCTGTGCAGTACATCATCGGTCAGCTCAATTCGCCTATAGAGCAGTTGATGGTGCTCTTCTATTCACTCCAGGATGTGAATATCAGTTTGGAGCGCATCAATGAAATACATCTCAAAAAGGGCGAGGACGACAAGTCGGGACTTCTTACCTCTGTAGAGGACAAGACGGATGGAATGGACCTGTACCATGTGGACTTCAAGTATGAACCTCACTCTAGCCGCAAAACCCTTGACGACGTAAGTGTATTCATACCCTATGGACATACTACAGCCATCGTGGGAGAGTCGGGGAGTGGCAAGACTACGCTCTTGAAGTTGTTGCTGGGATATTATCCAGTCTCAAATGGAGAACTATCCATCGGCGGTACCAATATCAATAAGCTCAACAAGAAGTGGTGGCGCCGTCAGTGTAGCGTCGTGATGCAAGATGGCGTTATCTTCTCAGATACCATCGCTCGTAACATTGCCGTAGGGGATGGCGACGTAGATATGGACAGGGTGAAGGTGGCTGCACGAGTTGCTTGTATCGATGATTATATCGTGACTCTTCCGCTTGGATATGACACCAAGATAGGCAGGAATGGAGTGGGACTGAGCCAAGGACAGAAGCAGCGTATCTTGATTGCAAGAGCCTTCTACAAAGGTTCTAGCTATGTGTTCTTGGATGGGGCAACTAATTCGCTCGATACCTTCAATGAGCGTATGATAGTTGAGAATCTCCATAGTTTCTACGAGCATCGTACTGTTGTTGTGGTGGCTCACCGACTCTGTACCATAAGACATGCTCACCAAATCATCGTGATGAACAAAGGCAGGATTGTGGAAGTGGGTAAGCACGAAGATTTGGTCAAATTGCGTGGATACTATTACAACCTGGTAAGACAGCAAATAGAAATCGGAACTTGATATTTTCGACTAAGATTACTGTTGTCATCAAGCAAAGCTCATGGTTTCATAATCGTGGGCTTTGCTTTTTTCTTTTTAAATCTGTCCCGATTCTACCTGTCTCACTACTCTTTCCGTGAGCCTATCTACTCCGTTCGGGTCGTACTTCTTGTTGAGGCTGGCACCGAAGAGGGCGGCGAAAGCCTGGTAGAAGCCGGCACGGATAGGACCGAGGAATGCCTGGATAAGATGATAGGAGGATGAATTGCACTCACGATACACCAGTTTGATGCAGAGCTTGCCCTGTGCATAGGTGAGTTTCTTCATTCTCGGTGTATATTCCTGCTTGATGCTTTTCTCCACCAGCTTCATGTGCGCATCCTTCGCCTTCTTGTTGGGCAGGGTTTCCAGATAGTCACCCGTTTCGATGATGATCTTTCTCACCTCCTTGGCTATCGGCAGAACTTTCTTGATGTTATATACCAGACGGTTGTATGCCATTCTTTCCTTGGCATTCTTGAACACCGGCTGTGGATAAACATACACGTTGTTCACCTGTACATACTGTATGCTGTCGTGGTCGAGCAGCACCTTTCCCACCTTCACCATCGGTTCGAAGGTAGGGGCATCCATATCGACTTCCTTGTTTTCAGGCTTGTCGTCATCCGTCTGAGCCATTGTCTGCAGCGTGATGCAGAAGAGCATCGCCAGCAGAAAGAATATCTTCTGTTTCATAAAAATCTTCTTGATCCAATTTAAATAATCCGCTCCCTGTCCGGAGCATCTCTTATATATATAAAGAGGTGTAATCCTCTTCTATTCCTAATTATGCCGCAAAATTACAGATAATTTCCCATTTAGAGAAAGAAAGTTACTCTTTTCTTACTCATTTTCAGAATTTCGCAGTATCTTTGTGGAAATTTAATAATTCTTTTGCCTGTCTATGAAGTATTGGCAACCTATCATCCGCTTTTTGTTGAAACTGTTTCTCATAGGCAGCTCCCAGTTATTCTATGTCCCTTCTGTTTGTGCCCAGGACTCCTCTTCCCAGCCGGAAGAAGATAGGGAGAAGCATGCCCCTTCGCAACCTTGGCAGGAATATCTGATGGAACTCTCGGAGATGGAGGATTTCGAACAGACTGCCTGGGAGGATTATGAGGAGGAACTGGAGGAGCTGGCGCAGCATCCGCTGAATCTGAATACGGCTACCCGCGAAGAGATGGAGCATCTGCCTTTTCTCACCCCTTCGCAGGTAGAGGATATCCAGGCATATCTCCATCGCTATCACGGGATGAAGACGATGGCAGAACTGGCGCTCATCCCCAGTATCAGCTGGTATCAGCGGCAGTTGATGAACTGTTTCTTCTATGTAGCCGATGAGACTCCCGGCAAGCAGTTCCCAAGCCTGAAGAACATCCTGAAGTATGGCAAGCACGAGGTGATGGGAATGGTGAAAGTGCCTTTCTATGAGCGCAAGGGCGATGGCAAGGGAGCCGATGGATACCTGGGATATAAGTATAGGCACGGGGTGCGCTATCAGTTCAGGTATGGCGACTATGTGAAGATGGGATTCGTAGGCGCCCAGGATGCGGGCGAACCTTTCGGAAGCGGCAGGAACAACCTGGGATATGATTTCTATTCCTTCTATCTGCAAGTCAGGAAACTGGGAAGATGGAAGAATATCACCCTGGGCAGGTATCGGCTGCACGAGGGAATGGGACTGATTCTCAACAACGACTTCAGCTTCGGCAAACTCTCGGTGCTGTCCTCGCTGGGCAGAACCACCAGCCAGATCAAGGTTCATTCCTCCCGTTCTTCTGCCAACTATCTGCAGGGAGCGGCAGCCACCTATACCTTGTTGAAGGGACTCGACCTTACCGGATTCCTCTCTTATCGCAAGATAGATGCCACGCTGAGTGATGAGGGTGGCATCAAGACTATTCTCAAGACCGGTCTGCATCGTACACGCAGGGAGATAGCCAGGCAGGATATAGCTTCCAATACGCTGGTGGGTGGCAATATCAACTATCGCCATCAGGGCTGGCATATCGGAGCCACCGGTTTCTATACCTCTTTCTCCCTCCCGCTGATGCCAGAAAAGGTGCAGTTGTACAAGCGGTTTGCTCCCGAAGGTGATGCCTTCTGGAATGTGAGTGTAGATTATGGCTATATTTCCCATCGCTGGACGATAGGGGGCGAAACGGCGACGGGTGATTGTGCAGCCGTCGCCACGCTCAATGCGGCATCTTATCTGGTTTCCGATCATTTCTCGCTCACGGCTGTGCAGAGGTTCTATTCTGCCAGATACTATTCCCTGTTCAGCAACAGTTTTGCCGAGGGAAGCAGCGTGCAGGATGAAAACGGCGTGTATGTGGGGGCTACGTGGTCGCCAGGCAGTCGCTGGACCCTTACCGCCTATAGCGACTTTGCCTATTTTGCCTGGCCTAAGTATCATACCCGTCAGAGTACGCAGAGCTGGGATCATCTGCTGAATATCCTCTATCTTCCTTCCCGTTCCTGGACACTGGGAGCCCGGGTCCGCTATAAGGAAAAGGCGGGAAACGTTACCGGTCGTCTCCGTTTCTATGCCAGCGTTACCACGAAAAACTGGAGTTCCAAGACGAGTGTGGATTATACGGAGTACCGGGAAGGGAATGCGGGCAGCGGCACTAAGACAACTTCCGGCAGCAGCACCCAGAATGCTTCCAGCAGCGGTTATCTGCTGAATGAAAACATCGGATATCATTGGCGGTGGCTGAGGCTGCAGGGCAGTTTCGGCTATTTTCACACCCAGGATTTCGCCAGTCGCATCTATGCCTATGAGCCGGGCTTGCTCTATCAGATGAGTTTTGGCAGCTACTTTGGCGAGGGCATCCGCTATGCCCTGGTGGCGCGTTCGGAGATCAGCCATCATCTGCTGGTTATAGCAAAGCTGGGCAGCACCGATTATTTCGACCGCACCCACATCTCTTCCGGCCTGCAGGAAATCGCCGGTTCTCATCAGATGGATCTGGAGGTGCAGATGAAGTGGAAGTGGTGAAATCTCTGCGAATTCTGTATTTATTGAGGTAAAATATTGCAGTATTCCCGTTTGAACCACAGTTCGAAGACGGGGTCAACCATCTTGAAGCCATCGCCCGATTTCTCGATGAAGTCTCTTTCTACAAGAGTCTTTTTGTTCTTGGTGATGGTGCGTGGAGCACCGAGTCCATATTCTGCTACAACCTGTTGGGCATTGAAATGAGTCTCTCCCATGCAGACGGCACGCAGGAATGCTATTTGTGAGGCAGGCATGCCATCAATATCGGTAATGAACATATCGGCATTGGTATCCAGAAGTTTGGTAAGCTGTGACTGATAGATTTCCTCTGTCACCTCTGTTGCCGTACGTGTCCAGATGAGAAAGCAGAATTGCTGCATGTACCAGGAGTGGCATTGCACGGCATTGCAGATTCGCTCAATCATATCATCGCTGATAGACTTGCCGTGATTGTAGAAACTGTCGTGGATGAAAGGCTTCCAGTATTCCTTGGCTATCTTCTTCAATGTCATCATCTGTCCAAAACGATAGAATGGATTCTTCGAGTTGCCGAATATATCCATCATCATGTGGCGTTTACTGCCATAGAGGCAGTAGGTTGTACTATGTTGTCCCTGCCATACCGAACGCATGGTTCCTTCCAGGCGCTTCCAGTCGGGCAGGTTTGTCAATTGCTGGAACTCGTCAATGCACACGATGACATGGATACCTTTTGCCTTGGCTATCTTTTCTGGAAGATTGAGAATTTCCTCGGCACTTTCCTTCAGGGGCTTGAAGTTTAGATTTACTTCTACGGCATTCACTGGGTCACTGGTTGATGGTGAGGCTTGGAGATATGGACTGGATGAACTTTACGATGTCGGCCCATCTCTTTTCCATAGTGGAAGAAACGCCCTGGAGTACTGCACTTGCAAACTTGTTGTAGAACTCTTCCTCAGAGAAAATCTTGAAGGCATCCAGATAGCATACTCTCACATCCTTCTGTTCTTGCTTCAGCTCTTCCATTGCGGCTTTGACAAGTGAAGACTTACCCCATCTTCTTGGAGAAATCAGCATCACGTTGATGCCTCCTCCTAGAAAAGTCTTGAGGTCTCTTCTATCTTCGATTCTATCAATGAAATATTCATTTTCTGCGATAGAACCATATTCAAATGGTATCTTGTTCATATACTTAAAGTCTTGATTCTCTGCAAAGTTACAAAATTATACCCAAAGGTATTATACCCTAGGGTATAATTTATAAAACTTTATGCTTTTATCTTTATCATTATCTCTTTTTTCATGTGTTATCAGCAATGAAATGGTGATATCATCAGAAACAGTAATCCCCCATCACGCTTTGGCTGCGTGATGGGGGATTAACTGTTTTAGGAGATTAAAGATACTTTGTGCCGAGATTGTAGATGTGCTTTATGCCGAGAGGGTAAGCTTCTGCCAGATTTCGGTGTCGCCACTCTTCAGCTTCTTGCAGAGACCACGCTTGGTCCAGCGGCTTATCATCTTACGGATGGTTTCACGACTGGCTCCGTCGCCACGCTCACGGCTGGCATCGAAGAGGGCGGGCACGCGAGCCTCTGGGGCTACGCCAGAGAGCGAGTCACGGAGTCCGAGTGGAAGCTGATCTACAGGAAAGTCATTGAGTGGTTGTGTACTAGCTTTAGCAGCCAAAAGATTCTCAGCATTTTTAAGATTGAAATTTATCATATCTTTTAGAGATTAAATTGTTAGTTTGCCGGACTATCCGGTAAGCGGGGGCAAAAATACATCTTTCTTTTGTAACCACCAAATTTCGCCTGGTGATAAGGCCCGAAATTCAGCAGTCGTTCGGAGCAAATTGGAACTTTTTGAGTTTAATTCACTACTTGATATACAGATTTCTCAAAAAATATTTGGAGATTTCAAATTAAAAGCGTATTTTTGCAGCAACAAATCCCACCACGCCTCTCAACGATGCGTACCACGGTGGGACTTCGCTTTTTATATGGGAGTATATGAACTACAACAAACAACCGATAAACATAGATGAACAATTAGCCTTGCTCCAAAACAGAGGACTAATGATAGAGGATGTTGCAACGGCCAAATTACAGCTTCGCAATATCAGCTATTTCCGTATAGCTAGTTATCTTCGATATATAGAGCAAGACCGACAGCATCATCTTTACAAGTCAGGCAGTACATTCGAGCAAGCCATCAACCTTTATCTCTTTGATAAAGAACTCCGCCAACTTATATTCAAAGCTATCCAAGATATTGAGATTTCTCTCCGAACTAAGATGATTCAAGTGTTCTCAATGGAACATGGGGCATTTTGGTTTATGGATTCATCATTGTTCAAGAATGCAGAGTTTTATGAAGGTTGTCTTGATAATATAAAGAAAGAAGTGTCTCGCTCAAATGAAGATTTCATCAAGGAACATTCCGAGAAATATACTTATCCTGCTCTTCCTCCAGTGTGGAAAACCTTGGAGGTTGTTTCTTTTGGTACGCTTTCCAAGTTGTTTTGCCTGTTTAAGGACAATCGATTAAAGAAACAAGTGGCAAGAGAGTTTGGTCTTCCTCAATACACTTATTTGGAAAGTTGGATAAGGTGCATTACCGTACTTCGCAATTGCTGTGCCCATCATGCACGTATATGGAACAGGCGTTTTGCCTTGAAGCCTCAATTGCCGAATCGGCTTCCTCTTCATTGGATTACTTCAAGTCAAAAACCGATTAAGCTGTACCATCAGCTATGCACCTTATTATATTTGGAGCAAACAATCACACCTTGCATGGATTTGAAAAGTTCTCTGTTCAAATTATTTGCAGAATACCCCAATGTAGATTTACATGCTATGGGATTTCCTCAAGGTTGGGAAAATGAACCTTTATGGAGATTGTAGGTATAGACTAATCTTGATAATCCTATAAGAAATGCAAAAGTAAGATATGAAGCGTATGTGTTAAAAATACTAAGTCATAGTTTTGTGGGGCAGAAAACATAGGTTCGCATGTGCTAAATCATAGTTTCTCGGGTGCCAGGTTATTCCTTCTCGGATAACTGGTTCTCGTCTCAATCCGTAACCCCCTTTTTCTTCTTCCTCCTTTCTCATAAAAAAATAACACGGACAAATTGAATTTGTCCGGACAAATTGTCTGGCAGCTTGTAACTTGTTGATTTTCTTCTTGTA